>JAQBYB010000005.1 GCA_027624235.1 Pseudomonadota bacterium | reverse complement strand
CGCGCCACGCTTGACGGAAACTCCATATTTATGACAGCGTAGCTCTACCGGGGTGAGCAATTACGATTTTTTTAAACTTGAGCCCGATGCCCTTATCGGCAAGACATCCGCGATCTTAAACAAGGAACATGGGGCGCGCGTGGCGGAAAAAAATCGGGGCGTCATGGAGAGGGGAGAAATCATTCCCCCTTACGATTATCAAATGATTGACGCCGAAGGCCGGGTCCGGGACCTGTTGACGACAAAGGTTCCGTTGAAGGATTTGTCAGGTGAAATCATCGGTGTCGTCAGCACATCCCTCGACATCACCGATCGTAAGCGTATCAATGAAGCCTTGCTGCAAAGTGAGGCCCGCACCCGGGCGATCGTCGATAACGCCATTGACGGCATCATCACCATTAATGAACGCGGCACCATTCATTCGGTTAATCCCGCCACCGAAACCATTTTCGGATATAGCGAAAATGAACTGATTGGCCAAAACGTCTGTATGTTGGCGGCGGAACCCTACCGCAGTGGCCATGACCGATATCTCGCCAACTACCTGACCACCGGCGACCGCAAGATCATCGGGAACGACCGGGAGGTCGAAGGTGAACGAAAGGATGGACGACGCTTTCCGATGGATTTAGCGGTCACCGAGGTTGTTTTGAATGAAGAACGAATATTCATCGGCATTGTTCGCGACATTACGCAGCGCAAGGAAATGGATCGAATGAAGAGTGAGTTCGTTTCAACCGTCAGTCATGAACTGCGTACGCCCTTGACGTCAATTCGGGGCTCCTTGGGGCTTATCACTGGTGGCGCCATTGGAAAAGTTTCCGAAAATGTCCGCGAGCTGATTGAAATGGCGGAAAAGAACACCAAGCGTCTGATTAGTTTGGTTAACGACATCCTCGATATCGAAAAAATAGAATCCGGCTCTTTGGAATTCCAATTCGAGCCTATCGATATGGTTGACTTGGTTAAAAACGAAACAGAGGCAAGCCAGGGATACGCCGACGAGTATGACATCCAATTTCTATTAACAGACGCCGAACCAGGCCTTATGGTGCGCGGGGATAAAGACCGTTTGATTCAAGCACTGGTCAATCTTCTTTCCAATGCCGCTAAGTTCTCCCCCAAGGGGGGACGTGTCGAAATCGCCGTAACCAACGTGGAGGGCAAGGCTCGAGTTTCCGTTACCGACAACGGGCCGGGAATCCCAGGTGAATTCCAAGGCAACATTTTTGAAAAATTCACCCAGGCGGATTCCTCCGATACTCGTAAGGTCGGTGGTACCGGGCTCGGCCTCAACATCTCAAAGACCATCATCGAAAAACATGGTGGAAGCATCGATTTCGTCAACAGAAACGATCCCGGCAACGCCACCGGAACCACCTTTTACTTCGAACTCCCTCTTCTTCCGGCATAACCGCGGCGAAATCTCCAAGCCCCCCCGGAGAGTAGACTTAGACTTCCTTGGTCGATAGTATTACCTTGAAAAGGAACGGATTTTCGCGATGTATGCGGACAACACCTTGACCCCGAAGGAAGCCGTCCGTCTTTGTGCCCTCGGCACATTGGCTTCCGGGCCTGTTCATTACAGCGCCCTGGTCAATGCTATTCGCCATTTCATTAGCCATATCACCGGGCCATCCCTTGAGGTCATGGGAACCTCATTGGAACTGCTAAAATACGAAGGCCTGGTGACGGCCGTGGACGGCGTTGGAATGGAGGATGATGCGGTTCTCAGCATCACCGGGGAAGGCGACGCCGAACTTCGCAAACTGTTGACTGCAAACGTCCGCGCCCAAGCCAGCGAGATGAACAAATTGATCGTGGCGCTGAAATTCCGATTTCTGCATCTATTGAGCGAAACTGATCAGCGCTCGCAAACGGAAATTCTGATCGAGGCCCAAGAGACCGAATTGGCGCGCCTGGAAGAATTACGCCAGCGCCATACCGACGACACCGGGTATCTTAATGAATGGTTGGATCACGACATCCAGGCCTTGATGGCTCATCTCAGTTGGCTTCAGGATTTCCGCAACCGCCAAGGCTGAAAAAGAAAAACGGCCGAAGCCGTTATTCGAACTCAACCAAAAAAGTGGGCTACATCAAACCAGAAGCTTGTCGCAGACCTTTTGAAGGCCGGAGAGCATTTGTTCGCCTTCCTTTCCCCCATTTCCCTTCAAGTCTTCGGTGATCACCAACTTCAAGGCGTCGATATGAAGCTTGATTGCCGCTATCTCACTGGCGCCAACCTTGTCGGCTTTTTCAATCAGGCGGCAAAGCTCGTTACCGATTGCGGTCATTAAGTCGTATCCGAAACTACCGCCTTGGCCCTTAATGTCATGGGAAATCTGGAACACGGCCTTAACTTCTTCTTTTTTATCGCCACGGGCTGATGCCAACGCTAGATAGGCCTGTTCAATTTTTTTCAGGTCTTCGACCACCCATTCCAGATAACTGTCGGTCATTCCGGCGATGACCTGCTCGGCCCTCTCAAGGGCTTCAAGGTCGACGGCGCCGGCCCCCCCGATCCCGACCTTTTGCTTTAAGGCATTGGGTGGATTGATGATTTCCAGTTTATCGTCGGCCATGATGATATTTTCCCTAGGGGCGAGGATTGACTAAACCTATAGGCAAAGCCGTTAACAAGGCAAGCTGAAAGCGTTTCAGCGTTATCGGTAAATGGAACTAGGAATATCAGTTAAGTCTTTATTTTATATAGAAATTTTTGCATCAAAAGAAGCTTTTCAAACTTTCCTTCTGCGTTCCTGCCCTGGGAAATTTGGGTCCGCTCGGCGGCGGCGATCAGGGCCAAAATAACCCTTGGACCGGACGAAGGCGCGCGGCTTTTCGATCAATCCCTCAATTGTTTTATAAAGTTTGGCGGGAGCGACCGGCTTGGTCAAAAATTCGTGCACGCCCACATCCCGGGCTTGTTGAACCGCGGTTAATTCGGCATGGCCGGTCAGCATGATGATCGGCAGATATATATTGGGGCTATCGTCCCCGGTGCGGACCATGCGGGCAAAATCGATCCCATTCAAAGGGTCCATCCGGAGGTCGCAAATAGCAATATCGGCGGCAAATTTACCAAGCATGGCATAGCCTTGATCCGCGCCGCCGGCAGCTTCAACAGCACTCACCCCCAGAGAACCCAGAATGGTCCGGATCAGCTGACGCATGTTGGCATCGTCATCGACAACCAAAAACTTCAGGTTTGAAATATCGTAGTCCGCCATGAGCAACGCCTTCCCTGGAATATTTGACCCCATATTACCCAACCCTTTTGGATGGATGGAGTCCTATTCGCAACTTTTTGATGGGGTAATTTAAAGTAACCCAAGCCCCTTCAATTCCGCCGCCATTTCATCGGGGACATCCTCTTGCCCCTCTTTGAGAAAGGCCGCGTCCGGCGGGGCGTCATCGGCGGAAAGATACCGCCATCCTTGAAACGGACGGAAACTCCTGAGCTCGGTTCGGATCAAACCGGGTTTAAGCACCAGGGCGCAGGCAGGACGCCCGTCATCGCGCTCAACGGGCCGTAGGGCGATAACCGGCTGTCTGGCCCTGACAAACCCTTTGATAACCCAAAAAATGGACCCTCCTTTCAGGATTTCCTTGGCCCGCTTGGGCGTATTGCGGGTTACGTGTTTTAGTTCAGCAACCCCGCCCCGGCGCTCGGCATCGGCAAGCCGCTGGTCCTGAAGACGGGCCAGATGGCGAACATCCTCGACGCCGACGGACAGCTTTATCAAATGCTGGCTCATGCCTGCTGCTTTCCCGAAAACGCTTGCGATACCTTCGAGGCGGTCGGGCGCCCCAGCGCATTGCAAATAAACCGTCCCGCCGCCACCAAGGCCTCTAGATCAACGCCGGTCTCCAGACCAAGGCCGTTAAGCATATAAAGGACATCCTCAGAGGCGACGTTGCCGGTGGCGCCTTCCGCATAGGGGCACCCACCCAAGCCACCGACAGCGCTGTCGATCACGCCAACGCCCATGTCCAATGCCGCCATAATATTGGCCAGAGCCTGGCCATAGGTATCATGGAAATGGACCGCCAACCGGTTGACCGGCACGACACCGGAAACAGTTGTAATCAACGCCCGGACGCCGGCAACGGTGCCGACGCCGATGGTGTCGCCCAGGGAAATTTCATAACACCCCATCTCGGTCAATGCCCCGGCCAGGGAAGCGACCGCATCGGCCCTTACATCGCCTTCATACGGACAACCGAGCACGCAGGAGATATAACCGCGAACCGGTATATCCGCTGCCTTGGCGGCCTCGCACACGGGACGAAACCTGTCCAGACTCTCCGCCATGGAGCAATTAAGATTTTTTTGCGAAAAAGCCTCCGTGGCGGCGGCGAACACCGCGATCTCATTGACGCCGGCAGCCAGGGCCGCCTCAAACCCCTGCATATTCGGCGTCAACGCCGCATAGCGGACGCCATTCCGGCGCGAAATCCCGGCGACGACTTCGGCGGTATCGGCCATTTGCGGGACCCGCTTCGGCGACACGAAACTGCCGACCTCAATCGCCGTCAGGCCGGCGGCGCCAAGCCGGTCAATCAGTTCGATCTTCGCCTTCGTCGATACCGTCCGCGGTTCGTTTTGGAGGCCGTCGCGGGGACCGACTTCGACCATTTTTACTTTTGCCGCTAGCATTTACCCCAGTCCGGCTTGCGCTTCTCCAGAAACGACGCCAGCCCTTCCCGGCCTTCTTCGGAAACTCTAATCCGGGCGATCAGGGCCGCCGTTTCATTGGCCAGATCATCATCAATGGGCCGCCCGGCGACCGAAACAATCATCTCCTTAACCTCGGCCATGGCCTTTGGCCCGTTGGCCAGCAACGTCGCGGCCATCTCATCAATCACCTGATCCAGGTCCGCCGCCGCGACAACCCCATGCACCAACCCGATGCGCATGGCTTCCAAGGCATCGAAGCGCTCCGCGCTCAACATGTAGCGTCTTGATTGGCGTTCGCCGATGGCGGTGATGACATAGGGCGAGATCGTCGCCGGCACCAACCCCAATTTGGTCTCGGATAGGGAAAACAAAGCGGCCTCGGAAGCAAAGGCGATGTCGCAGCACGCCACCAGCCCGACCCCGCCGCCGAACGCGGCGCCATGGACACGCGCGATTGTCGGCTTCGATAAACCGTGCAAGGTCTTCAACATCTGGGCCATGGCCACGGCGCCGGCCAGATTCTCGGCTTCGCAATACTCGGCGACGCGCCTCATCCAGTTCAAGTCGGCGCCGGCGGAAAAGCTTTTCCCTTCGCCGGCAAGGACAACGACACCGACGTCAGGGTCCTGGTCCAGTTTTTCCAGCTCTCCGGCAAGTCGCGCAATCAATTCGTCGTCGAAGGCATTGTGGACGTCGGGCCGGTTGAGGGTCACGGTCGCCCGGCCGTTGTCTTTGGCCGTGATGATGGATGCATCAGTCATATTTCCCGCCTCCCCGCCCCTACATCCTAAACACGCCGAAGGTGGTTTTCTCGATCGGCGCATTCAACGACGCCTGCAGGCCCAGGCCGAGAACATGGCGGGTATCGGCGGGTTCGATAATGCCGTCATCCCAAAGCCGGGCGCTGGCGTAAAACGGATGGCCCTGGGTTTCATATTGATCGAGGATCGGCTGCTTGAACGCGGCTTCGTCTTCCGCCGACCAGGTCTCGCCTTTGGCTTCCATGCCTTCGCGCTTGACCGTCGCCAGCACTGCCGCCGCCTGGATGCCGCCCATCACCGAAATCCGGGCATTCGGCCACATCCACAGGAACCGCGGCCCATAGGCGCGCCCGCACATGGAATAATTGCCGGCGCCGAAACTACCGCCGATGACGACGGTGAACTTCGGCACCCTGGCGCAGGCGACGGCGCTGACCATCTTGGCCCCGTCCTTGGCGATGCCGCCGGCCTCGGCCTGCTTGCCGACCATGAAGCCGGAAATATTCTGAAGGAACACCAGCGGAATCCCCCGCTGGCTGCACAGCTCAATGAAATGCGTGGCCTTCAGGGCGGAGTCGGAAAACAGGATGCCGTTGTTGGCGATAATCCCAACAGGAATCCCATAAATGCGGGCGAAACCGCAAACGATAGTCTCGCCATAGCGGCGCTTAAACTCATCGAATTCGGATCCATCAACAATCCGGGCGATAATTTCGCGGACATCAAAAGGCATCCGCCGGTCGGTCGGGATGATTCCATAAAGATCAGCAGGGTCATACACCGGGTCGACCGGGTCACGCACATCCATGCACACGTCTTTGACCCTGTTGAGATGGTCGACGGCGCGCCGCGCCAGTTCCAAGGCATGGGCGTCATCGTCGGCGACATGGTCGGTGACGCCGGAAATGCGGGAATGCACATCGGCGCCGCCCAATTCCTCCGCCGTCACCACCTCGCCGGTCGCGGCCTTGACCAACGGCGGCCCACCCAGAAAGATCGTGCCTTGGCCCTTAACGATAATGCTTTCGTCGGACATCGCCGGCACGTACGCGCCGCCCGCCGTACACGAGCCCATCACCACCGAGACCTGGGGGATGCCGGCGCTCGACATCCGGGCCTGGTTATAAAATATCCGCCCGAAGTGCTCGCGGTCGGGAAAAACCTCGTCCTGGGCGGGTAGAAACGCACCGCCTGAATCAACCAGATAAATGCATGGCAGGTTATTTTCCTGGGCGATTTCCTGCGCGCGCAGGTGCTTCTTGACGGTAATCGGGTAATAGGTGCCGCCCTTGACGGTGGCGTCATTGGCGACAATCACCGCCTCGGTGCCGTTAATCCGGCCGAGCCCGGTGATGATGCCGCCGGCCGGAACGTCGTCGTCATATAGCCCGTGCCCGGCGAGGGCCGAAAACTCCAAAAACGGCGTACCCGGGTCGATCAGCTTTTCGATGCGTTGGCGTGGCAACAGTTTGCCGCGATCCAGATGTTTCTTGCGGGCTTTCTCGCCGCCGCCCTCTTCGATCTTGGCAAGCACGGCGCGCAGATCATCGACGGCGCCCAGCATCGCCGCTTTGTTGGTGGCAAAGGCCTTGGTTGTTGCATCGATGGTGGATTTAAAGGTGCTCATGGTTGGCTTCCTGGTTTAATCCTTTTGCTTTTTGGGTCTATCGACAACCGGGCATTCGGCCTCTTTCCAGGCGGTGAAGCCGCCGTGGATATGACAGACGTTTTCCAGGCCCATGTCCTGCACCGCTTTGGTGGCCAAGGCCGAACGCCAGCCCGAACGGCAATAGAAGACAAAGGTCTTGCCCGACGCGAAGATATCCTTGTGGTACGGGCTTTCCGGGTCGATCCAGAATTCGATCATCCCCCGGGGTGCGTGGAAGGCGTCGGGAAGCATGCCGTCGTGCTCCAGTTCCCTGACGTCACGAAGATCGACGAAAACATGGTCGTCGCTGTCCAACAGGCCCAAAGCCTCCAACACCGGGATCGTCTTGATCGCGGCCTCGGCCTCCTGGACCAATTGTTTGACGCTGGTTTTAAGAGCCATCTTCCGTGTTCCTTGAAGGGTTCGTTACCAACCGCCGGATTTCAACCAGCGGCGGATCATCCACAGCCGGTCGGCGCCCCAGAAGGACTCTCCGTCGATCAAAAAGAAGGGCGAGCCGAAAACGCCGGCCTCAATGGCCTTGGCGGTTTCATCCTTGAGCCGTTGTTTGATGACTTGGTCCTGCACAGCAGCCAGCAAGGCGTTCCGGTCGATGCCCAGCGGCTCGGCAACATCGGCAACAACCTCAGGGGCGGTGATGTCCTGGCCCTGGCCGAAATAGGTATCATAGGCGGCCAGGGCAAAACGCTTGGCCCAAGCCGGGTCCAGATCATCTAGCCAATAAAAGGCCCGCGCCGCGGCCAGGGTGGCGATCGGGAACGGGTCCGGCATCGTCCACGGTACTTCCATGAATCGCGCCAGCCTGTCCCAATCGTTCTTGCAGTAATCACCCTTGATCGCGACGTCGGCCAGGGGCTGGGCGCCGGTCACTTTCATCGCCGCGCCCAGCATCATCGGGCGCCACACCACGTCGCGGTCAAAAGACGCCGCCAGATCGTCGATTTTAAGGGCGGCGAAATAGCCGTACGGCGATGAAAAATCGAAATAGAACTGAATGGGGTCGCTCATTACTTTTTCCTACCAGTCCAACTCGTTGCCTTCATAGTCGTAATAAACACACGTCTCGCCGGACTTGATGCCGGCCAGAACCTTGATGAGCCCGGCGACGCCATCGGCCGGTTTGACCGGCGCATTCGGCCCGCCCATGTCGGTGCTCGACCACCCCGGGTGCAACAGCACAAACGAAACCCCATCATCGGCGATGTCGAAGGACAGCCCTTTCATCACCGTATTGAGCGCCGCTTTCGAGGACCGATAGATATATTCACCGCCGCCCCGGTTTCCCTTCAAGCTGCCCAATTTGGACGACAGCGTGGCGATCACCTTTTTGTCGCTTTTTTTGACGTGCGGCAGAAACGCCATCGTCACCCGGAACGGCGACATGGTATTGGTGCGCAACACCTGTCCCCAGGCTTCATAATCCATATCCTCGGCCGGCAGATGACGAGGACCGTAAATACCGGCGTTGTTGATCAGCAGGTCGATGGCGTCGTCCTTCAGTTTTTCCGCAAGCCGGTCGACGGACGCCTGGTCGTCCACATCCAAGGTTTCGATCTGAATATCGCCTGCCGCCGCGCTTAGATCACTGGCCTTGGCCGGATCGCGGCAGGCGGCAATCACCCGCCAACCGTCGGCGGCGTATTGTTTGGCGAACTCCAGCCCCAACCCACGGTTGGCGCCGGTGATTAATATGGTGGACATCAATTATGTATCTCTCTTTTTCGCCGTGACTTCGATCTCCACCTTCATGGTGGGATAGACGAGGTCCGTAACGACTGTGGTATTGGTGGGGCGCACCGATGCGAACTCACGGCCCAGTACTGCGGCAACCGGCTTGAAATATTCAGCCGCCGCCAGATAGACCCGCACTCGAACTACATCGTCCAGGGATGCGCCCGCTTCCTTCAGTGCCCAGTTTAAGTTGCGGAATATCTGCTCCGTCTGCTCGGTGATATCGTCCGATATAGTCCCGGCGGCATAATCGAACCCGGTGGTGCCGGAAACGAACACCCACGGATCATCGACCACGGCACGAGAATACCCGGCCAGTTCTTCGAATTTTGATCCCTGGGAAATATTGCGCCGCGCCATGTCAGCTTATCCGCTCGATGGCCATGGCCGTCGCCTCGCCGCCGCCGATGCACAGCGACGCGACGCCCTTTTTCAGATCGTATTTTTGCAGCGCCGCCAGCAAGGTAACGATTATCCGCGCCCCGGACGCGCCGACGGGATGGCCCAATGCGCACGCCCCGCCATGGACGTTGACCTTATCGTGCGGAATACCCAGATCGCGCATCGCCGCCATGGTGACGACGGCGAAGGCTTCATTGATCTCAAACAAATCGACCTCGGCCTTGTCCCAGCCGGTCTTGTCCAACAATTTCTTAACGGCGCCGATGGGGGCGGTGGTAAACCAGGCCGGTTCCTGGGCATGGGTGGCATGGCCGCGGATCGCCGCTAAAGGTGTAAGTGCACGTTTTTCAGCCTCCGACATCCGCATTAATACCAGCGCCGCACCGCCATCGGAAATGGAACTGGAATTGGCCGGCGTCACGGTACCGTCTGCGGTAAACGCCGGCTTCAACTGGCGAATTTTATCGATGTTGGCCTTGAGCGGCTGCTCATCCTGGTCGACAACGACATCGCCCTTGCGGGTCTTGACCGTCACCGGCACGACCTCCCCCTTGAAGCTGCCGTCTTCGATGGCCGTTTTGGCGCGGCGGAGAGATTCAATGGCGAAATCATCCTGGGCATCACGGGTGAACTGGTATTTGGTTGCCGTGTCCTCGGCGAAACAGCCCATCAATTTGCCCCGGTCATAGGCGTCTTCCAGGCCGTCGATAAACATATGATCCTTGACCGTACCACCGTGGCCAAGCCGATAGCCCTGCCGGGCTTTCTCCAGCAAATAGGGCGCGTTGGACATGCTTTCCATGCCGCCGGCGACGGTCACCGTCGATGATCCGGCAACAATGCCGTCGTGGGCCTGCATTGCCGCCTTCATGGCGGAACCGCACATCTTCGAGATGGTGGTGCATCCAGTGTCCCAGGGAAGTCCGGCGTGATGGGCGGCCTGGCGGGACGGGGCTTGGCCGAGACCGGCGAACAGGCAAAGCCCCATGATCACCTCGTCGATGTCGTCGCCTGTCAATCCGCTTCTCTCAATCGCCGCCTTGATGGCGACGCCGCCCAGCTCCGGCGCCGTGACCGGCGACAGGTCGCCCTGGAAGCCGCCCATGGGCGTCCTGGCGGCGCCGACGATGACGATGGGGTCTTTATTGTCGCTCATGGCGCTCATTCCATTCCTGCCCTCAATAGGGCGTTTCATCCTTGTGCAGAAATACCTTCGTGCCGCCACGGGTGCGGCGGATCATGTCGATGTCCGGATAGTCGACGTCATCTTGCCCGTCGCGGCCACCGACTTCCAGGTAAACCGCGTCACTGTCGGTGCGATTAATCAAATGATGGCCATCACCCGATCCGGCCGGAAACCCGGCGGCCATGCCCGGCCCCAATACTTGCTCCCCGGCGTCGGTGACGAGGACCAACTCGCCTTCCAGCACCATCACGAATTCGTCCTCATGGCTGTGCCAATGACGCTGCGACGACATCACGCCGGCAGTCAGCCGCACCGTATTGACGCCAAACTGGCTCAAGCCGAGGGCGTCGCCGATGACCCGCTTTTGCCGCGCCTCGACGCCCAGCTTGAACGGTTCCGGGTAGGTGGTGCCGACGCGAACCGCGACCGTTTCCGGGTCGAGGGCGGGGGTTATTAACTTTGCGTGTGTCGCCATTAGATAATTTCTTTCATTCCCGAATAAGCAAGACGTCAACCCCAATATCCAATTCGGCCCAGATTCGATCGGCGGTTAATACGGGAAGATCCAATTCCAAGGCAAGGGTCAAACACGCACGATCGCCCAGTGAAAGCCCTTTATTCCGTGTCGACTTTCTGAGCCCTGCCGATCTGAACGCTGTTTCGCTATCGAAGGTGCAATGGTCAAGCCTCAATCCGTCCAATGTCTGTCGAACAGTGTCGTCCTTAACGCCCGCATCCGAAAGCCAGACAGCAACTTCCGACAAATTCACCGCCGATATCATGGCGCCCGGAAGTGCGGATGCGACGACATCGGCTCCCGCCTCGCGGCGCAACAGCGCGATTACCGCGGACGCGTCAAGCACAACCTCACCCACCGGAAGCCTCACGTTGGGCCTCTTGGCGGCGTTCGGCAAGGAAGGCTTCGGTCGAAGTCGACTCATCTTCGAGGTAGGGGGCAACGAGTGCCTGCGCCCGCGCAATAGCCCTGTCACGACCGAACAGTCTAATCTCACCATCTTCCCACAGCATGGTGACATGGCCGCCGCTCTCTATTCCGAGAAGCCGGCGATAGGGTGCTGGAATAACGATCCGCCCTTCTGGCCCCACTTGCGCGGAGACTTGGGCCGGCGGCATCGCCGATTGATCGTCTTTTACTTGCCGCGCTTCCTTTTCCTTGGCCCGAATCACCACACCGCGAACATGCTGATAACGGATTTCGAGAAAACGGGCGATATCGGCGAGGGGGTAACCGCTACTATGGAGTTGCCGAATCTTTTCCGCCTTTGAAGGCAGCCCATCAGCAATTTTCGTCATGTCATTCCAGGTTTGTCGTTCCAAAACCTTGGTCATAGTACACCTCCAAATTCAAGTTACCCTGTGTATATGTCACAAAATGACCTTATTTGTCAAACAAACTAGTTACCAGTTTCCTCGAACAACTCGCGGCCGATCAGCCAGCGGCGGATTTCCGAGGTGCCGGCGCCGATTTCGTACAGTTTGGCGTCCCTGAGCAGGCGGCCCGTCGGGCTTTCGTTCATATAACCCATGCCGCCCAGGCATTGTATGGCTTCCAGCGCCATCCAGGTGGCTTTTTCGGCGGCGAACAGGATCGCCCCGGCGGCGTCTTTCCTGGCCCCGGCGCCCGCATCACACGCCGCCGCCACGGCATAGACGTAGGCCTTGGCGGCGTTCATGGTGGTGTACATATCGGCCAGCTTTCCCTGCATCAGCTGAAACGTCCCGATGGCCTCGCCGAACTGCTTGCGCTCATGCACATAGGGCAGCACCACATCCATGCATGCCTGCATGATGCCCAACGGCCCGGCGGCCAACACGGTGCGCTCAAAATCAAGGCCGCTCATCAATACCCTGGAGCCGTTGCCGATCCCACCCAGCACGTTTTCCGCCGGCACCTCGCAATCGGTGAACACCAACTCACAGGTGTTTGAGCCCCGCATGCCGAGCTTGTCCAGCTTGGCGGTCGTGGAAAAGCCCTTGAAGCCTTTTTCGACGATAAAGCTGGTCAGGCCCCTGGAGCCGGCGTCCGCATCGGTCTTGCCATAGATGATCAGGGTGTCGGCGTCGGGGCCGTTGGTGATCCACATTTTGGTGCCGTTGAGGATATAGCGGTCGCCCTTTTTATCGGCCTTTAACTTCATGCCGATGACGTCGGATCCGGCATTGGGCTCACTCATCGCCAACGCGCCGACGTGTTCGCCGGAGATCATCTTCGGCAGGTAGCGTTGTTTTTGATCCTCGGAGCCGTTGATCTGAAGCTGATTGACGGCGAGGTTGGAATGGGCGCCGTAGCTTAAGCCCACGGACGCGGACGCGCGGCTGATTTCCTCCATCGCCACGACATGTTCGCGGTAGCCCATGCCGGCGCCGCCGTAGGCTTCGTCGGCGGTGATCCCAAGCAGGCCAAGGTCACCCATCTTGCGCCATAAATCAGCCGGGAATTCATTGCTTGCATCGATGCCGGCGGCACGTGGCGCAATTTCGTCGGCGGCGAAGCTGCGCACCGTATTCCGCAACATATCGGCGGTTTCACCGAGATTGAAATCCAGGGCCGGAAAATCGTTGGCAATCATTGGGCTTCCTATCTCCCAGGCAGGGTTGATGGATATCGAAACCATACTTGACGTTTACGTAAACGTCAATTTAAGCAGCAATGCCACGCCCCAAAACACAAGAGCCCACCCCGCGCAGACAAAGGCGGACGCAAGATAGGGCTGATCGAAGGCAAACGCGGGACCAGAGAAAGCGCCAACGCCACGGATAACGCCTTTGACAATGAACCCGCTTCCAATGCCAAGGAAAAACACAACCAACGGCAAAAACGGCAGGTGTAAAATCCAGAATTGCGGGCCCATATAAACCGCCTTGCCGTCCTGGGTCAGGCCAATCAAGACGTTGAGGACCCCGGTTTGGGTAACCGATTGATCGGTGCCCGCATAGGCGACAATGGCGACCAGAACCGAATAATCAAAAATCGCGAACAACGCTAATAAATACCAAACCGGCAGCAAAGACCTGTTTTTCGCACCAAGGCCCAGAATCAACAACGTCGTCGGCAGACTGAGCGCCGTCAGCCCGGTGCTGGCCAGAACCAGTCGCCACGACCGGGCGGGACTTTGCTCCAGCACCCCGAAATGACCGGCCAGCAGGGCAAAGAAGGTCAACACATAGGCCACCGGCAACGCCGCCAGGAACTGATTAATAAACCGCGCCGTCGGCGAGGCGACCGGGTCAATTCCACGCGACCGGAACCAAGTATCGATCAACACCCCTGCCCCATAGGCCGCCACGTACCAGATAATGGCAACCAGCAGACTTTTGAGGACGCTATGAGAGAAAATGGAATTGATGGTCACCTCGGTAAAGGACTGGAGGACATAGACCGGGATAACGACAAAAAACGATAAGCCCAGATAAACCGCGACCATGCTGCTGACAATCCGCAACCGTCCCGTTTCTCCGGATACGTTCAGAAATGCCAGGGCCGCCAACAACGTCCCGTAATACCAAAACAGAAACGAAGACCCCCCGAACAACGCATTCAGGGCGGCGGCAAGGGGGATGAAGATGAACAGGATGATAAAAACCACCCCGCCGAAGGCAATGCCCTGATCCGCTTCCTGAAAAAACGACCGAATCAGATCATTGGTTTTTTTCACCAGCCAACCGGTTATGCAGGGGATGATATCGCGCCAAGGGGCTTGTGATAGCATCCGCCAGCTTTCACCGAGACGGCGGCGAGACGGCGTCAGTTCCTCATCCCGACCGCTTTCCAGCGCCCAAAGGGCGAGGCCGAGAGCAGCGGTGACCGCGCCCGCGATGGTCAGGAGAAACTGAACGAAGGGAATCCCGGTTTGCATGGACCGACCTTAGCCGGAAACGTCGGCGCGGCCGACGATGCGCATCAAGGTTTGCTGCATGGCGGCGCAGACGGTCTCCTTGCCATCGTTGACCACGGAGACCTCGGCCATGGTGACGGTCAGGGTCCGCCCCGGCCGCCACACCTGGCCGCGCGCAATCAGCAATTCCCCGGATGCCGGCGCCATCAGGTTGATCTTGTATTCAACCGTCAAAACCCCGTCATCGGCATCCATCAGGCTAAAACCGGCATAACCGCCGGCGCTGTCGGCGATGGTGCCAATGACGCCGCCATGGAAAAAACCATGTTGTTGAGATACCGCGTCCGAATACGGAAGATCAATTTCGCAAGCGCCGGGGGTAACCGAGACCAGCCTGGCGCCAAGGTGGCCCATGATGCCTTGCGCCTCGAAGCTTTTTCGCACCCGCGCCTCGAAGTTCGGATCCTTGGCGGTGAAGTCCGTCATCCCCCGCCTCCTCTTACGTGCCGACCTTGAACGGCGTCACCAGGCCACGCAGCGTTTCGATGACGCTCAACGGCACCAATTTTCCGGTCGCCGGATTTTCTTCGGTCGGCACATTGGCGATGGTCATCTCAAAATGAACGGTGTCGGCATCGACCTTGATGGTATGGGTGTTGCGGGTCACGCCGGGGTCGGCCCAAATCTCATATTCAGTCTTGTCCGGGCCGATCCCGGCAAGACCCACGGCGACGGCGACATTGACATTGGCCGGAAACAGTGCCGCCGCCTCGGAAACGTAGCCTTGGAAGAGTTTCTTGGGCTCGGTGAGGCCATCGAGATCAATCCCCTGTTCAATCACGAATGTCGCCTTCGCCAACCCCCTCGGCGGCTTGCGGGTAATCATGGTAACGGAATGGATGGTGCCGAGCGCAGCGGCCCTGAGCGCATCAAGACCCAGCAGCGCCCCCGTCGGCACGATAATGCGCGCCCCCGTTTGACGCGCCGTTTCAATCAGGTCCATACGGTCCAGCAATGAGGTGACGCTTAAAGGCATGAATATTCGCCCGGCCTGGATCGCCGGGTCCGCGATTTCCTCAAATTTTCCGGGTGGCGCACATTCGACGATGACGTCGCAACAGTCCGCCAATTCGCCAAGTTCGACGACGGGGACGGGGGTGTTGAAATCGGCAACACGTTCCAGGGCGCGTTCCTTGTTCCCCGATGCGACCGCCGCCAGGGTTAGTCCCGCTTCCGTCTCACCATCTAACCACTTTGCCACCGGCAAGCCGACCGTGCCGAGGCCGCCGATCCCGACTCTTAATGCGGCTTTGCCATGGGCGGTATCCGGTGTGGTCATTTTTTCTGCTTTTCCTTCAACAGCGACGAACACTGGGCCTCGATACGGCTGATTTCCGCCAAGGTTTCGGCAATATCGGCCTGTTGACGTTCCAGGGCCGCCTTGCGTTCAAGAATCTTATCAATGAAGTGGCGAAGCTGCGTTACCTCCGTTGGGTCAACATCGTAGAGGTCGATCATGGCGCGGATTTCGTCCAACGAAAACCCCAGCCGCTTGCCGCGCATGATCAGTTTCAGGCGGACCCGGTCGCGGGGCATATAGACCCGGCGTTGGCCCTTACGGACAGGCGTCAGCAGGCCCTTATCCTCATAGAAACGAATGGTCCGGGTGGTAACGTCGAATTCCCGGGCCAGTTCGGCAATGCCAAAGCTATCAGTCATGGCCGCAGGGTAACTTACGTTGACGTTAACGTAAAGAAGCCTTGGAAATTAGAAGAGCAGCAGCGCCGCCAACCCCAAGAAGACGAAAAACCCGACGACATCGGTGATGGTGGTCAGGAACACGCTCGACGCAACCGCCGGATCGATACCCAACTTGTCGAGGGCCAATGGTATGGTCGTGCCGGCCAGACCGGCGACGAACATGTTGACGACCATCGCCAGTCCGATCACCGCCCCCAAGCCAAGATTGTCGAACCACAACCAGGCGACAACGCCGATCAAGGCAGCGAACATCACGCCGTTGAACAACCCAACCAGGGCTTCCTTACCGATCACCCGCGCCGCGTTGGTCGGCGTCAGTTCCTTCATCGCCAGCGCCCTGACGGCGACGGTCAGGGTCTGGGTGCCGGCATTGCCGCCCATGGACGCGACGATCGGCATCAGCACCGCCAAGGCGACCATTTGATCCAGGGTGGCATCGAAAAGACCGATGACGATGGAGGCCAGAATCGCCGTCGCCAGATTAATCAACAGCCAGCCAAAACGCGCCCGCGTGGTATCCAGGGTGGCGTCATAGAGATCATCTTCCTTAACGCCGCCCAGAAGCATGATGTCTTCTTCGTGCTCTTCATCGATAACATCGACCACGTCATCAATGGTGATGGCGCCGACCAGGCGCCCGGCGTTATCGACCACCGGCGCCGACACCAGATTACGTTGACGAAACACGATGGCGACGTCTTCCTGATCGGTGGTCACGGGTAACAGTTTCATGTCCGTTTCCAGGATGTCGGTCACCGGAACCTGGCGCGCGGTCCGCAAGATACGGCTCAGCGGGATGGTGCCGACCGGCTTGTGCATTGGGTCAACAACGAAAATGTCATAGAACTGCGTCGGCAATTCGTTTTCGCCGCCGGCCTGGCCATCCTCCCGATCGGCGCTTTTGCGGAGGAAGTCGATCGTCTCACCAACGCTCCAGAACGTCGGAATCGTCACCACCTCTCGCTGCATCAATCGCCCGGCGCTGTCTTCCGGATAGGATAAGCCTTCTTCGATCAGCGTCCTGTCACCGGCGGGAATGGCGTCCAGGACCTGTTGTTGTTCTTCGTCGTCCAGCTCCTCGATGACATCCAGCGCATCGTCGGAATCCATTTCCTGAAGCGCCGCCGCCACTTCCTCAACGCCCAGCCGATCGATGACGTGATCACGGACCGTTTCATCCAGTTCGGCGAGAATTTCATGGTCGAAATCGGGGCGAAGGATATCGACGACCTGGTCGCGGTCACCGGCGCCAAGCCGTTCCAGCAGGGAGGCGACATCGGCGTGATGTAGGGGCTCGATCAGTTGGCGCAGGCGGCCCTGCTCGTCGGCGGCGAGGGCCTCGACGACATCCTGTTCGATACCGCCCTCCAGGTCGTGGACCTGGTCTTCGGGGGCGACCGTTGCTTTATCCGTATCCACCACCCAGAAATTCCCTACATCAAAAAAAAGGCCCGTCGCGGTTGCGGCGGGCCTTGGAATTTGGTGCGGTCGAGAAGACTCGAACTTCCACGGGATTGCTCCCACAGCGACCTCAACGCTGCGCGTCTACCAGTTCCGCCACGACCGCAAATTCCTTTACAAATGTACTGTGAGGGGGAATACCAAATGCAGGCCGTCCAATCAAGCCCGCTAAGGAAAGTCGATGACAGCGGATAAGAGCAATAATACCGCCGCCCCCGTCGAATGGCGGATCAGCGATGCCCCCGTTGCCTATACCGACGCCATTTCCTATATGGAACAACGCGTTGAGGACATTCATGCCGGCCGGGTGGCGGAGATGGTCTGGCTGCTGGAACACCCGCCCCTTTACACCGCCGGCACCAGCGCCGAAGACGCCGAGCTTCTCGACCCGGACAGGTTTCCCATATACCGCACCGGGCGCGGCGGGAGATATACCTATCACGGCCCCGGCCAACGCATCGCCTATGTGATGATCGACCTGAAAGGACGCGGAAACGACGTCCGCGGCTTCGTCCATGACCTGGAAGACTGGATCATCCGGGCGCTGGCGCAGTTCAATGTTATCGGCGAGACCTTTGACGACCGGGTCGGCATCTGGGTGCGGCGCGGCGCCCCTGACAACCCGGCCATGCGCGAAGACAAAATTGCCGCCATCGGCGTCCGGGTCCGTCACTGGGTCACGTTTCACGGTATCGCCGTCAACCTGGAGCCGGACCTTGAACACTTCTCCGGCATCGTGCCGTGCGGCATTGCCGATCATGGCGTCACCTCGCTGTGGGACCTGGGCCTGACCACCTCCATGCCCGAACTGGATAGCGCCCTGATGACGGCCTTTGAAGACGTCTTTAAAACGCCGCTTCGTCCTATATAAACGGGAGCGCTGCAATGGTATTCGAAAATATCCCCCCGTATGTATTCGCGCTGACATCGGCCTTTCTTTTTGCCTTCGGTGGGCAGATGCAATTCATTGGCGTATCGACGGTCGATTTACGCAGCGGCACGATGGTTTCGATCACCACCGCCGCCGTGATTTATTGGTCGCTGTCGCCGTTTCTTCTTGATGGCGCCCATTGGACCCAACCGGCCGTCTTGATTTTTGTTCTCGCCGGATTGTTTCGGCCCTCGGTTTCCGCGAACCTGTCGGTGGCCGGCATCCGCCACCTGGGGCCGACCCTGGCGAGCACGCTAAGCGCCACCAACCCCATCTTCGGCACCACCTTGGGCGTTCTGGTGCTGGGCGAAACCATGACCTGGCCGATTGCCATCGGTACCGGCGGGGTGATCCTGGCCATCATTTTGCTGTCCAAAAAAGATACCCGCGTGCCGGCGACGTGGCCTTTATGGGCACTGTCGCTGCCGATCGGGGCGGCGGCGGTGCGCTCCTTCGCCCATGTCCTGTCCAAGATCGGGATGGAAGATATCCCGGACCCTTATTTTGTTGGACTGGTCGGCTTTTCCGTATCGGCCATCGTTACCATTCTCAATCAATCCATGCGCAAAAAATCGGTCGCCGTGCAATGGCGGAACAAGGGTCTTTTCTGGTTTGTCGCCGCGGGCTTTTCCTTCAGTGCCGCGGTCATTTGCCTGAACACCGCCCTGTTGCGCGGCGAACTCGTCACCGTCGTGCCGATTATTGCGGCGGCGCCGATTTTTTCGATGTTGCTGAGTATTATCGTTTTCCGCCGGGAAAAACTAACCGCCCGAATCGTCATCGCGGTCTTCATGGTGGTGCCATCGGTGGCCTATATCGCGATTAACCGATAGCCCGAAATCCCGCCTCCTCGGGGACATCGGCCGGATACTGGGTCAGCGCCTCGACCCTGGCCGCCGGCGGCCCTTTCCGGCAGGCGTTTATCATTTTGTCCACGATTTCCGCCGGCCCGGCGAACACGGCTTCCACCGAACCGTCCGCAAGATTACGGACCCAGCCGCGCAGGTTCAGCCGCTTGGCCTCCCCTGCCGTCCAGCCCCGGAACCAGACGCCCTGGACCCGGCCTTCGATGACAACCCGTATCGCCGTTTCAAGCATCGGCGGCAGCCCTATTCGAATTCCAGGATGACCTGATCGACCGTCAGACTTTCGCCGGCTTTCGCCCTGACGGCGGCAACCACCCCGTCCTGTTCGGCGCGCAGGACATTTTCCATCTTCATCGCCTCGACGACGGCCAGTTCTTCGCCGAACTTGACCTCCTGGCCGGGGCCGACGGACAGCGATACCAGCAACCCCGGCATCGGCGACAACAGGAACTTGGACGTATCCGGGGCCACCTTGACCGGCATCAGCGCCTGCAACTCGGCGGTCCTGGCGTTCATCACCAAGGCATCGGCTTCCGCGCCTGCGTGGGTCAGGCGGTAGGCGATTCCGACCCGTTCGACCTGAATGCAAAACCGCCGGCCTTCGATGTCGCCTTGAAATAGGGCTTCGCCGATTTTCCAGTCGGACTGTATCGCCACCGACCCGGATTTCAGGGAAAGGTCGTAGCCGCCGTCCCTGAGGGTGACGGACACGTCGTATTTTCCGCCATGCATCAAGACGACCCAATCATCGGCGACAACCCGTTGGCGGCCTTGAATCTGGCCTGAGATCATCGAGGCGCGCTCCTGATAGGCCCGATGCACACAGGCGGCGACACAAATTAGCAGTTTTGGATCATCCGGCATTAGGTCCTGCGCATGAAAACCATCCGGGTATTCCTCGGCGATAAAATCAGTGCTCAGGCGTCCTTCGGCGAAGCGGGGATGGCCCATCAACGCCGCCAGAAAGCCGATATTGTGTTGGACGCCCCTAATGTGGAATTCGTCGAGGGCAACGGACATGCGGGCCCTGGCCAGCTCGCGGGTGGCGCCATAGGAAATAACCTTGGCGATCATCGGATCGTAAAAAATGGAAATCTCGCCGCCTTCGCACACCCCGGTATCAACGCGCAGGCTCTCATCTTCCAGCGGCGGGCGGTATGCCGTCAGCCGTCCCGTCGACGGCATGAAATTGCGCAACGGGTTTTCGGCGTAAACACGCGCTTCCATGGCCCACCCATTGAGCTGTACGTCATCCTGGCCGAACGTCAACGATTCGCCGGCGGCAATGCGGATCATCCATTCCACCAGATCAAGCCCGGTGATTTTTTCAGTCACCGGGTGCTCGACCTGAAGCCGCGTGTTCATCTCAAGGAAATAAAAGTTTTTGTCTTGATCGACGATAAATTCGACGGTGCCGGCGGATGTATATCCCACCGCTTTGGCCAGGGCGACGGCTTGGGTTCCCATGGCTCGGCGGGTATCGGAATCCAGGAAAGGCGACGGCGCTTCCTCGATGACTTTTTGATGGCGGCGTTGGATCGAACATTCACGTTCGCCCAGGTAAACGGTGTTGCCGGCCGAATCGGCCAATATTTGAATTTCAATATGGCGGGGATGTTCGATGTATTTTTCGACAAACACCCGGCCATCACCGAATGCGGTTTCGGCCTCGCTGCTGGCGCGTTTTAGGCCGTCGCGGCATTCGGCGTCATTTCGCGCGATCCGCATCCCCTTTCCGCCGCCGCCGGCGGATGCCTTCAGCATCACCGGATAACCGATTTTTCTGGCAACCTTGACCGCTTCGTCCGCGCTTGAAAGCGCCCCGCCGTCGCCCGGAACCGTATTGATGCCGGCCTTGATCGCGACTTTTTTGGACTCGATCTTATCACCCATGACGGTGATCGCCTTCGGCCCTGGACCGATGAAGGCGATCCCGGCTTTTTTCAAGGCCTTGGCGAAAGAGGCATTTTCCGAAAGAAAGCCGTATCCGGGATGAACCGCGTCGGCCCTGGTTTGCTTAATCGCGTTCATGATATTGGCGACGTTCAGATAACTTTCCGCAGCCACCGGCGGGCCGATCATAACGGTTTCGTCGGCCATTTCCACATGCAAGGCCCTGGTATCGGCCTCGGAGCAAACCGCAACGGTCTTGATCCCCATTTCCCTGGCGGTGCGCATGATCCGGCAGGCGATTTCACCCCGGTTGGCGATTAGAATTTTCTTGAACATGCGCCCTGGCGCCCCTTAGCCGGATGGACCGAAAAGCCCCCGGAATAATCCCATAACATATGCCACATGCAGCGCCAACACCGCGCCCCAGCCAATCATCGGCAAAAGGAATAAGGGGTTTTCCGGTAATAAATATAAATTCAACGGCACCGCCAACACCATCACCCCGAAATAAATCGCCAAATGAAGGCCAAGTCCCTTCAATCGGCGACCCGCCTGATCTTCCCCGGCATTATCGCCCACGCCTTTGGTCACGGTTATCAGGTTTTCCTGTTTTCGAACCCGAGGCATCGGGAATAATAGCCTTCAATTGGCTTTCTTTTTCGGATCGCCTGAAAATCGGGGCCAGGGCATAGCGGGCGTGGATCGCCAAAATCCCGACCCAGGCGCCAAGGCCTACCAGAAAAAATTCGTTTTCCAATTTCGCAAAAATAGAAAGTTTAAGCGCGATGGCAACGGCAACGCCAATGACAAATAAGATGAAGTGATTTGCGAACCAAAACATACGCTTTCGTCCGGACGATAATTTTTCGACCAGTTCGTTTTCGAATTCCATCGCTATCTTGGGGTTGACCCTAACCTTGGGCATCCCCCGAGACGGCGAACGTTTCGTTGAAGAAACCGCCTCTTTAGACGCCCGGCTCGGCGCTTCTACCGTCGACGGCGCAAAATTGCGGTTGATGTCTTTTTCATTTGCCATGGCTTTTTGTAAACGCGCCTTGCGGCTCCTCTCAACTGTCAATACCTTTGATCCTCAAATTCATTATACCGCGCCGGAACGGAATAGTAGAAAGTCATTTTTAGCGGCAGCTAGATACATGTTGTAACAAGCTGCTTTCAAGCCACCATTGTACCAACTGGACAACGATTTGCCTCAACACCGCATCGGGATTTCAGCTTGGGTGTACCTTGCGGTCGCCGTACTCGCCCTGATCGACGCCTTTGTTCACCTGCCCCAATTGGTGCCGGTCACGGCCGGATTGATTGTTCTTTTCATCGTTCTTCAATTTAGGCAAATCCCGTTTCCGCAAAAAATAGCCGGCCTCGTCTTAACCCTCATCGGCCTGATCGGGGCGGCGGCATCCGATCATTGGGCCGGTGTGGTCATCGATGGCATTGCGCGGTCCAGGATTTTCCTGCTGTTGTTCTTCGCGGTTTCCTGGCTGCAATTACCGGTCAAGCAAAGCCCTTCCATGCAGGCGGCGCGAGAAACCATCGTTAGTCAGCCACCCGGACGGCGTTTTATGTATATGTCCTTCGGGGTTCATGTTTTAGGCTCGGTGCTGAATCTGGCCGGACTTGGTTTGCTATCGACCATGGTCGAGGGCCAAAAGGACCCTCACCTGCGCCGGCGGATGACCATGGCCCTCATCAACGGGTTCGGCAGTGCGTCATGCTGGTCGCCGTTTTTTATCGGCATGATCGTTGTTCTGGTCGCCATCCCGACCCTGTCATGGCGCGATATCGGGCCGTTGGGGATAATTCTCGCGCTCACCATCATAACCATAGGCTGGCTCTATGACCGATTGGTTCTGCGCGCGGCGATGCCGTCCGAGGCGGCTTCCAGCCCGGTCGCCATTTCAAGACAGCATTTTTGGCGAACAGCGGCCCTGTTGGGATCGCTTGTCGGTCTGACCATTGCGGTTGTTGACATCACCGGAACCTCCATTCCCGTAACCCTTGGTCTGATGGGGCCGCCGTTTGCGATATTTTGGTATATGTCCTTCGGGGCCAAAGGCACCAGATTTCCGCATCGCGCCAAAAGCTTGACTTATGAGGTCATGAAGGGGCTGCCGACCCTTCGCAACGAGGTGCTGGTTTTTGTCGCCGCCAACATCCTCGGCGTCGGCCTTTCCAGCGCCATCCCGTCTCAGGATGTGGCCGCCCTGGTCAACGCGGTGTTGCCGTGGACCGATGCTAAGGTCATCGCCATTATCCTGTTTTTCCTGATCACCAGCATGATCGGTCTGCACGCGGTCATCGTCGTGATTGCGTTGAGCTCCATTCTTCCGCCCGAAGCCATCGGCATGAGGGACTGGGTGATGGGCCTGACCTATGTCGGGGTGTGGGGCTTGAGCACGATGGTCTCGCCGTTTTCCGGGACGACCCTGTACATGTCGCGCGTCACCGGCGTCCCCGCCCATATCATCGGCTGGCGCTGGATGGCGCCGACGGCCTTTCTCAATGGCGCGGTGATCGCCGGCATCATCATCGCCATCCGGCATTTGATTTGAAGCCGGGCGCAGGCAGTGCCGAAAAGACCGATCCGAAAAACCCCCGAAACAGCCGGTCAGGCTAGGATGTGAACAACCTGTTGAGACATCACAACTAGACGCACCTTTTCCGTCTTTTTCACCAGGACAAATGAACCACCGTCACGGTGACGATGACCACTGGGAAACCGTGGTTAAAGTATGTCCTCGTAACCCAGAGAATGTCCGTTATGGGAGGGTGGTCTCAACTGTTCGACGCAACTCTTTATCTTTACCGCAAAGATGGGGTGTCTGCAGATGAAGCAGCTATATCGTTGGGTGAGGTGGCAACCCAATGCGGACATTCATTGAAATTCATTGGCCTGCAAACAACATAATTAAAACCCGCAATTGTTAGTCCGCAAAGTGGAGATGCGTTTGGGAAATGGGCCTACACAAATTCTGATCTGTGTGAACCGGCGTTTTCAAGGTGATGAGCCCTCTTGTGCGGCTCGTGGCAGCGTCGCTATCGCCGAGGCAATTGAATCGGGCGTCCTTGCGCGACGCATCGATATTGAAGTTGAACGTGTCCTATGCTTTGGTCATTGCCACAAGGGACCGACGGTAAAATTGGCACCTAGGGATTTTGTTTTTGGAACGACCCTGGATATGGTTGACGGAATTCTCGATCAATTGGAAACAACTTGTGGAAACATAGCCGAGGCGGCTGCTGGCCCGCCAGTCCAACTTTTAGGGTCTTGAGTGCAAGCCAAAGATCAAAAAAAATGGTTCGATTCCCCCCCCTGGGAGGGCTAGCAGCGCGTCTATGACTCTGGCGATAGAGGCGTAGAACTGACGGTGATAGGACGGGGAGAAGGACATGAATGCACGGCGAGTATGCAGGGTTGGGTTGTTCTTGGCTTATTTGCTGATGATCCCTGGCAGTATTTTGGCTCAAACAGCTCCGTCTCAAATTGAAGAATCAGCGTATTCAGACTTGCATGCGGCTGCATCCAAGGGAGATGCAGACCAGATCCGCCGGTTAATTGTCCAAGGAGCCAAAGTCGAAGCCCGTGACCGAGCCGGGCGAACGCCGCTTCATGTCGCCGCTTTCAAATCTCATGAGGAAGCCGTCGAAGCATTGGCCAAGGCCGGTGCAGATATGAATGCTTTTGAGAATGACTCCTATGATGTGATCACCATTGCCGCTGTCGCCAATGATGTGGAGATGATGCGATTGGCAATTTCTCTTGGAGGAAATCCCAGGAATATTACCAGCCCTTATGACGGAACGGCTTTGATTGCAGCAGCGCATCTTGGCCATTTCGATATAGTCAGAACGTTAATAAAAGCCGGGGCGCCTCTTAATCACATCAATAATCTGGGTTGGACAGCCCTTATTGAAGCGGTTGTCTTGGGCGATGGCGGACCGCGGCACGTCAACACAGCCCGTGCCTTGATCAAAGCCGGTGCCGACGTCACCATTTCCGATCGCCAAGGAGTTACCCCGTTGGCCCATGCAAAACAAAGAGGGTATAAGGATATCGTCGCACTCTTCCAGAAACCCTTAAAATAAGGATTGGAACTGGCTTACCGGCTTTAGCGATGTGGAATAAAGCAGCAGTATTGCGTCTCCCTAAAAATGGTCCGCTTTCGGGGGGTAGTCTCAACTGATCGACGCAACTCTTTATCTTAAACGCAAAGATGGCGTGTCCGCGGATGAAGCAAAGTTATCGTCGAGGGTTTAGTGCGGCGGAGAAGACGGAGTTGTGGGATCGCTGGCATCAAAGCCGATTTCCTGGAACATTTCTTGTAGCCGTTCAATGGTTACTGTGTCCGATTGAAAAGAGACCTTTACGGTTTTTTCTTTCGCGTCTCCCTCAACCGAATCAACCCCGGGATTGGTCTTCAGGTACATGCTGATGGTGTTAACGCACCCGGCACAGTGAATGCCGGGCACCGAAAAGACCAGTTTCTTGTCAGCAATCAGCTTCGGTGTTTCAATCCCATCGGTAATGTTCGCTTTGGAGACAAGCAGCCGCCCACCGAAGGAGTTGGCGAGCACGGCGCTCACACTGGCGGCCATGGCGATCATCGCCCAGGAAGGATGGACCAGGCCCGTCGTCGCCAACGGCACACCGACACCGTTGAAGAAGAATGCCAGCCAGAGGTTCTGTACCGTCTTACTGTAACTCGCGGCACCGATGTCGCGGGCGTCCAGAATGGCGCCGACCCGGTTGCCGACAATGATAACGTCCGAACTTTCAATGGCGATGTCGGTTCCCGCACCGATGGCTATGCCAACGTCGGCCTGCATCAGCGCCGGAGCGTCGTTGATGCCGTCTCCTACCATTGCGACGCGACCGCCTTCGGCCTGGAGGTCACGGACAATCGCCGCCTTCTCCTGGGGCAATACTTCCGCGCGAACGTCATCGATTCCCACTTGCCGGGCTACGGCTTCAGCCGTGTGGCGATTGTCACCGGTAACCAACAAGGGAACGAGCCCGCGTGCCTTCATCTCAACAATGCTTTCTGCCGCATCCGCCTTGATGGCATCGGTGATGGCGACGATACCCGCTACTTGACCATTGACGGCAACAAGGATGGCGGTGTGTGCGTTTTTCTCATGGCGCGTCAGCAACGCCGTCGCTGCTTGGCTGTCGATGCCGTGCGAGGTCAAAAAACGATGGGTGCCGGCGACAACCTTTCTACCGTCCACCGTGGCCTCGACCCCGGCGCCGGTGACGGCCTGAAAACCTTCACACGAGGCCAGGCTCAGCCCTTCGTCTTCTGCGGCGGCAACGATGGCGCGGCCCAAGGGATGCTCGGACGGCGCCTCCACCGATGCGACAAAACGCAAAACCTCGTCTCGGCTGAGTGCGCCCAGGCTATCAATCTCGGTGACACTCGGTTTTCCTTCGGTGATGGTGCCGGTTTTATCGAGGACGACGTGGGTGACATCCTTGAGAGTTTGGAACGCCTCGCCCGAACGGATCAGGATTCCACGCTCGGCCGCCATACCGCCGCCTCGTATTAACGCCAGCGGTGTCGCCATGCCGAGTGCACACGGATAGCCCATCACCAGGACCGTTACGGCGGCGTAGATGGCTCGCACCCAGTGGGGCTCCGCCGTCCAGGCGTCCGGGGTGAAGCCCCAGAAGAGAAGGGCCGCCAGAGAGATGGTGAGGACCGCCGGAACGTAATGTTTGAGCACCCGGTCAACGAGAACGATGATGCCGGGCTTCATCGCCTTGGCTTCCTCAACATGGCGGGCGACCTGGCGCAGGAAACTGTCCTCGCCAATCCGGGTTACCTCAACCAGCAGAGTGCCAGTCTGGTTGGTGCTGCCGCCGATCACTTCTGTGCCAGCATTTTTATCTAAAGGAATGGGTTCGCCTGTGACAAGAGATTCGTCGATGGCGCTATGACCTTCCAGCACCCGGCCATCGACAGGAACCTTCTCGCCGGGGCGGATACGGACATGGTCACCGACCAGAACGACTTCGATATCGACTTCCTCTTCCACGCCGTCGCGAACGACGCGCGCCGTTGCCGGTTGCATGTCGAGAAGTTTACGGACGCTTTCGGATGCCTTGGTCCGAACGAGCATCGAAATGTAGCCCGACAACAGGTGGTACGTGGTGAGGAACACCACGACGCCGAAGAAGTCGACAGCAGGGAAACCGACAAAACCGTACCAATCCAAAAACGGTATTGGACTCCCTAACACACCACCGATATAGGCACCGATAGCGCCGATGCTCAGCAGAACATGCTGGTTGGTGATGCCGCGCCATGCCGCACCCCAGGCCATGCGGATAATACGGCGACCGTTCCACAGGAAAACAAACGTCGATATCCCCCACGCACTCCAAACGTGCCAGTTCTGCATCCGCCACAGGTCCAGCCACATCGCCGACATGGCGACAAACAATGTTATGGCGCAAGTCGCCGATGTCATCAGGTCGTGGCGTTCTTCCCGTGCCGCCTTCTGCTGTTCCTCAAAAGCTTTTACTTTGTTGGGGTCACGAATGATGAAACCCAACGCCCGCATGGTGTCCTTGATCGCAGAGGGAGACGTCTTGTCGGCGTAATAGCGGACCAGGGTTTCCTCGTGGGCGAGCGAGACGTGGACCTCATCGACACCCTTTTCCTTGAACAAGGCTTTCTCGATGGAGTTGGCGCAGAATGAGCAGCTCATGCCGCCGATCTTCAGTTGCAGGGTCGCGAGACCCCGATCCGCAGAAGCCGCCATAGTGGAGGTAGAAGTCATCATTTTTTTCCTTTAACGGATCGCCGACAACAAGTCGTCGGGCAGGAAGGGGTCGGCTCGGCCATCGCTTTTCAAGGCCAACATGTTGGACAGGAACATGGCGGCGCTGGTCTCGAAGGCGGTTTCAGCTACCGACCACGTTCCGCCTTCGTAGACGACCATGGCGGCGAACACGGGTGCGGTGCCGGTGTCCTTCGAGTCGGGCAGTAGGGGATGGGCGAAATAAGCGGCCGGTTGAGCATCGCGGTAATTCTTGGAAACCAAGGCCAATGGACTAGCACGCAACAGGCCGGAACGGATGATCGCGTTCTCGAAGAACCTGGGGTAGAGGCGGGCCGCCTCACCGGCCAGATCGTCCGGGCCGTACCAGCGGAGGGCGTTCAGCGCGGCGACGACGGCGCCTACCGTGTTCGGCGTGTAGATGCCTTTGCCGTTCGACGACAGGAAAACACCGGCGGTGTCATTCCATAGCGGCATCAAGGTAGACCGGAACCGTTCAGCGGCAGCGTCGGCATAGCTTTTGTCGCCCAGCAAGCGGCCCGCTTCGACAAGGCCATAGATACCGAGTGCGATATCTTCGAGCGCGCTCAGCGTTTCCTTTTTCAATACATTAGCGTGTGTGCGCGCTCGCTCGATGGCTTGACGGCGCTTGGCGTCATCGCGCAAAGCCAACGCGTAGAGGCCAAGCGCTTCGATGGCGATGGCGCGTTCAGCCGGTCTGCGCGGCGGCAGTTTGTCGAGGGCGGCAAAAGCGTGATCGGCAAGGGGGCGGTATTTATCGGCCTTGGTGAGATCACCATAAGCCTTATGCCAGTAGTCATCTCGTGAGCTGCTCCCGGCATGGATTAAACTGGATGCCGCCCACAGCACCGCCGCCTGATCACGAGGGGTGGCGCTAAGAAACTTTCCATCCGGCGACCGGGGCGCGAATACGCCATCATCATTACGAAGGCGATCAACAAGAACGCTGGCCTGAACACGGGCCTGCGGAACCATCATCAACGCAGCAATCTTGTTTTCCGGCAGGTCGTGAAATTGAAGATGGAACTGAGGACTGGTGATTTTTAGTAACGTCCATGCCTGAGCACCGGGATCGAGTGTGCGATCGACGCCGTCAGTCTTCCAACGCAGGGTCTCCGGTTTGGAAAAATCAGGGGCCTTCTCAAACGCCGGTTCGGACGACGCGTAAACCGGGCCGACAATCCCCATATCGGGCATCGGCGGGCGGGTGACGTATCCCGCTCGGCGCAGCCAGTCGTCCCGTTCATAGGGCGACACAATCAACTCTTCACCCAACCCCGAGAACATGACGGCGTTGGCGAGGTTGGAAATCGCAGCGTAATAGGTGGCGGGCCCGACGCTATTTTCGTCGTAGTGAAACCCTTTGTCGTCGGCCACGGCAGACGAGGTCCACAGGGATACCGCCAACGCAGTGACAGAGAGCGCTCTTTTCAAGTCCAATCCTCCAAATTTACAAACAGCCCGAAATACACCGACCACAGGCCGAGTGCGACAAACAGGACGCCGGTCCAAAACGGCATTCGAACGGACAGACCGGTGAGGCGATCAAGGGCGCGGCGCACCGGTGCGAACAGCAAAGCCGCCAACAAGGGCATCGACAAAGCCAAACCGAACAAGGACAGAGAGATAAACCCGTTGCTCACATTGGGGGTGGTTCCCAGGGCGGTTACTCCGAGAAGCGCAAAAATAAGAGGTGCTGCGCAAGCCGGTATGTTGAGGCCGAAAAAGACACCCAATACTGCGCTTCCCTGCTTCCCTGAAATCCGTGACATGCCGATACCGATGGACCGGGAAATAACGCCGCCCTTGCCGATTACATACAATATGCCCAACAGGATGTAGGCCACTCCTAGTACCAACCATCCGCCTTTTTGAAGGTTGATGAACAAGGCGCCGATAAAAGCCGCGCCCGCCCCCATGACACCGATGAACAGAGCTCGCGTCATCATGAAAATGACGACCTGGGAAATTTTGGCTGCCCGGTCGCGGCCTTCGATGAATTTAATAAACAAAAGGCTGGAGCCGACCGAACAAGGCTCGACAAAGCCGAAAAGCCCGAGGCCAATGGAGAGTAGAACCAAATTAATAAGTTGATCGTCAACCATGGCTTATGCCATTGGTAATGGTGAACCTGGCGCGTTCGATGATCGCGACGATCCGTTCCTCGTCGGTTGATTGCGGGCTATAAATGATGCGGCCCATTCCTGTTTCGAACGAAACGGAAACCTCGCGAATGCCGCTGTCCTTTTCGAGCAGGGAGCGGATGCGCGTTGCACAACCATCACAGTGCATACCGTCAATAGTTAGATCAAGAGTGTTCATTTTGATTCTCCGTTACAATAAAAACAGCAGGGGCGGGACGCCTAGCTGTTTCCTGAGATGCAAGCGGGACTCATACATCGATGCTCTCACCATGTAAGGCATGCTAAATGCCGTAGTATAGTACGGAGTCAATAAGGGATTTTACAGAAAGCGGGATACGGTGTTTGCGTGAAGCAATTGCCTAATCCGGCTCTTTCCAGGCGGGCTTAGCTTAGCTTAGCTTAGCTTAGCTTAGCTTAGCTTAGCTTAATAAATAACCTTTAGATGGCCAGCTATCGCTCACTCTCGGAAGAGGAGCTTTCCAGCGCCTCCATAATCGAACAACCATCTAAACCCCCGCGAGAAGGACATGACGCGATAACGGATTTGAGGGCTGAGCCCATTTTATATAATTGAGAAATCTTTCGTTCGACCTCTTCCAATTTCTCAATTGCACGCTCGCGGACATCGGCACAATCGGTTGCAGGATCGGCTTTGAGAGCCAGCAACTCTTCGATTTCTCGTAAAGAAAAACCAAGTTCCTGAGCCTGCCGAATGAAACGAATTGTTTTGACGGTGTCGCTTGGATAATTCCGGTATCCACTATTTTGAGGTTTAAGCGGTTGTCGGATCAATCCCTTGCGTTCGTAGAAACGGATCGTTTCCACGCCCACACCTGCCTGTATGGCTGCCTTGCTTATCGTCAGTATTTCCATGAAGCACCTCGTCAGACCATAAACCCCGTACCATAGTACTGAATCAAGGCTAAAATTTTGCCGAACACGAAATTAGACAAAATGGCCGGTCATTTGCGGGAGCCATCCACACAAGACATCATCAATATGACCTACCAATATTCCCCCCCTTGACTTTTTTCAGAAAATGTTCTATATTTGTTCTGTTATTTTTTTTGCTCTTTAACACGGTGAATATGGGCCGGTAGGTATCTGGCGTTAGGGATGCAAACCGGCGGCTCAATTTTCCGGCCTGCCCAAAGGGGCGGGTGGGTATGGGTGTGCGCCACTGGCAAGAATCAAGGTTGTTACAATGACGTCGGATGGGCGGCGTTTCGTTGGCGGATGCTTACTATGGGCTGAACAAAAATGCCAATGACGACAAATGTAGACCTATGTGTACTATTGCTGACAATTTTTCCGGTGCGATCCGTTATTATCTGGATAATTTTCTTTTAAAATTCAAGTGGGTATGCGTTATTTTGGCGTCGCATTCCGTGACCGTCCGTCGCATGGCCCGCTCACAGCGGAATATTGCCGTGCTTCTTCCACGGGTTATCGAGCTTTTTGCCGCGCAGCATACGCAGGCTCTTGGCAATCCGCACCCGGGTGTTGTGCGGCATGATGACGTCGTCGATATAGCCGCGGTGGCCGGCGATAAACGGGTTGGCGAAGCGTTGCCGGTATTCCTCGGTGCGGGCCGCGATCTTGTCCGCATCGCCGATGTCGCCGCGAAAGATGATTTCGACCGCGCCCTTCGGCCCCATCACCGCTATTTCCGCCGACGGCCAGGCGAAATTAACGTCGCCGCGCAGGTGTTTTGAACTCATCACGTCATAGGCCCCGCCATAGGCCTTGCGGGTGATCACCGTGACCTTGGGCACCGTCGCCTCGGCATAGGCGAACAGCAGTTTCGCCCCATGTTTGATGATGCCGCCGTATTCCTGGGCGGTGCCGGGCAGGAAGCCTGGCACATCGACAAAGGTGACGATGGGAATGTTGAAGCAGTCGCAGAACCGCACGAACCGGGCCGCCTTGATCGAGGACGAGATATCCAGGCAACCGGCCAGCACCATCGGCTGATTGGCGACGATGCCGACGGTCGAGCCCTCCATGCGGCCGAACCCGACGATGATATTGCCGGCGTAGCCCGGTTGCAGTTCGAAAAAATCGCCTTCATCGACGACCTTGGTGATCAGTTCCATCATGTCGTAGGGCTTCGCCGGGTCGTCGGGGATGAGGGTATCGAGGCCGATCTCAACCCGGTCGCCGAGATCCGGGGTCGGCCGGGACGGTGGCTGTTCCCGATTATTGGCTGGCAGATAATCAATGAACCGGCGAAGCATCAACAGCGCCTCGGCATCGTCATTGAACGCCTTGTCGGCGACGCCGGATTTGGTCGTATGGGTGACGGCGCCGCCCAATTGCTCTTGCGTAACTTCCTCATGGGTGACGGTCTTGACCACATCGGGTCCGGTAACGAACATATAAGATGTTCCTTCGACCATGAAAATAAAGTCGGTAATCGCCGGGGAATACACCGCCCCGCCGGCGCACGGCCCCATGATGATGGAAATTTGCGGAATGACGCCCGATGCCAGGACGTTGCGTTGGAACACCTCGGCGTACCCGGCCAGGGCCGCCACCCCTTCCTGAATCCGGGCGCCGCCGGAATCGTTGATGCCGATCACCGGTGCACCGACCTTCATCGCCTGGTCCATGATCTTGCAGATTTTTTCGGCATGGGCCTCGGACAGCGAGCCGCCGAAGACGGTGAAATCCTGAGAATAGAGGAAAATCAGGCGGCCGTTGACGGTGCCGAAACCAGTGACGACACCATCACTTGGAATGGAGTTTTTTTCCATACCGAAATCGGTGCTGCGATGCTCGACGAACATATCCCATTCTTCGAAGGAATCGGGGTCGAGCAACAGATCAATACGTTCGCGGGCGGTCAGTTTGCCCTTGGCGTGTTGGGCATCGATCCGTTCCTTACCGCCGCCGAGACGGGCGCGCTGACGCTTTTCTTCAAGTTGTCGAATGATGTTCTGCATGAGCCCTCCCGACCCGAAAGTTAGCCTAAGACTCTTATTAACTTGGAACAAGTTTAAGGAAATCAATCGCCGCCTGGATTTCACCTTTTAATCCATCCCGGCGTTTCCTGTCGTCTTCGTCTTCGCCCCATTTTTGCGTTTGCCAGCGTTCGTCCAGTTGCGAGGCCAGCATCGCTTGCTCGGCGTCAAGATGGCCCTTGATGACGGCAAGGCCGATAATCAAGGAACCGCACGCCTGGGTCAGCACCGCCAATGCCGCTAGGGCTCGATCATCCAGGGCTTCTACCGCGCTTTGCAGGTGGGACAACGCCTCGGCGGGTTGATCAACGGGGCTGATCCCTTTCGTCACCAGCAGACGGGCCTGGAACGTCGTCGCGGCCCAATCAAGCAGCGGCTGCCAGGCTTGCTGCTGGCGCTCCCGCAGTTCGGTCGGATGGTCGGCCCGATAACACAAAAGGTCGGTGTCCGCATACTTCAGGACAAAGGTTGCCATCGACGGGCGGTCGTCACTGACCTGTGCGGCGGCTTTTTTGATTGGCGACGAATTCGGCATGGCGCCGGATTACTTCCCGAACAACCCTTTTAGGGCGCCGTCGATGCCCTTGCCGATCTCATCCGCTTTTTTGTCGATTTTATCGATCATCGAACCGGACGGCTGCCCTGGCGGTGGTGGCGTCGAGGATGTCGAGGTTGATGCCGGTTTCGGTTTCGCCTTTGAGCGCACGACGGTTTGTCCGGCAAGCGCCGCCTTGCAGTAATCCGTTTCGTCGATACTTGCGCCGCTTTTATTGCCGCCGACGCCGACCAGATTGCCGATCGCCGAAAGACCGCCGGAGGCAATATCCTTGGTCGTCGACACCGCCCCCGTCACCGCCCCGATCGCCGCCCCGCCGACATCTGGTAGGGCCGAAGGAGACGCCAGGGTGCCGCCGACATTGACCGGCAGCATGGCCAATTGAAGCAGGCTGACCTTTTTGGCGCGCGGGTTGATCTTAATGTCGATGGTTTCATCGGCCAGATTGATGCCGCCGGTGCCGATCATGCTCAGGCCACCGGTCTCGAAAACCAGCGACTTGACCTTGGCCTGGCCGGTACGGAATTCGAAATCAATGACGCCGCAGCGGATCTGCTTATCGCCCTTGCTGTCCACGAACGGCAGCGCCGCAATAATGTCCGACGACACCACATTCAGCACACCGCTATCGATTTTGCCGCCTTCGGTGACGATCCGGGCGCGGCCATTCAGCCCGGCCATGATGGCGGCGACGGAAGCGCCTTGGCCCTTTAAATCGATTTTTGCATCGACGTTGCCGGTGGCGATATCGGTCAACTTCAACTGTTTCAAAAGCGCCCCGAAATCTATTTTCTGGGCGTCCAGATTTACGCTTAAGGCCACGGGGGAACGCGAACCGTCAACAACAATGGTGGCGTTAACCTTGCCACTGCTAATCACGGCGGCAAGGGGTTTGATCTCCAGGCGACCGGCGCCAAGCGTCAAATTCAGGTTTAGGTCTTCAACCGCGATCCCGCCGGTGATGATGCGATTGGCCTTTAAGCGAATTTTTGCGTCGACGGCCTTGAGGCCATCCACCGGCAGGGCCGAGGACGGGAACACACGTTTGCTATCTTTTTTAGCGGGGGCTTTGGCCGCGCCTGATTGCTTCGGCAACAGAGAATCCAGATCAAGCAACGCCGACGACAAGTCCGCATTGATGGATGGACTGGCGCCGGTCAGTTTTACCGTGACCCGGCCCTTAAGGTCGCTTCCGCCAATTTTGGCATCCAGGCCGGCAAGTTGATAGGCGCCTTCAGGGTCGGTCAGCACCAGGGAGAATGTAACCGGCGGTAGCGTCGCCAGGACGACACCGGCGGCCTTGGCTGTCGCCGCGAGATCCTTGCCATCCACCGACAATTTCAGGTTAATCCCACGGCCCTTGCGCGGCTCGGCGATGGTCCCGGCAACATCCATGCTGACGCCGGGGGCTGTCAGGGTGAGGGTGATCGGATAAGGCTTTCCGCCCTTGAGCAGGACGTCAAGGGGGCCGAGCTGGCCTTTGGCCTGAAGGGCATTGCCATTGAGGTTACCGGAAAGCCCAACGGTCATGGGGGCGCCGAGGCCATCGGTCTGAAGGTCCAAGGTGTCGATATGAAGCGCCGTTTTTTGGCCGCTGCGACCATCCTTATAGGTCACGGTCAAATCTTCGATGCGGACCTTTTGGACGACCGGCAAGAGGCCGGATGATTTTGATTCAGCTTTTTGAGTCTTTTGATCCGCCGATCCCAATACCCAGTTGCCGCGCCCCTGGGCATCGGTTTCGGCCAACAGATCCAGCCCCACCAGCACCAGCCTCTTGACCCGTATATCGCCGCTCAGCAACGGTAACAGTTCAACTTCGGCGGCGAATTTTTTTAAGGTCGCCATCTCCTTGCGGGAACCCCAGGCCGTATTGGCGAAGGTCACGCCCTCAACAGACACCGCCGGGATCAGCGAAAGTTCCAGATTCAATTTGCCATTGATGGTTAAATCCCGGCCGGTCGCCGCTTTCACCTGCTCGGCGATCAGGCCACGGTACTCGTTGAAATCCAGGGATTTGATAATCGCAACCCCGGCAACAACAACGGCCACGGCCAAGACAACGATCGCAGAGAGAATTTTTTTCCAATGTTTCATTACAAATATCCTCTGAGTTTTTTTATTTCATTTGGAAGCGCCGCGAAATCGTCGATAACGACATGCGCCCCGGCTTTTTGAAGATGTTCTTCAGGATGATAGCCCCAGGAAACCCCGACCGCCATAGTCCCGGCGGCGATGGCCATTTCCATGTCGAACGTGGTGTCGCCGATCATTACCGTGTCGGCGGCATCGGCCCCTGTTTCCCTCATAGCATTCAACAACATACCGGGATCGGGCTTGCCGGGGGCGCTGTCGGCGGTTTGCAGGGTTTGGAAACGATCGACAAGGCCATGAGTCTCAAGCGTCGCCAGCAGACCGCGCCGTCCCTTTCCGGTGGCAATGCCGAGGATCCAGCTGGCGTCTTCCAGAACGGAAAGGATATCCAGCACACCGGGGTACAGCGGATCGGCGACTTCCCCCTTCTCGCGCAAACCATGGAATGCCTCGATATAGCTGTTTGCCAATTGCCCTGGCACATCGGGGTCGGCATCCGGGAGCAATCGACCCATGGCAACGTGAAGCGGCAACCCCACCACCATCCGCACGGCTTCGGCATCCGGCTGCGGATAGGCATGCGCATCAAAGGCGGCGTTCATGGAGGCGACGATCGAATGTTGCGAGTCGACCAGCGTGCCGTCGCAGTCGAATACAGCCAAGTGTAAGGAATCGGAGAAACGCATATCAGTGCCGTTTGGTTATCAGGACGAGGGTTCTTGGGACGTCAGGGTGTCTTCTTCAGATAAAAGATAGCCGACGCCGCGAAGGGTATGGACGGTAATGTTAGCGTCGGCAACGGATAACCGTTTGCGCAACCTTGAAACATGGACCTCTACCGAATTTGAGGAAACCTCCTTGCCGAAACCGTAAATTTTATCTTCCAGCACAACCTTTGGCACGACGCGGCCATTGCGGCGCATCAGATGCTCAAGCACGCCCATTTCACGCCTGGGAATGGAAATCGTCTTTTCATTAATCCGAACCTCTCGCGCTGTGGTGTCGAAGGACACATTGCCGGTCGTGATCACCAACCCCAGGACGCCACCGGGGCGGCGCAAAAGGGCCCGGATACGGGCGACGAGTTCTTCCATGGCAAAAGGTTTGAGCAGATAGTCATCGCCACCGCTGTTGAGACCCTTGACCCTCTCGTCGACGCCATCCCGGGCGGTGAGGATCAAAACCGGGGTTTTGCTTCCGTCTTCGCGCCAGGATCGTAAAAGCTCAAGGCCATCCTGGTCCGGAAGCCCGAGATCGAGGATGATGGCGTCATATTGAACCGTTGACTGCGCCGCTTCTCCCGTGGCAGCGGTTGCAACTGTATCAACGGTGAAGCCCTCTTTCTCCAGGCCTTCCTTAACAAAATTGGCAAACCGTTGATGGTCTTCGATCAATAAAAGCCGCATACCTTATCCCAAAATAATAACAGTTATTAACAACGGCAAAGAGGCCAACCGCACCCACTTGGAACGTACGAATACGCGTACTTCCAATCGACAAAACAAAATTGACCTCAAGAAAAAGCCGCCGCTCGCCCTGATTATTTATTATTATTTCAGGAACCTCCCCAGTACGGTCGGGAATAGCCCCATTCTAGTCCGAAAGGAATAATTGTGAAGTGAATCTTGTTTAACTTAACTTGAGATTCTGGCCCGGACTTATAAATTCACCCCAAGTCATTGACTTCAATAAATAATTCTTGTTCTTGCCGTTCATCAAAGCCAAGCGCCTTGAAGGTTTCCAGCATGTGTTTAGGCAGGGGGGCTTTGATCTCAAGAAATCCACCGGCGGGATGGGGAAAACGAAGGGCGCGGGCATGAAGGTGAAGCCGCCCGGCGATATCCTCACCGTCGAGGAAAGCCTCCCTGCCGCCGTATTTTCCATCACCCAATATAGGTGTGCCCAGGGCCAGGGCATGTACCCGTAATTGGTGGGTGCGTCCGGTCAAGGGCTCAAACGCCAGCCATGCGGCCTTGCCGCCGGCCTGATCAATCAACCGGTAATGGGTAAGCGCCTTTTTACCCTCCGGCGCGTCCGGGACGACCCGTTCCCCGTGCTGGCCGGGCAATTTCGCCAGCGCTAAATCGACAAACCCTTCGGACGCTTGCGGCACCCCGACGACAACCGCCCAGTAGAGTTTACGGACTGTCTTAGTCCGAAAGGCATTGGTGAGAATCCTCGCCACTGACGCGTTACGCGCCAACAGCAAAACACCGCTGGTATCTTTATCCAACCGATGAACAAGACGCGGTTTATCCTCTGCCCCGAAACGAAGCGCATCCAACATCGCATCGAGATGACGGCTGAGACCGCTGCCGCCCTGAACTGCCAAACCAGATGGTTTATTAATGACAATGACGTCTTCATCCTGATGCAGGACGCGATCTTTCAAATCCTTAGCGTCGGCCTTGGAGACCACCGGTGTTACTTTTTCAAACTTCGGCGGGCTTGGGTCAATCGGCGGAATCCGAATTTTTTGACCTTGTTCCAGCCGGGTGCCGGATTTGACGCGCTTTCCTTCGACCCGGACCTGACCGGTACGCAGAAGCTTTTGCAACCGGCCATGACCAAGCTGCGGAAAGCGTTGCTTGAACCAACGGTCAATCCTCATCCCGGCTTCATCGCTTTTAACCTGAAGGGTTAGAACGCCGCTCATACCTCTAGTTCTCGCGCCCTTCGCTTTCGATCACGGCGTCACGAGCATCGTGGAATTCTGCCGGCGCCACCTGTAACACCCTGTCGCCGATCACGGAAGTCGCCCAGGCGCCCAGTGGGGCCGTCAAAACGATGCTCATCACCGCTACCGCCAGGATGATCTCGCCTGCGCCTGTATCCATTCCAGCCAAGACCATCGCCGCCAGGGGGGCGCCGCCGATCGCGGCCTGAACGGTGGCTTTTGGTAGGTAGGCAACAACCACAAACATTCGTTCCGGAAATTTCAACTCACTTCCCAACAGACAACCATAGGTGCCGATGCTGCGGGCAACGAGACCCAGCCCGATAATCAAGGCTCCGGCTAGTCCCGCCTCTAGCGCAACCTCAACATTGACCTGAGCGCCGACCATGGTGAACAGAACGATTTCAGCAAACACCCAGATCTTGCCCAGTTTTGCCGAAATTTCATGGGCCATGTGTTCGTCTTTTTCGAGGATGATGAACCCCATGGCCATCACCGCCAACAGAGCCGCGAACGGGACCCAGGATTGCATCATATGTTCGGCCCTTACCAAAAGGACCGACAGCCCCAGCAGGACCAGAACCCGTTTTGTGGCGCGTGGATCAAATCGACGAAAAACCTTAAATAACACGACGCCGAGGACAGATCCGACGACGACCCCCAGAACGATCGATATTGGAATGCCAGCCAGTTGCCAGGCAATACTGACGGATGTTCCCGTGTAGATCCCGATCAGCACGCTATAGACGACAATCACGAACACGTCGTCCAGGGTTGATGCCGCAAGAACCATCGTCGGAATTCCCTTTTCAGCGCCCTTCCCCTCTTCCATGAACCGGATCATTAACAGTACCACCACTGCCGGCGACACCGCCGCCAATATGGACCCCAGGATCGCGGATTCCATAAGACTGAGGCCCAACAATGATGGTCCCAAGGCCATGATGGCGGCGCCCTCGATCACCGCCGGAATGACGGCCAAAACTACGGCCCTGCCGCCGACGCGGTTAAGAGTATCCTTGCTGAGCTCTAACCCGGCACGGAGAAGAATGACGATTAGTGCGATCAGGCGAAAATCACCGGATACCGCCAGCAGTTCCGGATTGACCCAGCCCAGCGCATAGGGCCCAAAAAGGAAGCCCAATAATAACATCCCGACCAAGCCTGGAACCGTCAGCTTCCGAAACGCCCAATCAACAATAAGGCCGAGAATGAGAAGTTCGGCGAGGCTGACGATCATATTCGGCTATTCCTTATCACGGCGAAGCTTGTCCCAGTATTCGAGCCGTTTGGCGATCTCCCGCTCAAATCCGCGTTCCGCCGGTTGGTAGAATTGATGCCTATCCATGCCGTCGGGGAAATAATTCTGACCGGAGAAACCTTCTTCGGTGTTGTGGTCATATTCATAACCGGCGCCGTAACCTAAGTCTTTCATCAAGGATGTCGGCGCATTGAGGATATGTTTCGGCGGGTTCAGGGAACCATTTTCTTTGGCCGCCTTGGCTGCCGCCTTTTCCGCCTTATACGCGGCGTTGGATTTTGGCGCCGTGCCAAGATAAATCACGCATTGCACGATGGCCAACTCCCCTTCCGGTGAGCCCAAGCGCTCATAAGCCTCCCAAGCCGCAATGGCTTGCACCAGGGCCTGTGGATCGGCCAGTCCAATATCCTCGGAAGCAAAACGAAGCAAACGACGGGCGATGTAACGTGGATCTTCGCCACCGGATAACATCCGGGCCAGCCAATAGAGCGCCGCATTCGTATCCGACCCGCGCAGCGATTTGTGCAACGCGCTGATCAGGTTGTAATGGCCTTCCTGGGATTTGTCATATAACGGCACCCGGCGTTGCACGACCTCGGCCAGTTGGGCGGTATCGATCAACGGTTCTGCAGGAAGCGCCAGCACGGCTTCGACCATATTCAGCAAATACCGGCCATCACCATCGGCCATGGCGCGAAGGGCGGCACGGGCATCGGGCTCCAACGGCAGGGTACGACGTTCCTCCGCTTCGGCGCGCACCAACAGTTCTTCCAGGGCGCTATCGTCGAGCCGGTTCAACACCAACACCTGGGTTCGGGACAGCAACGCCGCGTTAAGCTCAAACGACGGGTTTTCCGTCGTCGCCCCAACCAGGATCACGGTTCCATTCTCAACATAAGGAAGAAAGCCGTCTTGTTGCGCCCGGTTGAAGCGGTGAATCTCATCAACAAACAAAAGCGTCCCTTGCCCCATTTCACGTTTATTCTTGGCCGTCTCAAAAACCTTACGCAAATCGGCAACACCGGAAAACACCGCCGACAGTGGTACGAAATAAAGATTGGTTTGATCGGCCAGAAGACGGGCAATCGTGGTTTTACCGGTTCCCGGAGGCCCCCAAAGGATAACCGAGGTCAGATTTCCCGAAGCCGTCATGCGCACGATCGGTCCATCCCCTTGAAGCAAATGGTCCTGACCGACAACATCGGTCAGCTTTTGGGGCCTTAACCTGTCCGCAAGAGGGCGAGGAGCGGCGGATTCAAAGAGCGTACTCATATCCTCCCCGGCCTACGGTATAAGAGGTGAAGGGGGCGTTTTGGGTGGCTCAGCCCAAATGCACCCGAAAATGATCTAAGGTCCGTTCGCGGGCGGCATCGGCCGAGGCTTGATCAAAATGCTCACCGCCGGCACGGGCAAAAGCATGGCCCTGACCTTCGTAGACATAAACCGCGACCTTACCATTGCCGGCCAGTACAGCATGCAATTCGTTCTGTTGCTCCTTTGGCATAAAATCGTCTTCAGTCGCCACATGCAAAACCAGGGGCGCGTTGATCTTCTCATTTAGATGTTCCGTCAACATGACGCCATAATACCCAACTGCGGCATCCGCTTTCGTCCGCGTCGCGGTCAAATAGGCGAGCCGACCGCCTAAGCAGAACCCGACCGTGCCGACTTTGTCCGAACAACCTTCAAGGTCACGAAGGGTCTCGATGGTGGTGTCCAGATCCTGGACACCCTTTTCAAGATCAAAACCATTTAATAATTCGATAGCCCGCGCCCATTCTTCTTCTGATTTGTCGGTTAACCGAATTTTCGGTTCCTGACGCCAAAACAGATCGGGGCAAAGCGCCATGTATCCCGCCTCGGCATAACTATCGGTGATCTCCCGCATGACATCGTTGACACCGAAAATTTCCTGAATAACGACAACACCGGGGCCGCTACCGGTTTCCGGCGTCGCAAGATATCCCATAAATTCACCGCCATCGGCAGCGCTGATGGTGATTTCCTTGCCGCTCATCGTCATATACCCCTCATAAAGTTGGATTTTCGAACCTGACAAGATTATCGCATTATCAGAGGCAGAGCCAACCCATGCAAAAACCGTGATTACCCCCTTATGACCAAGTTTAGTACTTTTCCGCCCCGTTCAAAAGTGACCTCCCAACTCGCCGCCTTCTTGGACGCCAAAGATTGCAATTGAGCGACGCTGGCGACCTTCTCTCCGTTGACGGTGCGCACCATGTCGCCAATCTGAAACCCCAAGCGATGGGCAGGAGCGCCCCGTTGCAAATCGACAATCATCACGCCCCTAGCAAAAGGATCCAAGCCGATCTCAATGGCAAACCCAGGCGACATGTTTGCGACCCTGGCGCCGGACAACGGCTGTTGACCATCCAGAGTCATAACATTCCGGGGTGGCGTCTCCGGAGGCGGCGCCAGGGTTAGAGTCAACTCAAGGACTTTTTTCAAACGCCAGACCCGAAGCGGCACCACACTCCCCACTGGCAGCGTAGCGATACGATAGCGAAGAGCCTGTTGATCATTAACTTCATGGCCATCAAGGGTCATCACCACGTCACCAACCCTAAGCCCGGCGGCGGCAGCGGCAGCCCCCTTATAGATATTGCTGATCAACACACCCGAAGGCAGGGGCAAACCAAGAGAAGTCGCAATGTCCTGGTTTATTGATTGGCCGGCGGCCCCAAGCCATGGCCGCACCAGCCGTCCGTCTCTAGTGATGCCGTTTAGCACGGCACGCACCATGTTCGCGGGGATAGCAAACCCAATACCCAACGATCCACCGGATTTAGAAAATATAGCGGAGTTCACGCCAACCAGCTTTCCGCCAAGGGACACCAAAGCGCCGCCCGAATTTCCTGGATTGATGGCGGCATCGGTCTGAATGAAAAAATTAAAATCTGACGAAGTAACACGTGTGCGCGCTAACGCCGAGACAATGCCGCTGGTCACCGTTTGGCCGACGCCGAACGGATTGCCGATGGCGAGAACCAGGTCACCGACCTCAAGATCATCAGAATCGCTTAGCTCAAGCATGGGCAACGGCTTGCCCCCAGTGTCGACTTGCAGAACCGCAAGGTCCGTACTTGCATCGGTTATTACCAAAGTAGCGGAAAATTCCCGCCGGTCGGCTAGAACTACGTTGATTTGATCGGCACCTTCGATGACGTGTTTATTGGTTACAATAAGGCCATCGGAACGAACAATAACGCCGGAACCCAGGGAATTCTGCACCCGTTTCTGGGGCTGGCCAAAAGCAAAATCCTGGCCAAAAAACCGCCTGAAGAACGGATCGTCGAACAAGGGCGTTTGACCGCGTTGGCGGACAACCTTGCGGGCGTAAATATTAACCACCGCCGGTGCCGTACTTTTGACCAACGGTGCAAATGACATTTGCACTTCGGCTTTCGAAGAAGGTGCTTGTTTTTCAGCCGCCCCGACAGCTGGCCAAGCCATTACCAAGATAACGAGCGTTATCGCGATGAGCTTATTTAATTTAAAAGTCCCGAATTTCATTCTATATCTCATCACCACATTCAGCCCAGTCAATTTAACACCCCGTAAAAGCAAAAGGCAGCCACGAAGGCTGCCTTTTAATAACTAAGCAAAGAACCAACCGTTCGGATTTAAGCCACTTCGGTCTGCGGTTCATTTTCCTGCTCAAGGGCATGGCGGGCTTTGTCATCCGCTCCCTTTGCATCGAGATCACGGTCGACCAGTTCGATCACCGCCAACGGCGCATTATCGCCATACCGGAAGCCAGCCTTCACCACCCGGGTGTAACCACCGCTCCGGTCCTTATAGCGTTCGGCCAACGCCCCAAACAACTTTGAAAGCGCGGCATCGTCGCGAAGATAAGAGAATGCCCGACGACGGGTATGCAATGTGCCTCGTTTTCCCAGCGTGATTATCTTATCGGTGATGCGACGGAGTTCTTTGGCCTTCGGCAGGGTTGTCTTAATCTGTTCGTGAGTCAGCAGTGACACGACCATGTTTGAGAACATCGCCTTTCGGTGACTGCTGGTTATATTTAGTTTACGGGCACCGATACGATGGCGCATGGTTCAGGCTCCTTTTTGTTTCCGTGCGCGTGCCATTTTACACGCACGCATGTTCGTTCTTACTTTAGTGGGCTGGTGTTCGTCCGCTTAGAACGGATCGTCCAGCCTCTTCGCCAGGTCTTCAATGTTTTCGGGCGGCCAATTGGGAATTTCCATACCCAAATGAAGGCCCATCTGACCCAACACTTCCTTAATTTCATTCAGCGACTTACGTCCAAAATTCGGCGTTCGCAGCATGTCCGTCTCACTTTTCTGGACCAGATCGCCGATGTAGATAATGTTATCGTTCTTCAAGCAATTGGCCGAACGCACTGAAAGCTCCAGTTCATCCACCTTGCGAAGCAGATTCTTATTGAATGGCAGTTCTTCTTCTCGACTTTCGGCAAGAGCGGCTTTCGGCTCATCGAAGTTAATGAATAAAGCCAATTGATCTTGCAAAATACGCGCAGCCAAGGCGACGGCATCCTCAGGCGAAACAACACCGCTGGTCGTCACTTCCAAGCTGAGTTTGTCGTGATCAGTGACCTGGCCGACACGGGAGTTATCAACCTTATAGGTTACCTTGCGCACCGGCGAGAACGCGGCGTCCACAGGGATCAGGCCGATGGGGCTTTCTTCCGGTCGGTTTTGGGCTGCCGGCACATACCCTTTACCATTTTCCACGGTCAGTTCCATATTCAGCTTGGCGCCCTTATCCAGGTGACAAATAATAAGGTCCGGGTTCATGATTTCGATATCGGCACCGGTTTCGATTGCCGAGGCCTTAACTTCACCGGGGCCGGAAGCCTTTAGCGTTAAGCGCTTCGGGCCTTCCGCCGACAACTTTATATCAAGGGACTTAATATTGAGCACAATGTCCGTAACATCTTCGCGGACGCCCGGAATTGCGGAAAATTCATGAAGTACGCCTTCGATCTGCACCGAAGTTACCGCAGCGCCTTGCAAAGATGACAACAAGACCCGTCTCAGCGCATTGCCGAGGGTCAGGCCGAAGCCTCTTTCAAGCGGTCCGGCAACAATGGTCGCCGTACGCGCCGCATCGGCACCCGGCTGCACATCGAGTTTTGACGGTTTGATTAGTTCTTTCCAGTTTTTTTGAAACACTTGTGTGACCTCACGCTCACGACGTTAATAGAAGGCGCATAAGAAAGAGCCTTCCCTAAATACTAATCACCAAATCCATTTCGGACTGGCTATTTTTGGAACGAAACCCTTCGTTCCGCCGCACTGAATGCGACTTATACAATCCGTCTTAAACCCGACGGCGTTTCCGGGGTCGACAACCATTATGGGGTATCGGCGTCACATCTCGAATAGCGGTAATTGTGAAACCGACGGCCTGCAGCGCGCGCAAAGCCGATTCACGGCCCGAACCAGGGCCTTTAACCAGAACCTCGAGGGTTTTCATGCCATGTTCCATGGCTTTTTTTCCAGCCTCCTCGCCCGCGACTTGCGCGGCATAGGGGGTGGATTTTCTGGAGCCCTTAAACCCCTGAGAACCCGCCGACGACCAGGCAATAGTATTGCCCTGGGCATCAGAAATTGTAATCATCGTGTTGTTGAAGGTGGCATTGACATGGGCAATGCCAGACACGATGTTTTTGCGCTCTCGGCGGCGCGGCTTTTGAGTTGTTGGTTTTGCCATTTTTTCCTCTAGATGCGCCTAAACGGTCTTCTTACCGGCGATGGTTTTTGCGGGACCCTTGCGAGTGCGCGCATTGGTATGGGTTCTCTGCCCTCGGACAGGAAGCCCTCGACGATGGCGCAAGCCCCTGTAGCAACCAAGGTCCATCAACCGTTTGATATTCATCGCGACTTCCCTGCGGAGATCACCTTCAACTTGAAAATCCTGGTCGATGGCTTCACGGATCCGGCCTAATTCGACATCGGTCAGGTCATTCACCCTACGCCCCAATGGAATTCCAATATCCGCGCAGATTTTCCGCGAGGATGTAGGACCGATACCGTGAATATAAGTGAGTGCAACAACGACTCGCTTTCCGGTAGGAATATTAACGCCAGCAATACGCGCCAAGGCTCGTTCTCCTTAAAGCATGGAAAAAAACAATATTTAGTGTCCGATGGGTGCCCGGAAGAGGCGCGATTATAGGGGTTGATAACTTCAAGTCAACACGCTCCACACCACTTATATTCCCCTTTTGTTTAACCCAAAACGGCATTCATCTGCTCCGTCACGTCATCAATAACGGCCATACCGTCCACGGTCTCCATTACGCCTTTATCTTTGTAATAATCCAGGATCGGCGCTGTTTGATCATGGTAGATCTGAAGCCTGGAACGTACGGTTTCTTCGATATCATCATCGCGACGGGTGAATTTTCCGCCTTCGCATTGATCACAAACGCCTTCCTTTTCAGGCTTTTGGAACTCATCGTGATAGCCGGCGCCACACCCGGCGCAGGTAAAACGACCTGTGATCCGCTTGACCATTGCATCATCATCAACCTTCATTTCAATCACATGATCGATTTTGAGCTCTTTTTCGGCAAGCATCTGGTCCAGGGCCTCGGCCTGTGGCGTGGTCCGCGGAAAACCATCCAAAATGAACCCATTTTTGCAATCATCCTGATCAATGCGGGATGAAATCATGGCGATAATCATGGCGTCGGACACCAATCCGCCGGAATCCATCACTTCCTTGAACTGCTTGCCCAGGTCGCTGCCGGAAGCCACCTCCGCGCGAAGCATGTCACCGGTGGACAACTGGATAATGGAATAGGTTTTCTGCAAGCGCTGGGCTTGAGTTCCTTTACCCGCCCCAGGGGGGCCCATCAAAATCAAATTCATTAGCGCCGACCCCTGAGTTTAGATTTTTTAATCAGGCCTTCGTATTGATGCGCCAATAAATGAGATTGCACTTGAGCGACCGTGTCCATGGTAACGGTCACGACGATCAGCAAACTGGTGCCACCGAAATAGAACGGCACCGAATACTGGGAAATCAAAAGTTCCGGTAAAAGGACAATCGCTGCTAAATATGCGGCGCCGACAACGGTCAAACGGGTCAGAACCCAGTCAAGATATTCCGTGGTGTTATTTCCCGGCCGGATGCCGGGGATGAACCCGCCATATTTCTTAAGGTTGTCGGCCGTATCCGCAGGATTAAACACCACTGCCGTATAGAAAAAGGCAAAAAACACAACCATGGAAACATAAATAATCAAATACACAGGCTGGCCGCGCCCCAAATAGGCCGCCATCTGGGTCAACCACTCAGGACCGGTGCCAGCGGAAAATCCGATCACCGTAATTGGCATCAACAAAAGAGACGACGCGAAAATAGGCGGGATAACCCCGGCAGTATTAATCTTTAACGGCAAATGAGAGCTTTCGCCGCCAGACATTTTGTTGCCGCGCTGTCGTTTCGGATATTGGATAAGAATCCGGCGCTGGGCGCGTTCAACAAAAACAATAAAGAAAATAACGCCGACGGACATCAACAAGAGGAAAATGATAAATCCCGTGGACAATGCCCCCGTCCGTCCAAGTTCCAAGGTGCCGGCAAGGGCGCTGGGAAGATTGGCGACGATACCGGAGAAAATAATCAGGGAAATTCCGTTACCAACCCCCCTGGCAGTGATCTGCTCACCCAACCACATCAGGAAAATTGTTCCGCCGACCAACGTCACGACAACTTGAAAGCGGAAGAAAAGGCCGGGTTCCGCAACCGCAGGACCGGCGCTGGAACTCATGCCCTCGATACCGGCGGAGATTCCATAGGCCTGTAGCGCAGCAATCAATACAGTACCGTAGCGGGTATATTGATTTATTTTTTTGCGGCCTGTTTCGCCCTCTTTCTTTAACGCCTCCAACTGAGGTGACACCGCCGTCATCAACTGCATGATGATGGAGGCCGAAATGTAAGGCATGATATTAAGGGCAAAAATGGTCATACGGCTCAACGCACCGCCAGCGAACATATCAAACATTCCCAGGACACCGCCCTGGTTCTGCTTAAAGATATCCTGCAACACTGCCGGATTGATCCCAGGCAGCGGGATATAAGTCCCTAAGCGATAAATAATCAAAGCGCCAAGAGTGAACCAAATACGCTTCTTCAGTTCAGTGGCTTTGGAGAAGGCCCCGAAATTCAAATTGGACGCAAATTGTTCGGCCGCTGATGCCATGGGCTCCCTTTAACTTTCGTCCTGACCGGTCTCGCCGGCCCCGCCGTCTTTAGCTTCTTTGCTATCATCGGCTTTATTCTCGGCTTGTTCGTCGGCCTCGGGCTGAGCTTTTTTAATATTCCTAGCATCCGCGCCTTCCATGAATTTGCGGTGACGCGCCCTGCCCTTGCCTTCTATTCTCGCTTTCGGCGGCGTGACGGTAATGCTGCCGCCTGCCTTTTCAACGGCGGCAATGGCGCCCTTCGTCGCGCCGGTCACTTCAATGGACAGCTTAGTTTTCAATTCGCCCGTTGCCAACAACCGCACTCCGTCGCGGCTTTTTTTAACCACACCGCCGGCAAGCAACACTTCCTCGGTAAGAGGTTTCTTAGAATCCACCTTTCCCTTGGCCACTGCTTTTTCAAGGTCGCCGAGGGTGAGCTCAGCATAGTCCTTGGAAAACGGATTCTTGAACCCGCGTTTCGGAAGGCGGCGGAAAAGAGGCATCTGGCCGCCTTCAAAACCGAGAAGAGAGACACCACTTCTGGATTTTTGTCCTTTTTGACCTTTACCGGAAGTCTTTCCGGTACCAGAGCCAATACCACGACCGACCCTTTTACGGGCCTTGTGCGCACCTTGACGGTCTTTTAATTCATTAAGTCGCATGTCTTAAACTTCCTTATCTCAGTCTTCATCCACACGGACCAGATGGCGAACCTTGTCAATCATGCCCTGGACCGCGGGCGTATTCTCAAGCTCACGCGTTTTATGCATTTTATTGAGACCCAGCCCTATCAACGTCGCACGTTGATCTCCCGGTCGTCCAATTGCACTGCCGGTTTGAGTGACTTTAACGGTCCCTGATTTTTTGCTCTCGGCCATGGCGTTATTCCTTAGCCTGGGCTTCCGCCGGGGCGCCGCCACGACGAGAAACGATATCGGCAACCTTTTTACCACGCCGGGTAGCAACACTTCTCGGTGAGGAACAAGTCTGAAGAGCCTGGAACGTGGCCTTGACCATGTTATGAGGATTGGAGGAACCGATGGATTTAGCAACCACATCCTGAACACCCATGGTCTCAAACACGGCGCGCATGGGGCCACCGGCAATAACACCAGTCCCCGGCGGCGCCGACCTGATGACCACGCGTCCGGCGCCATAACGTCCTTGAACGTCGTGATGCAGGGTCCGGCCCTCCCTCAGGGGAATTTGAACCATCTTACGCTTGGCCTGATCGGTTGCCTTGCGAATGGCTTCGGGAACTTCTCGCGCCTTGCCGGTACCAAAACCGACACGGCCACGCCCGTCACCAACAACGACCAGGGCGCCGAACGAGAACCGTCGGCCACCCTTGACCACCTTGGCGACACGATTGATGTGCACTAGTTTGTCGAGAAGATCATCACCTTCTTCGCGTTGATTTTCCCGACCTCTGCCACCGCCCGGACGGCCTCTGCCACCGCCACCAGGACGACCTCTGCCGGGACCGCCCGCGGGAGCGCCTCGGTTTTGTGGTGAGGGAGTTTGTTCTTCCGCCATTCGTGCTCTCCTAGAAATTCAGACCGCCCTCACGGGCGGCATCGGCCAAGGCTTTGACCCGGCCATGGAATTTGTATCCGCCACGGTCGAAGACAACACTCTTGACCCCCTTGGCGATAGCCCTTTCGGCAATGATTTTACCGACTTGGCCAGCAGCATCGACATCGGCACCACTTTTTAATTTACCCAGCAAGTCTTTTTCCAGGGTCGAGGCCGCCGCCAGCGTTACTTGTTGGCGATCATCAATAACCTGAGCATAGATGTGCTTGCCGGACCGGAAAACGGACAGCCGGGGCCGTAGTTCGGATTTGCGCCGAACTTTCTGACGCGTGCGTCCTTTGCGTCGATTAAATAATTCCTTTGAATTTCCCATTACTTCTTCTTGCCCTCCTTACGGTAGACAAACTCACCTTCGTATCTGATGCCCTTGCCTTTATAAGGCTCCGGTGGACGGTATCTCCTGATCTCAGCAGCCGTTTGGCCGACCCGTGACTTATCGTTTCCGGAAACGTTAATATGGGTTTGATCGGAGCATTGAATCTTAATGCCTTCTGGAATCGGGAACAGGACTTCGTGACTGAAACCCAACTGAAGAACTAAATTCTCGCCTTGGACCTGGGCTCGGTAACCGACGCCCTGGATTTCCAAATTACGAGAGAACCCCTCATTCACACCGGTAACCAAGTTGCTGAGAAGACTCTGGGTCGTTCCCCACATTTTACGGGCCAGAGGACTGTCATTGCGTGGCTTCACTGACAGCAAATTTCCCTCTTGGCCAATTTCCACGTCATCGGTCAAGGTTGCGCTGAGTTCACCCAACTTTCCCTTCACTGTAACAATGAGACCGGAAATATCGACGCTTACGCCGTCCGGGATTTCTACTGGGGCTTTACCAATTCGCGACATAGGTATCTTCCACTCGTTCCGCTACAGACCTTAAAAAACCTGACAAAGAATTTCGCCACCGACATTTTGGTCGCGTGCTTCAGAATCGGAAAGCACACCACGGGGCGTTGACAGGATCGAAATACCAAGACCGTCATAAAATCTGGGCAGGTCTTTAATGCCCGAATAAACACGCCGGCCAGGTGTTGAAATACGGCTAATTTCACGGATCACGGGGTCTCCCTCGTGATATTTCAGCTCTATTTCAATTTCCATGACCCCGGAACGGACTTCGTTGTGGGTGAAATTACGGATGAACCCTTCCCGTTTGAGAACGTCAAGAACACTGGTGCGCAATTTGGACGCCGGGGACGTAACCCTGGTTTTCTTTGCCCGCTGTCCGTTACGGATGCGGGTCAGCATATCGGCCAAAGGATCGGTCATAGACATTAAACGTCTCTCCTTACCAGCTGGATTTGACCATGCCGGGGATCTGCCCGGACAAGGCCAATAAGCGCAACGCAATGCGGCTGAGTTTAAATTTACGGTAATTCCCACGTGGCCGACCCGTAAGCTCGCAACGCAGTCTTTGACGAACAACCGACGAATTGCGCGGCAATTGAGCCATTTTAACATTGGCGGCAAAACGGTCTTCTGGCGAAAGCGACTTATCACTGGCATCAGCTTTAAGGGCTGCGCGCTTGGTCGCATATTTTTTTGCCAAGCGGGTCCGTTTCTTGTTTCTTTCGATTGAGCTTTTTTTAGCCATTGGGCTCTTCTCCATTAGAGTCGTCACCACCCGAGGTTTCGCGGGTATTGGTCTTCGCCTTATCGTCAGGGTTTTCGGTGTCCTCGACTTCTTTCAGAGCATCACGGGCAACTTGTTGCACTGCTTCCTGTTGGGCCCGACGGGCGGCTTCCTCTTCCTTCTCTTTTTCAAGATTCCTGCCACTGAACGGCATGTCGAACCCCTTAAGTAGCGCCCTTGCCTCTTCATCGGTCTTAGCCGTGGTGCAAATCACCACATTCATGCCTCTGACTTGGGCCACTTGGTCATAATCGATTTCCGGGAAAACGATCTGTTCTTTCAAACCAAGAGCAAAATTTCCGGAACCGTCAAAACTGGAGGAAGGAATACCGCGGAAATCTCGAACTCTGGGCAAGGCAATGGTGATCAGTCGGTCAAGAAACTCATACATGCGTTGACGCCTGAGCGTAACCTTGCAGCCGACCGTCATGCCATCGCGCAACTTGAAGGCGGCAATGGATTTTTTGGCCTTGGTAATGACCGCCTTCTGACCGGCGATCAGGGCTAATTCCTCGGCAGCAGCAACGACTTTTTTCTTGTCCAAAGCGCCTTCGCCAACACCCATGTTGATGACAATTTTGTCCAACCGCGGTGCCTGCATGGCGTTTTTGTAACCGAATTCCTTTATCAGGTTCGGCTTAACCGTACTTATGTAATGTTCTTGCAAGCGTGTCATGCTTATTCAATCCGTTTACGTGTCGATGACTTCGCCGGAGCGTTTGGCGAAGCGAACTTTACGGCCACCTTCAAGGATCTTAAAGCCGATGCGGGTAGCTTTTTGGTCCTTGGGGTCGATATGGGCCAGATTGGAAATATCGATTGCAGCCTCTTTTTCGACGATGCCACCTTGCACGGTCTGGCTAGGCCGTTGGTGACGTTTGATCATATTGACGCCCTGAACGATGGCGCGGTTCTTCTGCGGAACGACCTTCAGGACATCGCCGGCTTTACCCTTGTCCCTGCCGGAGATCACGATTACCCGGTCGCCTTTCTTGATTTTTAATTTTTCAGCCATCACAGCACCTCGGGCGCCAGAGAAATAATTTTCATGTATTTTTTGGCGCGCAACTCACGGGTAACAGGACCGAAAATGCGGGTGCCGATGGGTTCGCCCTGCGGATTGATCAACACTGCAGCATTGGAATCAAACCGGATCACTGAACCATCCGGACGATGGATATCCTTGGCCGTTCTGACGACGACGGCTTTGGCGACTTCCCCTTTTTTGACGCGACCGCGGGGAATAGCCTCTTTAATGCTAACGACGATGATGTCGCCAACAGAGGCATACCGGCGCTTGGAACCACCCAGCACTTTAATGCACTGAACCCGGCGAGCGCCCGAATTGTCGGCAACCTCTAGATTTGTCTCGACTTGAATCATCGTCTCTTGTCCTTATTTCGTTCTTGGAGCATCGCCTTTAGGCGCCTTCGCTCAGAACTTCCCATTTCTTACGTTTCGAAATCGGCCTGCATTCTCGAATGCTGACGATATCACCGACCTTGCAGGCGTTGTCTTCATCGTGCGCGGCATATTTCTTGGACCGGAGAATGAACTTTTTGTACAGCGGATGCATGATTCGCCGTTCAACCTTTACGGTCACCGTTTTATTCATCTTGTCGCTGACAACGACACCCTGCATAACGCGTTTAGGCATTGTCTTCGTACTCCTTAGGACGCTTTGACCGCAGCGCGGTGGCGTTCATTTATAATCGTCTTGACCTGCCCAATGGAGCGGCGCACATCACGAACCCGGGCAGTGTTTTCCAACTGCCCACTAACACTTTGAAAACGCAGATTGAAGGATTCCTTTCGAAGGTCCAACAACTGTTCTTTCAGCTCATCATCCGATTTGGCGCGCACATCTTCGGCTTTCATGGCGTTAACCCTCTTCACCCAAACGGGTTACGAATTTGGTTCTTAACGGTAACTTGGCGGCGGCAAGTTCGAACGCCCGCCTGGCGACATTGATCGACACCCCATCAACTTCAAACATGATCCGGCCCGGTTTGACCCGGCAGGCCCAAAATTCAACGGCCCCCTTACCTTTGCCCTGACGGACTTCGGCAGGCTTCTTTGAAACCGGCACATCCGGGAACACCCTGATCCAAACGCGACCGGCACGTTTCATGTGGCGGGTCATGGCCCGCCGGGCGGCCTCAATTTGACGCGCCGTAACGCGTTCAGGCTGCAACGCTTTTAGTCCGAAAGCGCCAAAATTCAGGGTAAATCCGCCCTTGGCTTTGCCGTGGATTCGCCCTTTGTGGGCCTTCCGGTATTTTAAATTTTTCGGACTTAACATCGGTCTCTTCCAATTATTTTCTTACAAACCCAGCCTTTAACGCTGAGGCTGCTGTTCCTGAGCTTGCTTATCTAACGCCATTGGGTCGTGGGCCATAATAACGCCCTTGTAGATCCAAACCTTGACGCCACAAGCGCCATACGTGGTGTGGGCAGTAGATTCACCATAATCGATATTGGCGCGCAGCGTATGCAACGGAACCCGGCCTTCGCGGTACCATTGGGTGCGGGCAATTTCAGCACCGCCCAAACGTCCGGCGCAATTGATCCGGATACCCTCGGCGCCAAGTCTCATGGCGGCCTGCACGACGCGTTTCATGGCGCGGCGAATGGAAACGCGGCGTTCCATCTGTTGGGCGACGTTTTCCGCGACCAACTGGGCCTCGATTTCAGGTTTACGGATTTCGACGATGTTCAAATGTGCTTCCGAACCGGTCATCTCTGAAATCTCGCGGCGTAGATTTTCGATATCGGCGCCCTTCTTGCCAATGACGACGCCGGGCCGAGCCGTATGGATGGTGACACGAGCCTTTTTTGCGGGCCTTTCGATAATGATTTTTGAAACACCGGCCTGAGACAGTTTTTTGAAAAGGAATTTCCGAATTTTCAGGTCCTCATGCAGAAGCTCTGCGTAATTTCCATCAGCGAACCAACGGGAATCCCAGGTGCGGTTGATCCCTAACCGCAGGCCGATGGGGTTAACTTTTTGTCCCATTAAGCTGTCTCCTCACGCTCGCGCACAATCAAGCGCATATTGCTAAAAGGCTTCTGAATACGGCCAACACGGCCACGAGCACGGGCGCGCCAACGTTTCAAAACCATACTTTTTCCGACCGTCGCTTCCGAAACGAAAAGCTTATCGACATCCAATTGGTGGTTGTTTTCGGCATTGGCGATGGCGCTTTCCAATAACTTTTTAACCTCACCTGAAATCCGCCGTCTGGAAAATTCCAATTCAGCCAACGCTGACTCACAACTCTTGCCCCTGATGGTTTCCGCCACCAAATTCAATTTCTGCGGGCTGACACGAATGTTCTTTGCGAAAGCCAAGGCTTCGTTATCGGCCAGACCGCGTCCGAATGTTTTTTTACCCATAACCTAGTCTCTCCGCGCTTTCTTGTCCGCCGTATGCCCGTTGTACGTACGGGTCGGAGAAAACTCTCCAAGTTTGTGACCGATCATATCCTCGGTCACCAATACTGGAATAAATTTGTGGCCGTTATAGACGCCGAAGGTCAAACCAACGAACTGCGGCAAAACCGTAGAGCGCCGGGACCATGTCTTAATAACGTCGTTACGCGCAGCCGCGCGAATGACCTCTGCTTTATTCAGCAGATAGCCGTCGACAAAAGGTCCTTTCCAAATGGAACGGGGCACGGCGGGCGTCCTCCTTATTTCTTCGCATGACGGCGACGCATAATCATGCGATCCGTCTTTTTGTTGGAACGTGTTTTCTTGCCCTTGGTGGGTTTGCCCCAGGGCGTTACCGGATGCCGGCCGCCACTGGTGCGGCCTTCGCCACCGCCATGGGGATGATCGACGGGGTTCATGGCGACACCGCGAACTGCTGGGCGTTTGCCAAGCCAGCGATTACGCCCGGCCTTGCCAAGCTTTATATTCTGTTGGTCCGGGTTGGAAACGGCGCCGATGGTCGCCATGCATTCAGCACGGACCAAACGCAACTCACCAGAGCTGAGCCTCAATTGAACGTAGCCTTGGTCCTTACCGATGATCTGGGCATAGGTGCCAGCAGACCTGGCTACTTGACCACCCTTGCCGACCTTCATTTCAATGTTGTGAATAATGGTGCCAACGGGAATGCTTTGCATGGGCATGGCGTTGCCGGGTTTGATATCGACCGCCTTCCCTGAGATCACCTTGTCCCCAGCCCGCAAACGCTGCGGTGCCAGGATGTAATTAAGTTCACCATCGCTGTACTTGAGCAAGGCGATGAACGCCGTCCGGTTGGGGTCGTATTCCAGCCTTTCGACCGTCGCCTCCGTATCGTATTTCAAGCGCTTGAAATCGATAATTCGATAACGGCGTTTATGCCCGCCGCCACGACGGCGCGCGGTGATCCTGCCATTGTTATTTCGGCCACCCTTTTTAGTCAGACCTTCGGTCAGGGACCGTTCCGGTTTTCCTTTCCACAGACCGGAGCGGTCAACAAGCACAAGGCCGCGGAGTCCCGGTGAGGTCGGATTGAATGATTTCAATGCCATGGTCGTCTCAAGCCCCGCCTAAATGCCAGTCATAACGTCAATCGACTGGCCTTCGGCCAGCGTGACGACTGCTTTTTTCGTTTCAACCTGCTTTCCGACATAGCCCCGGAAGCTTTTAACCTTGCCTTTCTTACGCAGCGTATTGACCGCCGAGACCTTAACTTTGAACAAGTTTTCAACCGCAATCTTGATCTCGAACTTATTAGCGTCCAACGGCACCAGGAAGGTGACTTGGTTATGTTCAGATATAAGAGTCGCCTTTTCCGTAACCACAGGAGTTCTGATCAACTCGTAGATTCTGCCCTTGCTGGGTTTGACGTTGCGGCCATCGTATTTCTTCATTTTAACCGCTCCATCAACTTCTCCACGCCGTCACGAGTCAGCACCAAGGTATCGCGGCGTAAAATGTCATAAACATTGGCGCCGGCGCAGGGCAGGATGTCGATACCGTTGATGTTTCCGGCGGCTTTGGCAAAGTTGCCGTCAATTTCGGCGCCATCGATAACCAAGACCCTGCCCCAGTTCAGCTTATCCAGCTGCTTCATCAAATCCTGTGTCTTGGCCTGCTTCATCCTGGCTTCGTCGATAACCACTAGCTTGCCTTCGGCCTGCTTGGCGCTCAACGCCGATTTCAGAGCTAGCAGGCGAACTTTTTTCGGCAATTTGTGGGCGTGAGAGCGAACCTGGGGTCCAAAAGCAACGCCGCCGCCACGCATCTGCGGCGCCACTGTGGTGCCTTGACGCGCTCGGCCACCACCTTTCTGAGCGAAAGGCTTTCCCTTTCTAGCCTTGACCTCGCTGCGGTCCTTGGTCTTTGCGTTACCGGAACGGCGCTTGGCCAATTGCCAATTAACGGCGCGGGCCATGAGGTCGCGGCGAACATCAGTCCCGAAAACGGCATCGTCGAGTTCGATGGTGCCTGTCTTCTTGTTGGCAAGTGTTATGACGTCGCACTGCATGACCGATTAGTCCTCTTTCTTTTCGGCTGTATTATTAGGGGCTTCATTCTCAGGGGCGGCGCCTTGCTCGACCACTTCTTCGACCGCCGCGACGACCGCTTCCTCTTCAACCGATGCCGTTGTCTCTTGGCCTTTCACCATGCAGGGGAAAGGAGCGCCGTCGGGAAGTTGCTTTTTGACGGCGTCGGTAATTCGCACGTACCCGCCTTTGGATCCGGGGACCGCGCCTTTAACCAGAATGAGACCGCGTTCGATATCAGTGGCGATAACTTTAAGGTTTTGCGCGGTGACACGAACATTGCCCATTTGCCCGGCCATTTTCTTGCCCTTAAAAACCCTGCCGGGGTCCTGACACTGGCCAATTGAACCAAGCGAGCGATGCGAAACTGATACACCATGAGAGGCGCGCAAGCCGCTAAATCCATGCCGCTTCATACCGCCGGCGAAGCCCTTTCCGATGGATGTTCCGGTTACATCAACAAATTGGCCTGTAACAAAATGGGCCGCCGATAATTCAGTGCCGACGTCAACCATGGCATCTTCAGACACCCGAAATTCGACAAGCTTCTGTTTCGGTTCGATCTTGGACTTGGCAAAATGGCCGCGCATAGCCTTGCCAACGTTTTTTACCTTCGCCTTACCCAAGCCTAATTGCAGGGCGCTATAACCGTCCCGATCCTTGACCTTCTGTGCAACAACCTGACAGTCGCCGGCGTCCAGAACGGTAACAGGCACGTGGGTGCCGTCATCGCCGAACAATCGCGACATTCCAAGCTTGCGAGCTATTAAACCAGTACGCATGACGTCTATATTCCTGAACCCGATCCCTAGGAACCGTTAAAGCTTGATTTCAACATTGACCCCAGCGGCGAGGTCAAGTTTCATCAAGGCATCAACGGTTTGCTGGGTCGGCTCTACAATGTCCAAAACCCGTTTGTGGGTTCTTATCTCAAACTGCTCCCGCGACTTTTTATCGATGTGCGGGGAACGCAGAACAGTAAATTTTTCAATCCGCGTAGGTAAAGGAATGGGACCCCTTACTCGGGCGCCTGTCCTCTGGGCGGTGTTGACGATCTCTTTCGCCGACTGATCAAGAACTCTGTGATCGTACGCCTTCAGACGAATTCGGATGCTTTGTTGATCCATTGACTTTAAGTCCCATTAAAAACCACCGGCCCAAAATCGGGCCGGCAAGTTGATCCTCTACTCTAAAACCTTGACAACGACGCCGGCGCCGACGGTGCGGCCGCCTTCGCGAATAGCGAAGCGCAAGCCATCGTCCATGGCGATCGGGGCAATCAGGGTGACGTCCATCGTGATGTTGTCGCCCGGCATTACCATTTCCGTGCCCGCCGGCAGTTCAACCGTTCCCGTCACGTCCGTCGTGCGGAAGTAAAACTGCGGACGGTAGTTGGCAAAAAACGGCGTGTGACGGCCACCTTCATCCTTCGTCAGGACATAGGCTTCGCACGTGAACTTGGTGTGCGGCGTGATCGATCCCGGCTTCGCCAGAACCTGACCGCGCTCAACCTCTTCGCGCTTGGTGCCGCGAAGCAGAACTCCGACATTGTCCCCCGCTTCCCCCGTGTCGAGAAGCTTGCGGAACATTTCAACGCCCGTGCACGTCGTCTTTTGCGTATCCTTGACGCCGACAATCTCGATCTCTTCGCCGACCTTAACAACTCCGCGCTCAATACGGCCCGTCACAACAGTGCCCCGGCCCGAAATCGAAAACACATCTTCGATCGGCATCAGGAACGGCTGGTCCTTCGGGCGGTCGGGCTGCGGAATGTAGCTGTCAACCGCTTCCATCAGCTTCAGAATCGCTTCCTTGCCGATATCGTCGTCACGACCTTCCAGGGCCGCCAGCGCCGAACCCGCAACAATCGGAATATCGTCGCCCGGAAAGTCGTAGCTCGACAAAAGCTCGCGGATTTCCATCTCGACGAGTTCCAGAAGCTCCGGATCGTCAACCTGGTCAATCTTGTTCAAAAATACAACAAGCGACGGTACACCAACCTGACGCGCCAGAAGAATATGCTCACGGGTCTGCGGCATCGGGCCATCGGCCGCCGAAACAACCAAAATCGCGCCGTCCATCTGCGCCGCACCGGTGATCATGTTCTTCACATAATCCGCGTGACCAGGGCAATCGACGTGCGCGTAATGACGGGCCTTCGTCGAATACTCAACGTGCGCCGTCGAAATCGTGATCCCGCGCTCGCGTTCTTCAGGCGCCTTATCGATATCCGCAAACGCTATGAATTCGGCGCCGCCCTGCTCCGACAAAACCTTCGTGATTGCCGCCGTCAACGTCGTCTTGCCATGGTCAACGTGACCAATCGTGCCGATGTTGCAGTGCGGTTTCGTGCGTTCAAACTTTTCTTTGGCCATTTTTATATTCTCCGTGCCGTGCGGGATTCTTAACCAGGCACCTTATCCGGCAAGCCGGGTTTGGATTTCATCGGAAACCTGTGCGGGAACAACCGCGTAGTGATCAAAATGCATTGTAAACTGGGCCCGCCCCTGACTCATGGAACGAAGCGTATTAACGTAACCAAACATGTTGGAAAGCGGGACTTGGGCATTGACGACGCGGGCATTGCCGCGCTGGTCCATGCCGCCGATGCTACCGCGACGGCTATTCAAATCGCCGATGATGTCACCAAGATATTCATCTGGAGTAACCACCTCGACCCGCATCATCGGTTCCAAAACCTTTGGCCCAGCCTTTGCCGCCAATTCGCGAAAGGCAGCACGCGCCGCGATCTCGAAAGCCATAACGCTGGAATCAACATCGTGGGATGCGCCGTCATAAAGAGTTACCTTCAAGTCGGTCACCGGGAAACCGGTTTTAATGCCGGATTCCAAAGCACTCTTGAGGCCTTTTTCAACGCCTGGGATGAATTCCTTGGGAATGTTGCCGCCAACCACTTTATTTTCAAATTCAAAGCCGGAACCGGACGGCAACGGTTCCGCCCTCAACTTGATCCGGGCGTATTGACCTGAGCCGCCGGTTTGTTTTTTGTGGGTGTAATCGACGTCGGCTACTTTGGAAATAGTTTCACGGTAGGCAACTTGAGGTTGGCCAATATTGGCCTCGACCTGGAATTCCCGACGCATTCGATCAACAATAATTTCCAAGTGAAGTTCGCCCATGCCCTTGATGATGGTCTGACCGGATTCGATATCGGTGGAAACACGGAAGGAAGGATCTTCAGCAGCCAAGCGGTGCAAGGCGACGCCCATTTTTTCCTGATCGCTTTGGGTTTTGGGCTCGACCGAAATTTCAATAACCGGATCCGGAAATTCCATCCGTTCCAGGATCACTTGATTATTGGAGTCGCAAATGGTGTCGCCGGTAGTCGTATCTTTTAGACCGGCCAGGGCCAAAATATCGCCGGCGCGGGCTTCCTTGACGTCCTCGCGACTGTTTGAATGCATTAACAACATTCGGCCAACCCGCTCGCGCTTTCCCTTGACGGTGTTTATGACGGTGGTTCCGGTTTCGAGCACGCCCGAATAAATCCGAATGAAGGTCAGGGAGCCAACGAAAGAATCATTCATGATCTTGAAGGCCAGCGCGGCGAAGGGCTCTTCGTCTGAACTCTTGCGTACGATTTCCTCATCGCTATCGACTTTAAGGCCTTTAATGGCGGGGACGTCCATCGGAGACGGTAAATAATTAACAACCGCGTCCAACAACGGCTGAACACCTTTGTTCTTGAACGCCGAACCAAGCAGCACCGGAACGAAGTCACCGGCGATGGTGCCGGAACGAATGCATTTAAGGAGGGTTGCCTCATCAGGCTGTTCGCCTTCAAGGTACGCTTCCAGCGCCACATCATCCTGTTCGAGGGCAGTTTCAACAAGCTTTTCACGGTATTGCGCAGCCTTGTCGGCCAAGTCAGCAGGGATGTCTAAATGTTCAAATTCGGCACCAAGATTTTCATCTTTCCAAACGATCGCTTTCATGGTGATCAAATCGACAAGACCGACAAAATCGGCTTCGCTGCCAATGGGAAGTTGCGTAACCAGGGGGTTCGCGCCCAAGCGGTCAATAATCATATCGACACAACGGTAAAAATCGGTACCGATGCGGTCCATCTTGTTGATAAAGCAAATCCTCGGGACATCGTACTTATCGGCTTGCCGCCAGACCGTTTCCGACTGGGGCTCAACGCCGGCAACCGAATCGAACACGGCAACAGCACCGTCCAGAACACGAAGGCTACGTTCCACTTCGATGGTGAAATCCACGTGACCGGGGGTATCAATGATGTTGATCCGGTGGTCATCCCAGAAGCATGTCGTCGCCGCCGAGGTAATGGTAATACCGCGTTCCTGCTCTTGTTCCATCCAGTCCATTGTGGCGTTGCCGTCATGGACCTCGCCCATTTTATAGGACTTGCCGGTGTAATACAGGATCCGTTCCGTGGTCGTCGTCTTACCAGCATCAATATGCGCCATGATGCCGATATTACGGTACTTGTTGAGGGGGGTTTCGCGTGCCATTACTTTAAATCCTAGGAAGCTTTACCAGCGATAATGGGAGAAAGCTTTGTTAGCCTCCGCCATCTTGTGAGTGTCTTCCCGTTTTTTCACCGCAGCACCGCGGTTATTGGCCGCATCCAGAAGCTCCCCGGACAACCGCTCCGTCATTGTCACTTCCGAACGCTTGCGAGCCAGTTCGACGATCCAGCGAATGGCCAAGGCCTGACGGCGAAGGAAGCGAACCTCAACCGGAATTTGATAAGTGGCGCCACCGACGCGCCTTGAGCGCACTTCAACCGAGGGCTTCACGTTATCAATGGCATCGTGAAAGGTTTTAAGAGGGTCTTGGCCAGCTTTGTTTTCGATCAGATCGAAGGCGCCGTAAATGATACGTTCCGCGACGGATTTCTTGCCATCAAACATCAACGAGTTGGTGAACTTCGCAACGATAAGGTCTTTGTATTTGGGATCCGGAAGGATTGCCCTTTTTTCGGCAGCGCGGCGGCGTGACATCTGTATGATTCCTTATTTCGGCCGTTTGGCGCCGTATTTGGATCGGCGCTGGCGGCGTTCGGAAACACCTTGAGTGTCAAGGATGCCGCGAATAACGTGATAACGAACACCGGGAAGATCCTTAACGCGGCCACCACGGATCATAACGACCGAGTGCTCCTGCAGGTTATGACCCTCACCGGGTATATAAGAGGTGACCTCAAAACCATTGGTCAGACGAACACGGGCAACCTTACGGAGGGCCGAGTTAGGCTTTTTCGGCGTCGTCGTATAGACGCGTGTGCAAACGCCACGCTTTTGCGGGCACTGTTCCAAAGCAGGAACTTTGTTGCGCTCTGCTGGCGGCTTGCGCGGTTTACGAACCAGTTGGTTGATAGTCGGCATAGGATTATCCCGTTTATTTTCGGTGATCGAACCACCGGTTACCCAGTCTTAAATCGGCAAAATGCCAATATCTTTACACAATCAACGACACCAGGGCCTTGCTCCCTGCTGCCAAACCCTTGAAATAACTAACTAATCAAGGGCAAAATGATAAACCTTCCGGTCGTAGCAAATTCGCCCGGAGGCTTAATTCAAATTTTTCTCAAATCGCGTTGGCATCTGCGTCTAGACCGAACAGTCTACCACCAGCGCCTGCGAAGTGGCCGGAATATAGATACGGGTTCCGACCCCGTCAAGCACTAAAAACGCTGAATTTCAAAGGGTTTCCGGCGACCCGGAACTATCCGGGCCGCTGGTATAAATTTCAGCCTTTATCGACCCTATTCCGCCCCTCTAGAAAGAGCTTCCTCAGCCGGCGCTTCGACTGGCTCAACCACAATTTCCTCAACCTCATCAACATGTTGAGCAGATAGCACCACATCGCGGGAGGCCGCAATCTCACGGAAATTGTTCATAATACTGCCGGTGCCGGCCGGAATGGGCCGCCCGACAATGACGTTTTCTTTTAGTCCGACAAGGGTATCAATTTTTCCTGAAACGGCGGCTTCGGTAAGAACCCGAGTAGTTTCCTGGAACGAGGCTGCAGAAATAAACGAACGGGTTTGCAGACTAGCCTTGGTGATTCCCTGAAGAACCGGAAGGAATTTTGCTTGTTTACCGCCATCCTTCTTGGTTTGGGCGTTGACTTCATCAAACTCGATTCGGTCAATCAATTCTCCGACCAGGAACGTGGTGTCGCCGCCGTCAGTGACTTCTACCTTTTGCAGCATTTGACGAACGATAACTTCAATATGCTTGTCGTTGATCTTAACACCCTGCAGACGGTAAACCTCCTGGATCTCGTTGATCAGATATTTAGCCAACGGTTCAACACCCAACACCCGAAGAATATCATGGGGAACCGGGCTACCATCCATGAGACTGTCGCCAACTTCGACGTAATCGCCTTCCTGAACCGAAATATGCCGTCCCTTTGGCACCAGATATTCAGTCGGCTCACCCTTCCCATCAATGGGAGTGATGATAATCCGGCGTTTATTCTTGTAGTCCTTGCCGAATTCAACACGGCCGACCGATTCCGCAATGATCGCAAAATCCTTGGGCTTGCGGGCCTCAAACAATTCCGCAACGCGCGGCAGACCACCGGTAATATCCCTGGTTTTGGCGGATTCACGAGGAATACGCGCCAACACATCGCCGGCATGAACGGTTTGTCCCGATTCAACGGAAAGGATTGCATCCACCGATAGGGGGTAGCGGGCTTCTTGACCATTATCGAGAGTGATGACCTGATTCTTCTTGTCCCGCAACGTAATCCGTGGTTTGAGATCGGCGCCTTTTGGCTGTTGTTTCCAATCGATAACCACTTTCGAGGCAATACCAGTCGTTTCATCCATTTTTTCGACCAATGACAGGCCTTCAACCAAGTCAATGAAATTGGCGATACCTTCCTTTTCGGTGATCATGGGAAGTGTATAGGGATCCCATTCGGCGATCTTGTCGCCCCGCTTGACCTTGTCCTTATCCTTGACCAGAAGATAAGACCCATACGGCAAGCGATGGCGGGCGCGATCACGTCCCTTGTCGTCGACAAGAGACAGTTCCGCGTTACGGGACATAATCACCAGAACGCCTTGGCTGTTTTTGACCGTTGTGCAGTTTTTTAGGACAACCTTAGCGTCGAGATTAGCCTCGATTCTCGATTGCTCCGCACCGCGCTGGACGGCCCCGCCGATGTGGAAGGTCCGCATCGTCAACTGAGTGCCGGGCTCGCCGATGGACTGAGCCGCGATAACACCAACCGCTTCACCGATGTTGACCGTCGTGCCACGGGCAAGATCACGCCCATAACATTTTCCGCAAACCCCTTCCTTCAATTCGCAGGTCAGAACACTGCGAACCAAAACGGTTTCGACATCTGCCTCCTCGACCTTGAGGCTTGATACCTCATCCATCATTTCACCGGCCTTAACCAGCGTTTTGTTGGTGATGGGGTCCTTAATATCCACGGACGCACAACGGCCCAAGATTTGTTCGGATAGAGGCGAAACGGATTCACCACCTTCGACAATGGCCGAAACACTGATCCCCAGCTTCGACTTGCAATCTTCGGTAACAACGATGCAATCCTGGGCAACATCGACAAGACGCCGGGTAAGATACCCCGAATTAGCTGTTTTAAGAGCCGTATCAGCCAAACCCTTGCGAGCCCCATGGGTGGAATTGAAATATTCCAACACCGAGAGACCTTCCTTAAAGTTAGAAATGATCGGGGTTTCGATGATTTCACCCGAGGGTTTTGCCATCAGGCCCCGCATGCCGGCCAATTGCTTCATTTGGGCGGCTGAACCACGGGCCCCGGAATGCGCCATCATGTAGACGGAATTGATGGGTTTTCCGGGTTCTTCCGTTGAAATGACCTTCATCATTTCGTCAGCAACCCTGTCGGTGCAATGAGACCAAGCATCAACCACCTTATTATACTTCTCACCTTTGGTAATGAGACCGTCCAAATACTGATGTTCATATTCGGCAACCTTTTTTTCGGTCTCCTGAACCAACTTTTCCTTTGTCTTGGGGATAACTAGATCATCCTTGCCGAATGAAATGCCGGCCTTACAGGCATATTTGAACCCAATGCCCATCATGTGGTCAGCGAAAATCACCGTCTCTTTCTGACCGCAATGGCGATAAACCTCATCAAGGACGGTAGAAACATCCTTCTTGGTCAACAGCCGGTTAATAATAGCAAAGGGAATATTTGGGTTTCGGGGAAGAATCTCACTCAACAACATCCGACCCGGCGTTGTTTCGACCCGCACGATGATTTCATTACCCTTGGCATCAACATCCCGGTAACGTGACTTAATCTTGGAATGCAAGGTGACAGCGCCCACATCCAGCGCCTGCTGTATCTCAGCCACACCGGTAAAGGCCATACCTTCTCCGGGTTCACCATCGCGTTCGATGGATAAGTAATAAAGTCCAAGCACAATGTCCTGGCTGGGCACGATAATCGGTTTTCCGTTGGCCGGACTGAGGATGTTATTCGTGGACATCATCAAAACGCGCGCTTCCAACTGGGCTTCCATGGAAAGCGGAACGTGCACAGCCATTTGATCACCATCAAAGTCGGCGTTGAAGGCCGCGCAGACCAGCGGATGAAGCTGGATCGCCTTACCTTCAATCAAAAGCGGCTCAAAGGCCTGAATGCCAAGCCGGTGCAGTGTCGGCGCCCGATTCAATAACACCGGGTGTTCGCGAATGACCTCTTCAAGGATATCCCAAACTTCTGGACGTTCATTTTCAAGCATCCGCTTGGCCGCCTTGATGGTGGTCGCCATGCCGTACAATTCCAACTTCGAATATATGAAGGGCTTGAACAGCTCCAGCGCCATCTTCTTGGGTAAGCCACATTGATGCAGCATCAATTCCGGCCCGACCACGATAACGGAACGTCCGGAATAATCGACGCGCTTGCCTAAGAGGTTTTGGCGGAAACGGCCCTGTTTACCCTTGAGCATGTCGCTGAGGGATTTCAATGGGCGTTTATTGGCGCCGGTGATTGCCCGACCACGCCGACCATTATCAAACAACGCATCGACGGATTCCTGAAGCATCCGTTTTTCGTTGCGAACGATGATTTCCGGCGCCCTGAGTTCGATCAGTCGTTTCAGGCGATTGTTCCGGTTGATCACGCGTCGGTAAAGGTCGTTAAGGTCCGATGTGGCGAAACGACCGCCGTCCAACGGTACCAACGGACGCAGTTCGGGCGGAATAACAGGAATTTCTTTGAGGATCATCCATTCGGGCCGAGTCTTGGAACTGATGAAGGACTCGATCAACTTCAATCGCTTCACAAACTTTTTTCGCTTAGCCTCGGAATTCGTTTCCTTAAGGTCGATACGCAGGTTTGCAAGTTCTTCTTCCAGATCAATAGCAGCCAGCATTTCACGAAGCGCTTCGGCCCCGATGCCGACGGAAAAAGCATCCTCGCCGTATTTATCGACTGCCGTTTGGTAATCTTCCTCGCTGAGAGCCTGATGAAGTTCCAACGGAGTCAGGCCCGGTTCGATCACCACATACGTTTCGAAGTAGAGAACCCTTTCGAGGCTTTTCAGGGTCATGTCGAGCAACAGCCCGATCCTTGAAGGCAACGATTTCATAAACCAGATGTGAGCAACCGGCGATGCCAGTTCGATGTGGCCCATGCGTTCCCGGCGAACTTTTTGCAAGGTTACTTCGACACCGCATTTTTCGCAGGTGATGCCCTTGTATTTCATGCGCTTGTATTTACCGCACAGGCATTCGTAATCCTTGGTTGGGCCAAAAATGCGTGCGCAGAACAAGCCGTCACGTTCCGGCTTGAAGGTTCGGTAATTAATGGTTTCCGGTTTTTTAATTTCACCGAAAGACCATGACCGGATGCGTTCCGGGGAAGCGATTGAAATCCGGATATGGTCAAATTGTTTGGCATGGCCAACTTGGCCAAAAATTTTTGTCAGTTCATTCATCTTAGGTATCTCCTAGCGCCAGTCGCGGCTAACCGAGTTCAAGGTTGAGGCCAAGGGAATGCAATTCCTTAACCAAAACATTGAACGATTCAGGGATGCCGGCCTCGAAGGTATCATCGCCACGGACGATGGCTTCGTAGACCTTGGTACGACCGGATACATCATCCGATTTAACCGTCAACATTTCTTGCAAGGTATAAGCAGCGCCATATGCTTCCAGCGCCCAAACCTCCATCTCGCCGAACCGTTGTCCGCCGAACTGAGCCTTGCCGCCAAGCGGCTGCTGGGTAACCAGACTGTAAGGCCCGATTGAGCGGGCATGAATCTTGTCATCAACAAGATGATGCAGTTTCAGCATATAGATGTATCCAACCGTTACCTGGCGATCGAAGGTTTCGCCGGTGCGGCCATCAACCAAGGTCACTTGGCCGGAACTGCTGAGCCCCGCCTTTTCAAGCATCTCGACGATGTCACTTTCATGGGCGCCGTCAAACACAGGGGTAGCAATCGGAACGCCGCCACGGAGATTGTTGGCGAGCTCAAGAACCTCAACATCATTCAGGTCACTGACGCTTTCCTTATAGGTCTGCGGTCCGTAAACATCCTTGAGCTTGGCCCGAAGGTTTTTGGTGTCGCCATCCTTTTGGGCAACATCAAGCATTTCACCGATCTGGATACCGAGCCCGGCACAAGCCCAACCCAAATGAGTTTCCAGAATCTGGCCGACGTTCATGCGGGATGGAACCCCAAGCGGATTAAGCAGCACATCCACTGGCGTACCATCCTCAAGATAGGGCATATCTTCGGAGGGCATAATCTTCGAAATGACGCCCTTGTTACCGTGACGACCGGCCATTTTGTCACCGGGTTGTAATTTACGTTTCACGGCAACGAAGACTTTGACCATCTTCATCACGCCGGGACTGAGGTCGTCGCCACGCTGTAACTTATCGACTTTGTTTTCGAAACGCCCTTGAAGAATAGCGATATCGGCTTCGAATTTGCCTTTAAGAGCCTCGATGTCCTTCATCACCGTATCATTTGCGACAATGATTTGGGAGCATTGACCCGGGGTATAAGAATCCAGAACTTCGTTCGTCAGCTTGGTCCCCGTTTTGAGTCCCTTAGGCCCTCCGGCTGATTTTTTATCCAAAAGCAGGGCCTTCAGTCGCGCCTGAAAGCTACGTTCGAGGATCGCGCGCTCGTCATCACGGTCCTTGGCCAAACGATCAATTTCGGCCCGTTCGATGGCTAAGGCACGTTCATCCTTGTCAACGCCGCGGCGAGAGAACACCCGTACCTCGACAACCGTACCGGAAACGCCCGGCGGCAGTTTCAACGAGGTATCGCGTACATCGGAAGCCTTCTCGCCAAAGATAGCGCGCAGCAGTTTCTCTTCCGGAGTCATCGGGCTTTCGCCCTTCGGCGTCACTTTGCCGACCAGAATATCGCTCGGTTTGACTTCGGCGCCGATATAAACGATGCCGGCTTCATCCAGATTCTTGAGCGCCTCTTCACCGACGTTGGGAATGTCCCGGGTGATTTCTTCCTGGCCTAGTTTCGTGTCTCGGGCCATGACCTCGAATTCTTCAATATGAATTGAGGTAAAGACGTCATCGCGCACAATCCGTTCCGAGATCAGGATCGAATCCTCGAAGTTGTAGCCTTGCCAAGGCATGAAGGCGACAAGCACATTACGGCCAAGCGCCAGATCACCAAGGTCCGTAGACGGGCCGTCGGCAATAGTATCACCGACTCTCACCTTATCGCCAACCTTCACCAGCGGACGCTGATGCAGGTAGGTGTTTTGGTTCGAGCGTTGAAACTTCAAGAGATTATAGATGTCCACCCCAGTCTCGGAGTGGGATTTTTCCTCGGTGGCGCTGACGACGATGCGGGTGGCATCGATTTGGTCAACAACGCCGGAACGCTTGGCAACGATGGTAGCCCCGGAATCACGGGCAACAGTGGCTTCCATGCCGGTACCGACCAAAGGCGCCTCGGGTTGAATCAACGGCACCGCCTGGCGCATCATGTTGGAACCCATCAGGGCCCGGTTGGCGTCATCATTTTCCAAGAAAGGAATCAACGCGGTGGCCACCGACACAAGCTGCTTGGGCGAAACATCAATGAAATCGATATCTTCGGGGCGGACCATTACGAAGTCACCGCTTTTGCGGCTGCTGACCAGATCCTGAATCAACTTCCCTTTTTCATCAACTTCGGCATTGGCCTGGGCGATAGTGTAGCGGCCTTCGTCCATGGCCGAGAGATATACGACCTCACTGCCTAATTTGCCATTTGCAACCCGTCGGTACGGGGTTTCGATGAACCCGTATTTGTTGACCCGAGCATAAGTGGCAAGGCTGTTGATAAGCCCAATATTTGGACCTTCAGGGGTTTCGATGGGACAAATTCGGCCGTAATGAGTCGGATGCACGTCGCGAACTTCGAACCCGGCACGTTCACGGGTCAAGCCACCCGGCCCCAGAGCTGAAAGCCGTCGTTTGTGAGTGACTTCTGACAATGGATTTGTCTGGTCCATGAACTGGCTTAACTGTGACGAGCCAAAAAACTCACGGACTGCCCCCGCTGCCGGTTTGGCATTGATCAGGTCGTGAGGCATGACAGTGTCTATATCAACGGAACTCATGCGTTCCCGAATGGCGCGTTCCATTCGCAACAGGCCAATCCGGTACTGGTTTTCCATCAATTCACCGACCGAGCGGACCCGGCGATTGCCAAGGTGATCGATATCATCGACTTCGCCACGACCATCTTTCATCTCGACCATGGTTCGAACGACTTCAAGGATGTCCTGCTTGCGCAAGGTCCTCACGGTATCATCGGTTTCAAAGCCTAAACGGGAATTCATTTTAACCCGGCCTACAGCAGATAGGTCATATCGTTCAGGGTCAAAGAAGAGGCTCTCAAACAACGCCTCGGCGGTATCCAGCGTCGGCGGTTCACCCGGTCGCATGACACGGTAAATATCGATCAGGGCTTCTTCCCGGGTTGTGTTTTTATCGACCGCAAGGGTGTTTCGGATATAGGGGCCGACATTGATGTGATCGATGGCGAGGGTCGAAATGACATCGATTTTAACGTCATCAAAAATTTTAATGGATTCTTCGGTAATCTCATCACCGGCCTCGACGTAGATTTCGCCGGTTTTCTCGTTGATAATATCCGAGGCAACATAACGCCCAATAAGGTCTTCCGTCGGAACCAACAGTTCCTTCAGCCCCTTATCGATCAATTCCCGAATCAACCGTGGTGTCATCTTGGTGCCGGTCTTGGCTGCGACACGGCTGGTTTTAGCATTGACCAGATCGGAGGTCAGCTTCACAGCCCGTAGGCTGTCAGCCAAGAATTCGGTTTTCCAACCCTTTTTCTGTACCCGGGTAAAGTCCACCTTTTTGTAGAAATAATCGAGCAACCCTTCTGGGTTCATGCCAGTTTTTTCTTCAGCCGTAAGTGGCTTGGCGTCCACTTTCCGTTTGGCGCGGAGTTTCTCGGTCGCGTCGCTGTCCAGCGCCAGCAACAAAGTCGTCGCCGGCAGTTTGCGGCGCCGATCGATGCGCACGTAAACCAGATCCTTGGAATCGAATTCCAAATCCAGCCAAGATCCCCGATAAGGAATGATGCGGGCGGTAAACAGGAATTTACCAGAGGAATGGGTCTTGCCTTTATCGTGATCGAAAAACACACCGGGAGAGCGGTGCATTTGCGAAACGATAACCCGTTCCGTGCCATTAACAACGAAAGTGCCATTGTCCGTCATCAACGGCATATCACCCATATAGACGTCCTGTTCCTTGACGTCCCGAATGGATCGGGCCTGGGTTTCCTCGTCGATGTCCCAAACCACTAGACGCAACGTCACCTTCAAGGGCGCCGCATAGGTCATTCCCCGCTGCTGGCACTCTTCAACGTCATATTTCGGTTCTTCGAAGTTATAACTGACAAATTCAAGCGTGCCGCGCTCGGAAAAATCCTTGATCGGATAAACCGACCTAAAAACTTCCTGCAACCCGGTGTTCGTCCTTTTATCGACAGCCGTATCGCGTTGTAGAAAATGTTCATAGGAGGTTTTCTGAACCTCGATCAGATTGGGCATTTCAACGGTCGCGGCCAGGCGGCCAAAATACTTGCGCACACGTTTACGGCCCGTGAAGGATGTTTCCATTACAGTTTCCTTACGCTCTCATTTCAATCCAGTCCCTCGATCATCTGGTCACCGCTACCAGATGGGAGAGACTCCGTTTCCGCCGTATGGACATCCCGTCTACAGGGCCATCGGCCCTGAGTAAGAATGCCCGGCGGGGCATGCACATCAGCTTTACCGACCGCGGCAAGGTCAATACAGGCGGATGCGTGTTCAATTTGAAGCAATCGGCAGGCCCTCCCACCGACAGCTTCTCGTAACAAAGTCTTATTCCCGCCGGGCCTTGCGACCCGGCGGGAATTCATTATTTCAGTTCGACCGTGGCGCCGGCTGCTTCCAGCTTCTTCTTCAGCTCCTCGGCCTCTTCTTTCTTAACGCCTTCTTTGACGACCTTGGGCGCACCTTCAACCAGTTCTTTGGCTTCTTTCAGGCCAAGATGGGTAATGGCGCGAACTTCCTTGATGACGTTGATTTTCTTGTCACCGTAAGCAGTCAAGATAACGTCCACTCCGTCACTTGCGGCTTCCGCAGCGGCGCCGTCACCAGCACCGGCGACAGCGGCAACTGCTACCGGGGCAGCGGCGGAAACACCCCATTTTTCTTCGAGTAGGTTTGAAAGCTCGGCGGCTTCCATTACCGTCAGACTCGACAGTTCATCAACGATTTTATCTAGATTAGCCATTTTCTCATTTCTCCTTGGGCTTGAACTATATTTGATACTGAAACTTCGTTATTCGGATCACGCGGCCTCGCCCGATGCACTGTGGGCGCTGATGACACGGGCTATTTGCCCCGCAGGCGCTTGCAGTACTCCGACGATGCGTGTCGCTGGCGTACAAATCATGCCAACGATTTTTGCTCTCAATTCGTCCAACGACGGTAGGCTCGCGAGTGATATAATTTTCGCGACGTCGAGATGCTCATCACCCAGGGCGCCGCCCAGAACAATGAGCTTGTCGTTGGTCTTGGAAAAATTAACAGCCGCCTTTGCCGCCGCCACCGGATCTTGGGAATAGGCTATCCCAGTCGGGCCGGTGAACAGGCTGTCCAGGGGCTGATACTTTGTTCCTTCGAGAGCGCGACGCGTGAGCCGGTTTTTCGACACCTTGAAGCTGGCGCCGACCTCGCGCATTTTATTTCGAAGATCGCTCATCTCAGCTACCGTTAACCCGGAAAAGTGGGTAACGACGACGATGGACGAATCCTCAAACGTCTTATGCAACGAAGCGATCACTTCTTCTTTTTCAACTCGGTCCACTTGATCGTCTCCAGTTTCGTGACGGCAGGCCCAAAAGAAAACAAGAGCCGTACCGTCGTTGCACTTTGATCCCCAAGAGACCCAAAACGGGCCAATCCTTGAGGATCAACTTGCCCGTCCCGTGCAACAGTTCAAGCCGTTCGGGAACCCATAAAAGGCGTTCAAAAACGGATCTCATACTGTCTCGGTAGGCGGGAACGTCCCCTTAAACCACCTCATAGTCGGCGGCACCTACGGTCTCGGACAGGTTGGAAGCAATTAACTTCTGCTTCCACCACCGCATTGACCAATAAACACAGTCTTTGCGGCAATTCCTTAATTTCTTCATCCCGGCGGCAAAGCCGGGATCAAACATTCAGGCCATCAGCTCGTTAGTTGGCCGACATCCAATTTAATGCCCGGCCCCATGGTCGAACTCAGGGATGCTCGTTTTAAATAGCTGCCTTTAACGCCGGTCGGCTTTGCCCTGAGAATTGCGTCAATGAAAGCGGAAACATTTTCGGCCAGTTGTTCGGGCGAAAAGCTCGTTTTGCCGACACCGGCATGAATAATCCCTTCTTTCTCGACGCGAAACTCAATCTGGCCAGCCTTGGCCGCAGCAATAGCACCCTTAACATCCATTGTGACGGTGCCAAGCTTAGGATTAGGCATCAACCCCTTGGGGCCCAAAACTTTACCCAACTTACCAACGACCGCCATCATATCCGGGGTGGCGATACAGCGATCAAAACCGGTCTCGCCATTTTGAATTTTTTCAGCCAGATCATCACCGCCAACAAAATCAGCGCCAGCTTCCTCGGCTTCCTTGGCCTTGTCGCCCCTGGCAAACACCGCGACCCTCAATGTCTTACCCGTTCCATGGGGAAGGGTCACGGTACCCCGAACCATTTGATCCGCATGCTTCGGGTCAACACCCAAGTTAAGGGCGACCTCAACGGTTTCATCAAACTTTGTGGTTGCCGAAGCCTTGATAAACTTGACCGCATCCGTAACCGGATAAAAACTATCGCGATCAATGGTTTCATAGGCCTTTTTCAAGCGCTTTCCAATTTTTGCCATGGCTTTACTCCTGAACCTCAATGCCCATCGAACGAGCGGAGCCGGCAATCATCCGGCAGGCTGCATCGATATCGGTGGTATTGAGATCGACCATTTTCTTTTCGGCGATCTCGCGCACCTGGTTCATGGTCACCCTTCCGATAAAATCTCGACCCGGCGTACCCGACGCCTTATCCAGTTTCGCCGCCTTTTTCAGAAAATAGCTGGCCGGTGGGGTTTTGGTGACATAGCTGAACGTGGCATCCTGATAAGCCGTAATAACACAGGGGATCGGCATCCCCGGTTCAATATTCTGGGTCGCTGCGTTAAACGCCTTGCAGAATTCCATAATATTCAGACCGGCCTGACCGAGCGCCGGACCGATTGGTGGCGACGGATTGGCCTGCCCCGCCGGCACGTGCAATTTTATGTAACCTTTAACTTTTTTTGCCATTTTATTTCCTCAGGTTTCAGTGGTTCCGAGTTGCGTGGTCCGGCCATGGCTGGCCTCCCACACGGTTAAACGTCTTCTAAAGTTTCGCGACCTGTGCGTATTCAAGTTCCACCGGCGTTGCCCGTCCAAAAATGGAGACCGCGACCTTGAGCCGGGCGCGTTCCTCATCAACTTCCTCGACCATCCCGTTAAACGAATTGAACGGTCCGTCGCATACCCGAACTTGTTCGCCGACTTCGAAGGTGACCGACGGCTTCGGCCTTTCGATGCCCTCTTGAACCTGGTGCATGATGTGTAGGGCTTCGGCATCTGAAATCGGGATCGGCCGACCTTTACCGCCAAGAAAATCCGTAACCTTGGGCGTGTTTTTCACCAAGTGCCAAGATTCATCCGTCATTTCCATTCGCACCAACACATAACCGGGGAAGAACTTCCGCTCGGACTGGACCTTGGCGCCGCGCCGCATTTCGACGACTTCCTCAACCGGAACCAGGACCTGTTCGATGTCCTCGTCCAGGCCGCTTTGTTTCGCCTGTTCCTCAATGGATAGAGCGACCTTTCTCTCGAACCCTGAATAAACGTGAATCACATACCAACGCATCGCCATTTGATTCAGCCTCCAAGTCCGAAAATAAATTTAACCCCAAATTGCAGGACCTGATCGACGATAAAGAAAAAGATGGATGCCAGAATCACAAATACGAACACCATCGCAGTGGAAATTCCGGTTTCCTTACGTGTCGGCCAAGTGACTTTAGACGCCTCTTGGCGCACTTCTTGAAGAAACCGGGCCGGTGATATCTTGGTCATTCAGTAAATCCACAAATCTTCACATCGACAAATCAAAAGTTGGCAGGGGCAGAAGGGTTCGAACCCTCGACCTGCGGTTTTGGAGACCGCCGCTCTACCAACTGAGCTATACCCCTATTCGGTATTTTGAGGCCTTGTCTGTTTCTTCCAACACAAATAGTTGGCCGTTCGTAAAACGGCCTTACGCTGCGATTAACGACCTCTACTCTAAAACCTTGACAACGACGCCGGCGCCGACGGTGCGGCCGCCTTCGCGAATAGCGAAGCGCAAGCCATCGTCCATGGC
>JAQBYB010000157.1 GCA_027624235.1 Pseudomonadota bacterium | reverse complement strand
AAGGCGCGCCGGGCGTCGAAGGTGTGGTGCAGGACGCCGTGGGAAATGACAACATCGAAAGACGCATCGCGGACCGCCAGGTCGAAAATATTCATCTGCGCGAAACTGCTGCGCGCCAGGTCGTTGCGTAATTTATGTTCGACGGCCAGCCTGAGGCTGCCCAGCGACATGTCGATGCCGAGCACGTGGTTGTTGTTGAGTTGCAGGAAATGGGACAATTGCCCCGTGCCGCAGCCGCATTCCAGAACCGTCTTGTTGTAGCCGATAGCCTTCAACAGGTTGGCGGAGAAAGCATTCTGGCTGCCCTTGGAGACCAGTTCGCCGAATTCCTCCAGCCCCTCGTAATTGGGGAAAGGCGTTTCCTCGTAAAAGGATTTGACGCGCGCCGTGACGTCTTCGCCTTCGCCCTCGGGCGGCGAATACAATGACGGCACGTCGCCGATAAAGGGGTAGGTTTCCCCAGTGTCCGGGCACCGGTAACCATTGTCAATCAGCTCCAAACCCTGGTCGTCGCTGCCGCCCGGCGCCTTCAGACAGGCCAGGATACGGTCCGAGACGATCGGCGGCCGGGCCGTTGAATTTTGTGTATCGCCAGTCACTGTTGTTCCTTTAGCAGCACGTAATTGCCGAGCACCAGGACATCCATCTCGGTGGCCATGAAACATTTGTAGGCGTCTTCGGGTGAGCAAACGATAGGTTCGTCGCGCACGTTAAAGCTGGTATTGACCAGAACGCCGCGCCCGGTTTGCTTTTTGAAACTGGTCAGCAGGCGGTGAAAGCGGGGGTTGGTTTCTATGTGCACGGTCTGCACCCGCGCCGAATTATCGACATGGGTAATCGCCGGCACGTCGCTACGGACCACGCCCAATTTATCAAAGCCCGTCTTGGCCCGATCTTCGGGGCTTAGGTCGAGAAGCTTGTCTTTTGTCACCTCTGAGACAAGCAACATATAGGGGCTTGCGGTGTCGAGGTCGAAGTATTCCCGCACGTCTTCGTTAAGGATCGCCGGGGCGAAGGGGCGGAAACTTTCGCGGTATTTGATTTTCAGGTTGAGGGTCTGTTGCATCGCCGCCGAATGCGGGTCGCCCAGGATAGACCGGTTGCCGAGCGAGCGCGGGCCGAATTCCATGCGGCCCTGAAACCAGCCGACGATGTTCTCGGAACCCAGCTTTTCCGCTATGAACGGGAACAGGGCGTCATCGGTCATTTTCTCAAACACGGCGCCGAAGGATTCCAGGGTTTTGCGGATTTCACCATCGCTGTAATCGGGGCCCAGGTAGGTGCCGCGCATGGCGTCCATGGCGTTCACGCGGGGCAGGCGCTCGCCTTCGGATTTGGCGTTGGCGATGGCCAGCGCGACGCCCAGGGACGACCCGGCGTCGCCGGCGGCGGGTTGAATCCAGATATTGTCGAACGGGCCCTCGCGTGCGATGCGGCCGTTGGCGACGCAATTGAGCGCCACGCCGCCGGCCATGCACAGGTTTTTTTCACCCGTTTTTTCATGCAGGTGGCGGACCAGCGCCAGCACGGCGTCTTCCAGAACATCTTGCACGGACCTAGCTAGGTCCATGTGGCGTTGGTTCGGCGGTTCCGCCGGGTCGCGCCGGGGGCCGCCGAACAGATCGGCAAACCGATCATTGGTCATGGTCAGCCCGGTGCAGTAATTGAAATAGTCCATGTTCAGGTGGAACGAGCCGTCGTCCCGGATATCGATCAGATGCTCGCGGATCAGGTCTGCGTATTTGGGCTCGCCATAAGGCGCCATCCCCATGACCTTGTATTCGCCGTCGTTGACCTTGAAACCCAGATAATAGGTGAAGGCCGAATACAACATACCGAGGGAATGCGGGAATTCGTCGGTCAACGTGAGATCGCGGCCTTGAGCGACCCCGTAAGACGTGGTCGCCCATTCGCCGACCCCGTCCATGACCAGAATGGCGGCGCGTTCAAAGGGTGATGGATAATAGGCGCTGGCGGCGTGGGAATGGTGATGAAACCCGAACAGAACCTTGTCTGGGTCCAGGGTGCCGCGCTCCAGCCCGTTGAGCCCGGTTATGATGAGGGTTTTCTGCAGGATCTTTTCCTTGACCCATACCGGGATCGCCGCGACGAAGGATTCCAGGCCCGCCGGGGCAAAGGAAAGATAGGTTTCAAGCAACCGGTCGAAGGTCAGCAGCGGCTTGTCGTAGAAGCCGACATAATCGACCTCGTCCAGGGTGACACCGGCGGCGTCCAGACAATAGGCGCTAGCGTCCGCCGGAAACGTGGAATCGTTTTTATTGCGGGAAAACCGTTCCTGCTGGGCGGCGGCGACGATAACGCCATCGCGGACGATGGCGGCGGCGCTGTCGTGGTAAAAGGCGGAAAGGCCGAGAACGATCATGAATACGACGGGACCTGTTTAGAAAATAGCATAAATGAAGGGCGCGATGGCGGTGCTTTGGGCCGCGATCAACAATCCGCCCAGCGCGATCAGGCCGAGGATAAGCGGCGCCATCCAGAACTTCTTGTAGACGCGCATGAATTTTACGAGCTGGCTGAAAAGGGAGAGCATTGTTTGGTCTTTGTTGCCGGGGTCTAAAACATGTCGGGAAGGGTGGTCTCATCGGTGTGGCGCGTCACCGGGTGCCAGTAGGACGTGGTCTCCGGCGCGCTGGTACGGCCCATGACGTCACGCCCGAATAGCTTCATGATCAGCCCGAAGGGCAGGATAAGAAGATAGAAAAAGGACGCCAGCAGGGTGAAATTGACGACCCGGTGGATGCGCCCGGTCAACACGCCCCAC
>JAQBYB010000004.1 GCA_027624235.1 Pseudomonadota bacterium | reverse complement strand
TCTCCGGGAGAATATCAGTCGAAGGGCAATTTATGAAGCCTTTTTCAGTTCCAGATGACTAGGTTTCAGGATATTATGTCCCTTTGCATAATGTTCACGCCCCTCATAACCCAATACTATTAGTGGATGACTGTTTGATCCTTTCAGAGGAATAGGCGGCAATGAATAAAGAAAAACGAGACCGTGATCGTTGTCGACCTCAGCAGATTAGCCTTTGCCAAAAAGGGCGACATCGCCCACGGCGGACTGCTGAAAAACATTTCGGCCAGCGGCCTCGCCATCAAGTTCATTTATCCGTTGGGCAAGGTTGAAAATCCCTTCGAAAAAGGTGATGTCGTGGAAGTGGAAATCGACGAGATCGGATCGCTCAAGGGCACCGTCGTCAGAACATCCGACAACTCCATCGCCATCAAGCTGGACATCGATTCCAAGGGCGAAGATGAACTGATCGCCCGGATCATGGAGGCCTCTAGCCTGCTCGTCATGGACGCGGTCGCCTAACCCGGCTGGGCCGTTACCCCGTCGGCGTCCTCACCACCATTGCCAACACCACCTCCAATGCCGCGCTGACCGTTTGCGCGCGCACCGCGTCGCGGCCGCCGTCGAACACATGACATTCGTGGAGCGTTTCCGCACCGTCACGGGCGCAGGCGATATGCACCAGACCGACGGGTTTTTCCGCCGTGCCGCCACCCGGCCCGGCAATGCCGGTGACGGCGACGGAAATCCGCGCGGCGGAATGCATGAGCGCGCCTTCGGCCATGGCGCGGGCGACCGCTTCACTGACGGCGCCGTGGGTATCGATGAGGCCGGATGGCACGCCCAGCATGTCGCTCTTGGCCTCATTGGTGTAGGTGACAAACCCGCGATCAACCACATCGGACGATCCGGCCACCGCCGTCAGGCACCCCGATATCAACCCGCCGGTGCACGATTCCGCCGTCGCCAGTTTCAGTCCGGCGTTCCGGCACGCCGCCAACACCGCTTTGGCTGCATTTAATTGGTTGGCGCCGAACACATCAGGCTCCCATTGCCAGGATGATTGCATACAAGACGACGGCGGCGTACCCGGCGGCCAGGACATCGTCGATCATGATGCCGAAACCGCCCTTAATGGTCTTGTCCGCCCAGGACACCGGCCACGGCTTGAAAATATCAAAGGCGCGAAACAGGACGAAGCCGAGGCCGTATTCAAACCACCCCGGCGATACCACCACCAACAACACCAGCCATTGCCCGGCGATCTCATCGATGACGACCTGGCCGGGGTCTTCAATCCCATATTTTTCCACACATTTGTTCGACGCCCAGACCCCGATAATGAAGGCAGCGACGGCGCCAACCGCCAAGCCGGTCCGCCCGGTCGCCTCGAAGATCGGCCAGGCCATGGCCATGGCGACAAGCGAGCCCCAAGTGCCGGGGAACTTCGGCAACAAGCCGGAACCGAATCCTGTCGCCAAAAAAACAGCCGGATCGCGGAGAGACCATTTCCCAGTGGGCGCTGCCATTTATTTTACCATTTAAGTTATCTCAACAACCCGAAATTCAGGGCGGCTTCACCATAATAGCAAATACGGCCGATGTCATGGCGGTCGGAGTCGCCTTAAGCCATTACTTCAGGCTGGTTTCAGGGAAATCGGAAAACCCGGACCAGGGCCTTCAAAAATGCCTCTTTTAACCGGCTTATCTCTGATTTTAACCAATCCAACGATCTAACCGCTGCATAAATAAGCCATTACCACTTGCAAGGATTTTCGCGACTCTTTACGTTCTTCCTTACTCTTGAACGGGGGCAATAGCCTTTTTTCAAGATTAACAGGATTGATATGAACCCCTCTACAATAAATAATCGAGGGGTTTTAGGGGATTGCTTTTGAGGGAGAGCGTTTTGAGGAAGTTTTGTTATGCGTCGTGACCAACGACGAGCCATGAAAACTCGTCTGGTGGATTTTATAAACCGGATTTTTCCCGAGCGGCAAATTCACTTGCGGACGCATGGCAGGGTGTCTTTCACCCGTTTCACCCAGCCCGTCCAGATTTTCATGGTTGTTGTCCTTTTGCTGGCCGGCGGGTGGATGACTTTTTCTTCCATCACCTACCTGCTCAACGACGCCATGTTGGCGTCCAAGGAAATACAAATCACTGATTCCAAACAGGCCTACCGAACCCTGCTTGGCCAAGTCTCCGAATATCAGAAAAAATTCTCCAAATTATCGACCAACCTGGAAGACAGCCATGACCTGATGTTGGGGCTGGTTGAAAAAAATGCCTCGCTTCGCCAGAGCCTGACCACGGTCGCCAAGAAACTGGATTTGACCCAAACCCAGCGCACGCAGATCGCCAACGCCAAGGAAAACCTGAAGGAAAAACTGTCGTCCATCGAAATCCAGGTCCGCGACATGTCGAAACAGAACTTTTCCCTGACCGACAATCTAAGCACCGCCGAAGCCGACCTGCAGAAGGCCCTCGCCGAGCGCAACCAATCGATTTATGAAGGCTCTCGGATGCACCGCCGGATTAAGAGGCTGGAAACCCGGCTTGCCGATATTGATAAATCCGAGGAATTGGCCATCCAAAGGCTGACCGACAGCACCACCTCCTACATCAAATCCATGGAAAAAATCGTCTCCATTGCGGGCTTGGACATGAAACACCTGTTAAAAGACTATGAGCCGCTCGCCGATGGCCAGGGCGGACCCTTTATCGCCGCCGAAATTGATAAAAACCTGCCGGGAAAACAGTTAAAGGATCAGCTTTCCAACCTGGACATTTACCTTGGCCGTTGGGAATCCCTGCAAAGCGTAATGCAGAAAATTCCGCTGTCGGCACCGCTCGATTCATTCAACATCACCAGTAGTTACGGCAAGCGCCGCGACCCCATCAACAAGCGGTGGGCGGCGCATTACGGCCTTGATCTGGGTGGTCCCTTCAATTCTTCCGTGTACGCGCCCGCCCCCGGAGTGGTATCGTTCGCCGGCTGGAAGGGCAAATACGGTAAACTGATTGAAATTGATCACGGTGCCGGATTGAAAACCCGTTATGGCCACCTAAATAAGATTCTCGTCAAGAAGGGACAAGCGATAAATTTCCGCGATCGAATCGGCTTACTGGGAAGCACGGGGAGAAGCACGGGTGCGCACCTGCATTATGAAGTCGCTTTCAGGGGGCAGCCCAAGAATCCCATGATGTTTATAAAGGCAGGCCGCAATGTTTTCCAAGAATAGCAAAGGCTCAAACATCGCCGGGGAACAAACCCCCGCGCCGAAGCCGTCCCCGCCCTCGATCATCAGCGCTGATCTCAAGATTGTCGGCGATCTGAGCTGTCATGGTGAAATCCAGATTGACGGCTCCGTTGATGGTGACATCCGCACCAAGTCTCTGTTGGTCGGCGAAACTGCCCAAATCAAAGGCGAGATCGTCGCCGAGGTCGTATTCGTTCACGGCAACATTACCGGCCAAATCAAGGCGCGCGAGGTTAATCTGGCCAAAACCGCGCACGTGGTCGGTGATATCCTGCATGAGAACCTGGCCATCGAAACCGGCGCTTTCCTTGAAGGTCATTGCAAGCGCATGATCGATAAGTCCGCCCCCAGCGACGCTAAGGTTAACGTCTTCGGCTCCGACGATGCCAACCGCCGACTTGCCAAGATCAAGGAAGGCGGCGCCGCAAACGTCGACGATAATAAAGAAGGCGCCGCGGTCGTATCAAGCTAAGGGGTCGTCCAGGTTTATCGCCTCGGCGAAAATACCCGCGTCCACGTTTCCCCCCGAACAAATAACCGCCACCGTTTTATCCCGGCAGTCGTAAGCGCCGCTTAACGCCGCCGCCAAGGCCACGGCGCCACCGGGTTCAACCACCAGTTTTAGATACTGAAAAGCCACCTTCATGGCCTGGGCGGTCTGATGGTCGCTGACGCTCAAGCCCCCCGACAGATGTTGTCGATTAATGGAAAACGTCAATTCGCCGGGCATCGGCAGGATCAGCGCATCGCAAAAGGACTTCGCCCCGGTCTCGTTGGCCAGTCGCTCACCGGCGGCAAGGGAACGCTTGGTATCATCGAAGCCATCGGGCTCGGCGGCATAAATTTCGGTGTCCGGGCTTTCGTGTTTTAGCGCCAAAGCGCACCCGGAAATCAGCCCGCCGCCGCCACAAGGGACAATCACCGCATCAAGGCGGGCCTCCAACGCGCGGGCCTGGGCCGCCAGTTCCAGGCCCACGGTTCCCTGGCCGGCGATGATAAAGGGATCGTCGTAGGACGGCACTAGGGTGGATCCGCGCTCGGTAGCCAACCTGGCGCCGATGTCGGCGCGGTCTTCCTTGTCCCGATTGTACAGCACCACTTCGGCGCCATAGGCGCGGGTGTTGGCGAGTTTGATTTCGGGCGCGTCAGTGGGCATGACGATGACGGCGGGCACGCCCAGCATTTGCGCCGCCAGGGCGATGCCCTGGGCGTGGTTGCCGGAAGAAAAGGCGACGACGCCGGCTTTTCGTTCCGCCGGGTCAAGTCTAGAAATTCGATTATAAGCGCCCCGGAACTTGAACGCGCCGACCCGTTGCAGACATTCCGCCTTGACCAGCAATCGCCCGCCGAGGCGTTCATTGAGAAGCGGGCTTTCCAGAAGCGGCGTCACGATAGCATGTCCGGCGATTTGTTTTGCCGCCGATTGCACATCGGCGTAGGTCGGGGCTTGTAACAGCGGATCAGACACGGGCGAGGTGGGCATCGATGGCCTCCAATACATTCGGTTCGGACAAGCGGGCCGGATGGCCGCAATCCTCGGCGGTGACGTCGGCCATCGTCGGCATTGCTTCTTTCATAAGGGCCAGCGTTTGTTGGCTCAGGATACTGGACAAGGCGCCGCGTATGCACAACACCGGCACCCGGCCAAGGGCCATGAACAACGGCCAAAGTTCGAAGCGGCTGGTCATGGCGCGCTCAAACTGTTTAACGATGGCGTAGTCCCAATCGTGGACCAACTTGCCGTCGGCGGATTCCCGATAGGTGTGGCGGGCGATCTCCATCCAGTCGTCCTGGGTGCCACGGGGAAGATTAGGAAGGTAAGCGGCGCGGACGTGCCCGGCGGCGGTGTCCCAGTCGGGGAGGGGCGTGTCGTCCTTCATATAGTCCATGATCGCCGACAACGCACTTGAGCCGATTTCCGGCCCGATATCGTTGAGCACGACACTGGCGAGGACGCCGGGCGTCGCCACCGCCATCGCCATGGCGACGATACCGCCCAACGAGGTGCCGATGACATGAACCCGGTGGATGCCCAAGGAAACCAGCAAATGCCGGACGTCATCGACATAGGTGGGGGGAATATAATGGGTCCAGTCCGAATCGTACTGGGACCGGCCGCGGCCACGGAAATCGGGGCAGATCACCCGGTGGCGCCCCGACTGCCGTTGCGACAACCTTTCGGCGAGCCGGGCGAAGTCTTTCGAATTGCGGGTGACGCCGGGCAGGCAAAGCACCGGCGTGCCTGAAATGCCGCCGCCATCATAATCACGGTAATAGAGTCTGAGTCCGTCCTGGGACGTAAGCCAGCCTTCGCGAAAATTCGTGACGCCTGCCTCGTTCATTAAAGTCCCAGCAGCGGGGGCAGGGCCACCAGGGTTTTGATTTCCTGTTCGTGGTCGCCCGGAATGCGTTCCTGGGGCTGGCCGAAACGGTTCACCCACACCACCCGGAACCCGAAATTGGCCGCCGCCGCCGCGTCCCAGGCATTCGACGACATAAAGCAGATGCGACCGGCCTCGACGCCTAGGCCATCGACCGCCATCTGGTAAACACTGGGATGGGGTTTGTAGATGCCGATGGCATCGACGGAAAAGGAAATATCCAGGACATCGTCAATGCCGGCGTTTTTGACCGCCGACGACAGCATCTTCGGCGAGCCGTTGGACAGAATGGCGGTCTTCAGCCCCCCCGCCTTCAATGTCGTCAGCATGTCCTTAACCTCAGGATAGGCGTCGAGCCGCATGTAAATATCCATCAGCCGCTGGCGAAGGGCATCGTCTTTGATGCCAAGCACGGCGAGCGCGTAATCAAGCCCGTCGCCGGTGACTTGCCAGAATTCCACATATTCCTGCATCAGGCTGCGAAGCCAGGTGTATTGCAGTTGCCGATTACGCCACAGCGCGCTCAATTCATCGGCCTTATCGCCGAGCGCGTCGCGGCAATGGGCGGCGGCGGCGTTGACGTCAAACAAGGTGCCGTAGGCGTCAAACACGCAGGCGTCAATATCTTCTATTGTGGCGGCCATTTGTCAGTTTTCCTCCGCTTAATCCTGGATCAAAATTTATGCGCTTCACCGCCGATACCGTCAACCGGACTGAGGCCGCCATCACGGGTTATTGATGCAGGTCTGCCTCGAGCCTCAACGCGACTTCCGTCTTGGCCAGGAGGCGCCGGTACACTTGCAGGTTTTCGAGAACCCGTTGGACATAGTTCCGGGTTTCGCTAATGGGAATCCGCTCGACCCAATCGATGGAATCGACGTCTTTATTCCTGAGGTCGCCATTCATGCGCATCCACTGGCTGGCCCGGGAGGGACCGGCGTTATAGGCGGCCAGGGCCAAGACATAGGAGCCCTTGAAGGATTCCAGCAATTCCGACAGATAGGCTTGGCCGAGAGTCATGTTGTACGCAGCATCGGTAACAAGACGGCGCCTGGAAAAAGGCAACTGGAGGCGTTGGGCGACCTTCAACGCAGTGTGCGGCATCAACTGCATCAAGCCTTGCGCGCTGGCGTGGCTTTTGGCTTTGACGTTAAAGGCGCTTTCCTGACGGATCACGGCCAACACCAGCGACGTCTCCACCTTGGCGGCGCCCGCCTTGAGCCGGAGGTGAGGGGGGGCAATGTCCGGGAAGGCCGCTTTGTTAAAGATTTTGTTGTCGCGTCCGACCCGCTTGGCGACCAGGACGGCAAGGTCCGGCCGCCCATTCGCCAGCGCCAATTCCGACGTCAACAATCGCCACCCTTGCGTGTCCGCTAATTGGTCCAGGCGCAAAATGAACGGGCGAAGCCAGTCCTCGGCTTTAGCATCGCCCAGGGCCTCGACCGCGCGGACCACTTCATGGGCCATAAAGGCTTTGCGTTCGCCTTCTCCTGTTTCGGGCTGCGGGAACAACTCAAGGCTTGCGCCGGGGTTGATCCGGGCAAACGCCAACTGACCGTAATAGGTGGTCTGATGTTGGGCGGCCAGGCGGTACCAGGTTTTCGCGCTCTCCTGATTGCCTATGGTATCGAGCGCCCGGCCCGTCCAATACGCGCCGCGTGCCTGGCTGACCGGATACTTAACGGCGTTATACATGTTTTCGAAATGGCCCATGGCAGCACCGGCGTCTTCGAGAAATCGAAGCGCAATCCAGCCCGCCAGCCATTCCGCCTCGGCATACGCGGCGCCCCCGTCGCCGTTACCCTGAAGGCCGTGTTTCTTGGCGATGCGGTAGGCATCCGTGACCAGCCCTTCGCGCAGGGTTTGCCGGGCGACCAGGGCGCGTTCCTTCCACCAAAGTAGAGGACGAACCAAGTCGTCGGGAGATTTGTCGAGGATTTCCCGGGCCAATGCATACTTGCCCTTGCGCGTGCGCCATCGAAGCCGTTCGTAGATCAAGCCTGGATCATTCTTCAGCACATCTGGAATCTTGGCGATGGCGGTATCAACATTGCCCCGGCGGTGGCGGAGAAACTGTCTGGCCTCGCCCAGCGCCCGGTATTCCGGCGGCACCTTCCACAGCATCCTTTGCACCGGCCAGTTTTTGCCATCCCATTGCAAACGATCGAGACGGCGGCGGTGGTCGTCGACGCTCAACAAACGGCGGTGGCGTTTATAAAAGGCCAGTTCCCGGTTTTTGGTGAAATCACCGTTGATCCAGGCATCCCGGATCACCGCCTGGCCTTCCTTGGTAATATCCGAGGCCAGCAACGCCTCGCCGTAGCGGCCCTTTCCGTCGCCGGAAAGGGGCAGACGCTCCTTGAACCAGGTCATGACATCGCCTGCCGGCGTTTTGTCGGTGATCGCCTCTTCGGCGCGGCGTTGCAGATTTTTCTGATCGGGCCAATCCGGATTGGCGGCCATGAAGTCCGCGATCTCGGCGAAACTGGCGTTGGGGTCGGGTTTGCTTAAGCGACCCCAGGTCAGGATTTTCCGGGCCAAAGGGGATTTAAGGGTTTTGTTGTAGGCCAGCGCCTTTTTTATATTTCCTGTATCGATGGCCTCAAGCCCGATCTTGAGGTTGCGGGCATCTTCGGCCGTCAAAGGGTCGGCCTCAGCCGGGAAGGCCGCCGCCACGACGATCACAACCCCAGCCATCATCAGCCCGGCAACCAACTTTCCCACCCTATGAATGCTCAACGGTCCTACCCCTCATCGGCGCTTCGCCCCCCTACCATAATACCCTGCCCTTGCCGCCAAGCCGGTATTGAGAGTATGTTCTCCGCTCGTTAAGGTAAATTCAAGGGAGACTATCATGTTTCAGGGGTCGATGACCGCCCTGATTACGCCGTTCAAGGACGGGCGTGTCGATGAAGATGCCTTTCGGTCCTTCGTCGAATGGCAAATAGAAGAGGGTACGGAAGGCGTAATTCCCTGTGGCACGACCGGTGAATCGCCGACGCTGAACCACAAGGAACACATGCGGGTGACGGAACTGTGCATCGAGGTGGTCGACGGCAGGGTGCCAGTGATCGCCGGTACCGGATCCAATTCCACCGCCGAAGCCATCGAGCTGACCCGCCACGCCAAGGACGCCGGCGCCGCCGCCGGATTGGTGGTGACGCCGTATTACAACAAGCCGACACAAGAAGGCTTGTACCGGCATTACAAGGCGATCGTTGATGCCGTCGATCTGCCGATCCTGATTTACAATATTCCCGGCCGCAGCATCGTCGATATGTCGGTCGACACCATGGCGCGGCTGGCAAAGTTGCCGAATATCGTCGGCGTCAAGGACGCGACGTCTGATCTGGCCCGGCCGATGCTGACGCGGTTGGCCATCGGCACCGATTTTTGCCAGCTTTCCGGTGAGGACGCGACCATTGTGCCGTTCCTGGCCGGCGGCGGGGTCGGCTGCATTTCGGTGACCGCCAATATCGCGCCCCGGATGTGCGCGAGCCTTCACCAATCCTGGCGCGACGGCGACATGGCCGCTGTCATGGAAATGCAGGACCGTCTGATTCCATTGCATATGGCCATGTTCTGCGAGAGCAGCCCCGGCCCGGTCAAACACGCCGCCCAATTGATCGGCAAGTGCAACGGGGAAACCCGGCTGCCGATCTGCGACATCACCGAGACCAGCAAGGCGACGGTGAAAAAGGCGATGGTCGGCGCCGGATTGTTGAACTAAGCCGTCCGGACGGCTGATGGCTACCAAGAAAAAAAAGCGCAAGCTAGGCGCCGCCATTGCCCAAAACCGCAAGGCCCGCCACGACTATTCGATCGTTGAGACCTTCGAGGCCGGGATCATGCTGCTCGGCACCGAAGTCAAGTCGTTGCGCGCCGGGCGCGCCTCCATCGGCGAGGCCTACGCCTCGGAAGAAAATGGCGCGCTGTACCTGTTGAACGCCTTCATCCCGGAATATGAGTCCGCCGGCATCGCCGCCCACGCGCCGCGGGGGCCGCGTAAATTACTGCTGCACAAGCGCGAAATCGCCAAGTTGCGGGTCGCCATCAACCGCAAGGGCATGACCCTGATCCCGCTCAGTATCTATTTCACCGAGCGTGGCATGGCCAAGGTCGAATTGGCCCTGGCCGAAGGCAAACAAAGCCGCGACAAGCGCCAGGACGATAAAAAACGCGATTGGCAGCGCGACAAGGCGAGGATTCTGCGCGACAAGGGGTAGGGGTATTTAATCGAACATGGCGTTGATAGCGTCCTGATCCATGGCGCCCTCTCCCGTGCCGTCCGAGGACTGGGGTCCGTGCAGCAAGTTTTTGCCGTCACGATGATCGTTTTTGGCGAAGGTTATTCCTTGGAGGTCGGCGGTGCCGTGATCGACGCGCCAGATTTCGATCATCTTTTGAAGGCGTTCCTCGATGTAGTTCAGAGAATTGACGACCTTGTTAATCCGCTGGCCGGTGATGTCCTGGAAACTGCAAGCGGTCAACAAATTGATCGAGATGAACTCCAGTTTATCAACGTCCGGGCCTATTTCATCGGGATCGCCTTCGGGAACCTTGGATCGCAGATTAGAAACGACCCCATCAATTTGTTCGGCATTTTCCAGAATTTCGTTGGCCGCTTCCTCGGTCGCCTTGACCACTTCGGCGAGCTCCTCGGTGGCGGTCGAAATCGTGGTATTGCCGTCATCTTCCGGTTTCAAGGCGGCGATTTCATGTTTGGTCGCCGTGATGTGGTCGTTCATGGCATGAATTTCGGCCATGATTTCTTCAACCTGCGTTTTATCATCCACCTCGGCGGCGGCTTCAACGTTTGTGGCTTCAAGCCTTTCTTCGAGATTTTTGATATGGGTGGAGATTGTCTTGGCGATATTGTCTTCAAGGGATTGGATCGCCTCCATCACCTCGCCCAGGCTGGTTTCCTTGTGGCGTTGGGCGAGCAGGTCCCGTTCTGCCGAAAACATCCGCACTTCTTGTTTTGCCATCTTTATCCCCTTGGGCGCCTTTAAATATTCTAGCCCGACATAGTCCTAAAGGATAGGTATATCGCCAGCCAAAGCGCCGCTCAAGCGCCTCTCTGGTTGTTCAGGCAAAGCCACGAACGGAATAGGGGATGCACCGGCGGAGAGGGGGTCAGGCGACGCCGCTGATCCCCCTTAATCCGTGATCCCCCTAAATCCGTTCAGCGGCGCTGATCCCCCTAAATCCGTTCAGCGGCGCTGATACTGGGCCGCGCCGAACAGGTTCTTTTTTGCGTCTTCGTCATTTTCGATGCCCACCTTGCGGGCATCGGCAAGCACCTTCAGCGCACGTTCCACCGCCGGGCGGGTGTTGATGGCCTCAAACCAGCGTTTGACGTTGGGGAAATCGTCGAGGCATTGGCCTTGGCGTTCGTATGAGCGGGTCCACGGGAACGTCGCGATGTCGGCAATGGAATAGTCACCGGCCAAAAACTCGACCGCTGCCAACCGCCGGTCCAAAACGCCATACAACCGTCCGGCCTCGTTGGTATAGCGATCATACGCGTAGTCAATCCTTGAAGGCGCGTAATGGCGGAAATGATGCGCCTGGCCGAACATCGGCCCGATCCCGCCCATCTGAAACATCAACCATTGAATGACCAGATACCGCGCCGCCATCTCGGTGGGCATGAATTGCCCTGTTTTTTCGGCCAGATACATCAGCATAGCGCCGGACTCGAACAGGCTGTAAGGCTTGCCGTCCGGGCCGTCCGGATCAACCATCGCCGGCATCTTGTTATTGGGGCTGATCTTTAGGTATTCGGGGGCGAACTGGTCGCCCTTGTTGATATTGATGGCATGGACGGTATAGGGCAGCCCGGTTTCCTCGAGCATGATATGGATTTTGTGGCCGTTCGGCGTTGGCCAGGTGTAGAGGTCGATCATTGGTCGGGTCCTAATCTTTTTGCGGACAGGGATTGCTACGGGTAAGGTCTGACAAGGAAATTTTTTATGACCGGGAGATCATCACATGGATAAACCGCTTTTACATCTGGTTTTTGGAGGAACGGTCGCCGACCCGCAGGGAACAGATTTCGTCGACCCGGACGATCTCGACATTATCGGCATTTTTCCCAGCCACGATTCGGCGGTGAAGGCCTGGCGCGGCGCTTCTCAGGCCCGCGTTGATGAAGCCAACGTCAAATATGTGATCGTCCACCTGCACCGTTTGCTGGACCCGGAACACCCGACGAAATTTCACGAACGCCGGGAAGAGGGGTAAGGGCCGACGCCCAAACGACCGCCATCAAGGCCGTCGTCGGGCCTTCGACAAAAAAATATAACGTATTGTTATTAAATAATATTATCGCATTGAGGAAGAGGGGCAGGCTTCAAACCGTCTTGTCGTCCTGGTTCAAGGCGACGCTGTCCCGGGTCTCTTGCTGTGGTGGGTCGTCGCGTATTTGAGGCGCTCGATCTTGGCCGCGTTCTTTCTGTTTGCGGTACTGTCCCAAGTCTACGATTTCTGCTGTCATGTCATGTCCACCCCCCAGGCGTTTGAAGACAACAATGATATCATTTTCCTCCGCAAATCGCCGATAAAAGATCGACGTACATTTCGCAGGTCGAAAATTCTGGAAATTCGGCTTTCACGTTGTCCGGGGCCCGGAACAAAATTCCCTTATCGGCCTCACGCAGCATATTGATATCATTATAAGAATCGCCTGCCGCCGTCACCCGGAACCGTAATTTCTTAAACGCCTGCACGGCATGGCGCTTGTGGTTTTCCATGCGCAGGGCATAGCCGGTGATGGCCCCGGCTTTATCGGTGATAAGACGGTGGCAGAACAACGTCGGCCAGTCCAACTGGCGGACCAGTGGCTGGGCGAACTCGTAAAACGTATCGGACAGGATCACCACCTGGGCGGATTGGCGAAGCGTCGCCAGAAATTCCGCCGCCCCGTCCATCGGCCCCATGTCATTAATCACGGCTTGAATGTCACCAAGGCCGAGCCCGTTATCGGCCAAAATCCGCAGACGCTGGCCCATTAACTCGTCGTAATCCGGGATATCGCGCGTCGTCGCCCGTAACGCTTCAATGCCGGTATGCCGGGCGACCTCGATCCAGATCTCCGGGACCAGGACTCCTTCAAAATCCAAACACACGACTTCCACGACATTCCCCCTGAAGCAAATCCCGAGCAAATAGACACATTTGCGACGACGAATTTGCGGTCAAAATATGCGAGAGTGTGTATAGCAGGCCGGTTCTCAGTCGGAAAGACAGGCTAACCGGAAAGGCGGTTGCGAATATCCTCGAACACGGCTTCGAACATGGCCTCGGTCAAGCGGCCGGTATTCGTGTTATAGCGCGAACAGTGATAGCTGTCGGCAAGGACCAAGTCGCCCCCGGGACCGCCGGAAAGGTCATGGAAGTGCCGATGGCCGAATTTCCAGGCGCTTTTCTTTTCGCCCAGCGTCGTCAGCACCGCCCCATGCGCCAGGCCCCCCAGCGCCAGGATGATCCGAAGCCGCTTGAGGCTATTGATTTCGTTTTCTAAGAACCGGCGGCACGCATTGACCTCGGCGCCAATGGGCTTGTTTTGGGGCGGCACGCAACGGACCGCATTGGTGATCCGGCAATCCAACAGGGTCAACCCATCATCGGACGTTGCCCCGTACTCGCCATCGGAAAACCCGAACTTAGCCAGCGTCGCGTACAGCAAATCGCCGGCATAATCGCCGGTAAACGGACGACCGGTTTGGTTAGCGCCGCGCAGCCCAGGCGCCAGCCCGACAATCAGCAGCGCCGCGTCGATACCGCCGAACGACGCCACCGGGGCATTGTGCCAGTCTGGGAAGGTGGTGCGGTTGGCATGGCGAAAATCCTGCAAGCGCGGACACAACGCACAGTCCGGCGAAGGTTCGGATATTGAGGCGGCAGGGGCCGTCACCGTTCAGGACTCCGTCTAAACGATTTCCACTTCCGGGTCGATATCTTCAAAGGCAGGCATCGGTATCGGAACATGGTCATGGCCGGCGCCGGCGCCGAAGCCGGAGACACGCTGGATATGTTCTTTAAGGCTAGCCAACTCGATGAATTCATCGGCTTGACGGCGAAGTTCGTCGGCGATCATCGGCGGCTTGGATAGCATGGTGCTGACCACGGTGACGCGCAGCCCCTTGCGTTGAACCACTTCCACCAGACGGCGAAAGTCGCCGTCGCCGGAAAAAATCACCGCATGATCGATACTGTCCGCAATTTCCATTAAATCGACGGCCAGTTCGATGTCCATATTGCCCTTGATCTTCTTGCGCCCGGCGGGATCGGTAAATTCCTTAGCCGGTTTGGTCACCATGGTGTAGCCGTTATAGTCCAGCCAATCCACCAGCGGGCGGAGCGGGGAGTATTCCTGGTCTTCCAGCAAGGCGGTGAAATAATAGGCCCGGATCATCTGGCCCTGATCGGCAAAATATTTCAAAAGACGTTTGTAGTCGATGTCGAAATCAAGCCCTTTGGCGGCGGCGTAAAGGTTTGATCCATCAATGAAAAGCGCTATACGCTCTTGAGGATAAAAATTCATGATACAAAATTCCTTCTTTAAAAATTCGGGCATCCGGAAAAAATTCCCGGATTTATGCGCCTCCGGCGGCAATAAAGTCGCAAAATAGCGATGCCAGAGGGCGCGCCGGGTAAATAAATGATAAAATCACCCGGTTTTTTAATATTGGGTGTTTACGACCGTCATACAAGATAATTTGGAGAAAATTGGTTTTGATCCTGGTTGCTATCGGCGCAAATCTTCCCAGTCCCCGCTTTGGTGAGCCCCGCGCCACCTGCGGCGCCGCCCTGGCCGCCTTGGCCGAGGCCGAGCTTTCCATTACTCAGCGCTCGCGTTGGTATAAAAGCGCCCCGGTCCCGGTTTCCGATCAACCCTGGTTCATCAATGGCGCTGTGCGCATCAAAACGGCGATGCCGCCTGAGGCCCTGATGGCCTTGTTGCTGGAAACCGAGGAAACCTTCGGTCGCCGCCGCGATCAGGCCAACGCATCCAGAATCCTGGATTTGGACCTTCTGGCCTACGGCGAAATGACCCTGGAAGCCACCCTGGAAGGGGTAGGGATGCTGCAATTGCCGCATCCCCGGTTGCAAGAGCGCGCCTTCGTGCTGCTGCCGCTTTTGGACATCGCGCCGGGCTGGCGCCATCCGGCCACGGGGCTGACAGTCGAGGACATGATCGCAGCCCTTCCCCCCGGACAGCAGACCGAGGCCATCCCCGATGCGGGAGGAGACTTCGGCACCGAGTGGCGGCAAAAAGCCGCGCTTTAAGGGGCGAAAACGGGGACGTCAGTGAAACCGGGAGGAACAATGCCGTTTTTTTAAGTTTTTTCAGGCTATTGTCTTGCTTTCAGGGGCGCGCAAAATATATAAACGGCGTCCCAGAGGTTCCAGTTACATCCCCAAGGAGTTGCCCCGATGGCCCGAGTTACCGTCGAAGATTGCGTCACCAAAATTCCCAACCGTTTTCAGCTCGTTATGCTGGCGTCCCAACGCGCCCGTAATATCTCCGCCGGTGCGGCGTTGAAAGTGGAACGCGACAACGACAAAAACCCTGTCGTCGCCTTGCGCGAAATAGCTGAAGACATGCTCGATCATGATGAACTCCAAGAATCCTTAATCAAAGGGTTACAGAAATTCGTCGAAATGGACGACCCCGAGGAAGACGACGTTGACCTGATCGCCATCCAACAGGACCTTGACGCCAATGAAGGCGTCACCCCACTCGCCGCCCGTAAGGATGCCGATGAGCTTGATGACGACAATGGCGACGACCAGGACGACGACAAAGAGGAATAACTCCTCAATAAAAGGTGTTTGAATGCGGCGGCCCTATGGAACAGCAGAACTTCACAGCCGCTGCCCTGCTTTGGGGTTAAGCCCGTGATCAGGCAATTCGAACTCGTAGAGCGGGTCAAAGCCTATGACCCCGGCGCCGACGAGGATGCACTCAATCGCGCCTACGTTTTCGCCATGAAGGTGCATGGCTCACAAACCCGCCTGTCGGGAGATCCTTACTTTTCACACCCGCTCGAAGTCGCCGGTATCCTGACCGATTATAAGGTCGATATGGCCTCCATCATCACCGCCCTTCTGCACGACACCGTCGAAGACACCGAGACCTCCCTCGAAGAGATCAGTAAAAGCTTCGGCAAGGATGTCGCCCGCCTGGTGGACGGCGTCACCAAGCTGACGCGGATTGAATTCCAATCCGATCAAGCCAAACAGGCCGAGAATTTCCGTAAGTTCGTGCTCGCCATGTCGGAGGACATCCGGGTTCTACTGGTCAAGCTGGCCGACCGGCTGCACAACATGCGCACCCTCCATTACATCAAAAGACCCGAAAAGCGCCGCCGCATCGCCGTCGAAACCATGGACATTTACGCGCCGTTGGCCGAACGCATCGGCATGCAGGGCATGAAAAACGAATTGGAAGACCTGGCCTTCGGGGAATTAAACCCCGAGGCCCGTAAATCCATTCTTAAACGGCTCGACTTCCTGCGCGAAAAGGGCGGCGACCTGATCCCGCGAATCATCGCCGAGTTGGAAAAAACCCTCTCCGATAACGGCATCAAAGCAGTCATCGAGGGCCGCGAGAAAACACCGTATTCGGTGTGGGACAAGATGCAGGACAAAGACATCGGTTTCGAACAGCTTTCCGACATCATGGCCTTTCGGGTTATCGTCGACACCACCGAGGACTGCTATCGCGCCCTGGGAATCGCGCATGGGGCCTACCCGGTGGTGCCGGGCCGTTTCAAGGATTACCTGTCGACGCCAAAACCGAATGGTTACCGTTCGCTCCACACCGGGGTTTTCGGGCCGGAACGCCAACGCATCGAGCTGCAAATCCGAACCGCCGAGATGCACGACGTCGCCGAACACGGCGTTGCCGCGCACTGGCACTACAAGGATGGTGAAGGCGGGAAACAAATCGCCGGCGCCGCGCCTCAATACCGATGGCTCCGCGAACTTCTGGACATCATGGAACACGCCGCCGAACCGGAGGAATTCCTGGAACATACCAAGCTCGAAATGTTCAAGGACCAGGTGTTTTGCTTCACACCGCGCGGCGATTTGATCACGCTGCCCAAAGGCGCGACCCCGGTGGACTTTGCCTATGCGGTGCATTCCGAGGTCGGAGACCATTGTGTCGGCGCCAAAATCAATGGCCGCATGATGCCGCTCAGGAGCGAGTTGCGTAACGGTGACCAGGTCGAAATCATCACCTCCGCGGCGCAAACCCCGTCTCCGACCTGGGCAAGCTTCGTCATCACCGGCAAGGCGCAGGCAAGAATCCGGCGGTTTATCCGCACCCAGGAAAGTGAAGAATACACGAAATTAGGCACCGCCATCCTGGAAAGGGCGTTCGAGGATGAGGGCTACAAATTCACCAACAAGGCGATCAGGAACGTGCTTAAGGTTTTTAGACAAACCAGAGTCAGAGACATTTTTGCCAAGGTCGGCGCCGGTGTCCTGACCGGTCGCGAGGTCGTCGAGGCGGTGTTTCCCGGAATTCGCAGGAAGAAAGATGACGGCAAGGTCGTACCGTTAGCCCCGGTCCGCGACAAGCAGGCGAAAGACAGGAGCGGCGGCGGCAAGGGCAAAGGGATTTCCATCAAGGGCTTGATTCCCGGTATGGCGCTTCATTTCGCCGGTTGCTGCCATCCGCTGCCGGGAGATCGGGTCGTCGGCATCGTCACCACCGGCAAGGGCGTCACCATCCACACCATCGACTGCGACACCCTGGAAGATTTCGTCGATGCTTCGGAACGCTGGCTTGACGTGTCCTGGAACCTGGACAAGGAAGCCTCTGACATATACGTCGGGCGCCTGCGCCTGACGATCCTCAATGTGCCGGGTAGCCTTGGCGACCTGTCGACGGTTATCGCCAAGAACGACGGCAATATTTCAAACCTGAAGGTCGCCGACCGGACGCCCCAGTTTTTCGAATTGTTGATTGATATAGAGGTCCGCGACCTCAAACACCTAACCGATATCATTGCCGCCCTTCGCGCCGACCCGGCCATTAATTCAGTGGAGCGGGCGCGCGGCTGATCGGCACGGTTTATTTTTCACTCCTCAAAGGCCTATATTCCGGGCATGTTTAAACGCAACACCCCATTGACCCTGGGTCAAAAAATTCTCGGCTTCTTCTGGCCATCCATCGGCTGGCGGCGGGCCGGCGCCTATTCCATGCACCGGCTGGCCCGGATGCCCGGCTCGGCGTACTCCATCGCCGGCGGCTTTGCCTGCGGGGCCGCGATATCGTTTACGCCTTTTGTCGGCCTGCATTTCATTTTTTCGGCGATCCTGGCGTGGATTATTCGCGCCAATATTCTGGCGTCGGCGATCGGCACCGTGGTCGGCAATCCGTGGACCTTCCCCTTCATTTGGGCTTGGCTGTATCAATCCGGCATCTGGTTGACCGCAGGCGAGCTGACGGAAAGCCTTAAGACACCGGCATTCGGCGAGCTTTTCGGTAATATGATGGAAGCGCTTCTGAGCGTTGACCTGCAATACCTGATGGAGACCACCGGCGCGGTTTTCTGGCCGATGCTGGTCAGCAGCGTTCCCACCGGAATCGTGGTATGGCTGGTTTTCTATGTGCCGTTAAAGTATATGGTTGAGAGATATCAGAGGCGTCGGCGGAGAAGGCTCGGCACCGGGTATTTCACCAACAAGGGACGCTGAAGATGAAATATGACCTTCGCCTGGGTGTGAATATCGATCACGTGGCGACCATCCGAAATGCGCGGGGCGGCATCCACCCGGACCCCGTCCACGCCGCCAAGCTGGCCGAAACCGCCGGCGCCGATGGCATTACGGCGCATCTGCGCGAAGACCGGCGTCATATTTCCGACGACGACATCACCCGCCTGATGGACCGCCTTGCGGTGCCCTTGAACCTGGAGATGGCGGCGACCGAGGAAATGCTGGAGATCGCCCTTCGCCACAACCCGCACGCGGCCTGTATTGTCCCGGAAAAAAGGGAAGAACGCACCACCGAAGGCGGCCTCGATGCCGCCGGTGGCCTGAAACAATTGCAGCCCTACGTTGCCGCCCTCGGCGACGCAGGCATTCGGGTTTCGCTGTTTATTGAACCGGATATCAAACAACTGGAAGCGGCGGTGACCCTGGGTGCGCCGGTAATCGAGCTTCATACCGGCGCCTATTGCGAAGCGTCCGGCCCTGATCAGGAGCGGCAGTTCAAGCGTCTTGCCGATGCCGCCCAGGCGGCCCAGGACTTAGGGCTTGAATGCCATGCCGGACACGGGCTGACCTTCGATACCGTCGCCGCCATCGCCGCCATCGACACCATTCGAGAGCTCAACATCGGCCATTTCCTGATCGGCGAGGCGATTTTCGGCGGCTTGGATAGTTCCATCAAGCGCATGCGGGCGTTAATGGACAAGGCCCGCGCCGAACGCTCGGCATGATCTCATGATTCTGGGCATCGGCACCGACCTCTGTGATATCCGTAGAATGGAAAGAGCCCTGGAACGCTTCGGCGCGCGTTTCACGCAGCGCATTTATGCCGAAAGCGAACAAGTGAAAGCCGATAAAAGACCGAACCCGGCTGCGTCCTACGCCTTGGGGTTTGCCGCCAAGGAAGCCTGCGCCAAGGCGCTGGGGACGGGTTTTCGCCAGGGCGTCTTCTGGCGCGATCTGGTCGTCGCCAATCACCCCACCGGCCAGCCCTATATGATTTTGAGCGGCGGCGCCAAGGCGCGGCTGGATAGCCTGGTGCCGAAGGGAATGGCGGCACGCATCGACGTCACCCAAACCGATGAATACCCGATGGCCCAGGCGGTGGTGATCATCTCCGCCGAGCATTCAGACGATGCGCCTTGACAGTCGGGGGGCTGGCTGGCTTGATCTGCCCGAAATTTACCGGACCGTCCGCGGTTCGCTTTTCAAATCAAATAATTAGGTGGCGAATTTAATGGCGCAACAAAAGCCGGACGGCTTTAAGGAAACTCTCAAGACCGTTTTATATGCCATCATCATCGCCCTCGGGGTGAGGACGGTGGCGTATGAGCCGTTCAATATCCCGTCGGGGTCAATGCGGCCGACGCTTTTGGTCGGCGACTACTTGTTCGTGTCCAAGTTTTCCTACGGCTATAGCCGCCATTCCCTGCCATTCAGCCTGCCGCTGATCCCGGACCGCATCTTCTTTACCGAACCTAAACGCGGCGACGTCATAGTGTTCAAGCTGCCGACCGACAACAAAACCGATTACATTAAACGTATCATCGGCCTGCCCGGCGACACCGTGCAATTGAAGGACAGTATCCTCTATATCAACGGTAAGGCGGTGAAGCGGGAAAAGGTCGAGGATTTGGTCGAACCGATCGGCGACAACAATTTCGTGCGATCTCCCCGGTATCTTGAGACCCTTCCCGGCGGCCGCACCCATTACGTTCTGGAATTCACCGAAAACACCATCTACGACAACACCCAGGTTTACACCGTCCCCGAGGGCCATTATTTCGGCATGGGCGACAACCGGGACCGATCACGGGACAGCCGTTTCCTCAACGACGTCGGCTATATTCCCCGGGAAAATCTGATCGGTCGGGCGGAGTTCAAATTCTTTTCCGTCGACGGCTCGGTTTGGGAGTTCTGGAATTGGGGAAAATCGCTCCGGCTTGAGCGTTTTTTCGAAAGCATCGAATGAACCGCCCAGAACATGAACCCAACATCGACGCACCGGGTCCAGATATCACCGGGCTTCAAGACACCCTCGGCCATCAATTTAATAACCCCCAACTTCTGATCCAGGCCCTGACCCATGCCAGCGCCTCCAAGGACCGGTTGAAGTCCAATGAACGGATGGAATTTCTCGGCGACCGGGTTCTCGGCTTGGTGATCGCGGAACTGCTGCTGGAAAATTTCCCTGACGAAGACGAGGGCAAAATCGGATACCGGTTTTCGGCCCTGGCGCGGCGTGATTCCCTGGTCCGCGTCGCCGAAGGCATCGGCCTGGCGGAACATATATCGTCTGCCAAAGGCGACGACGGCGCCAATCGCCGGATCAACCCCAGCATCCTCGCCGATTGCTGCGAAGCGGTGATCGCCGCACTATATTTGGATGCCGGACTGCTTGCCGCCAGAGACTTCATCATTTCCAATTGGCGCGTCCTGATGGACGAGACCCCGGCACCGCCCAAGGATTCCAAAACCACCCTTCAGGAATGGGCGCAAGGACAGGGACTGGCACTGCCCGACTACCGGGAGACAGGTCGCGATGGCCCGGCCCACGCGCCCCGGTTCACCATCGAAGTCACCGTTGGGGCAAAAAAACCGGTGTCCGGTCAGGGGCCATCGAAACAGGCCGCCGAACAGGCCGCCGCCGAAGCCATGCTGGAAGTCATTGGAATAAGTGAATGAATGAGACTCCTGCAATTGAGACCGGCACAAAGACCAAGGCCGGTTTTGCCGCCATCGTCGGCGCTCCCAACGTCGGCAAATCAACGCTGCTCAACCAATTTGTCGGGACCAAGGTGTCCATCGTTTCGCCCAAGGTTCAAACCACCCGGTCACGCGTACTCGGCATCTGCATTGTAAATCAGGCCCAGATCATCTTCATCGACACGCCGGGAATCTTCGAGCCCAAGCGCCGGCTTGATAGGGCCATGGTTGCCGCCGCCTGGGGCGGAGCAGGGGATGGCGATGAGGTTCTTCTACTAGTAGATGCAGACCGGGGCATCGACAAAAACACCCACGCCATTATTAAAAGACTTAAAAAATCCGGCCAAAAAATCATCCTCGCCATCAATAAGATTGATCTGGTGAAAAAGCCCGATCTTCTGAATTTGACCGCGGAGTTGAACGCTTCCGAGGTGTTTTCCGATATCTTCATGGTCTCTGCGGAAAAGGGGGATGGGGTAAAGGACTTGTTGGCATTTTTGTGCGACCGAATGCCCACCGGACCGTGGTTGTTTCCCGAAGACCAGATATCAGACATGCCCGGCCGTTTGACGGCGGCCGAAATCACCCGCGAGAAGCTTTACCTGCAACTGCACCAGGAATTGCCCTACGCGGCGGCGGTCGAAACCGAGGGCTGGCAGGAAAAGGAAGACGGCTCGGTACGCATCGACCAGGTCATCTACGTCGAACGCCCGACCCAAAAAGCCATCGTTCTCGGCAAGGGCGGCAGCCGCATCAAGGCGCTTGGCCAAGCGTCTAGGGAGGAGCTCGAGGTGATCTTCGAGCGCCGGGTGCACCTGTTCCTGTTCGTCAAGGTGCGTGAACATTGGGGCGACGACCCGGAACGCTACCGAGATCTGGGCCTCAATTTCAACGCTTAAAAGTTTTTCACCACGGAGCGCACGGAGATCTCAGAGAAAGAGAAGAAAGGGGAAAAGGAGATGTGGGGATTTTTGAGGATATGGGGATAAGAAAAATAAATGCGCCGAAGGCGCGGTGGAATCTATCCCTTCTTATCTCCCTTTATCCCCCTATCTCCTTATCCCTACTCTTCTTTTTTACTTCTCTCTGATCTGTGTGTGCCCTGTGGATCATAGCTTAGCTTTTTGCCTAGCCGCCATCGCCCAATCGACGCAGGCCTGTGCCAGCGCCCCGGTCGGGTCGATGCAGTGGTCGGCCACCCAGGGCTCGTCCATGTCGAGGCCGACCGGTAATTCGGTACAGCCCAAAATCACCCTCTTGGCGCCCCCGTCCAACAATCTCTCAACGGCTTGGCGCAACAACGGCTTCGCCTCGTTGACGCGGTATTCCTTGACCAGGGCAATGCCGGGAACGACCAAATTGGCGGTGGTCGCCGCGTCGGCGACATGGCAATTAAAGCCATGCTGGGTAAGGGGGTCTTCGTACAGCCGCCCTTCGACCGTCGCCCGGGTGCCAATCAGCCCGATCTTGGCGCCTTCATGACCACCGCTGACCAGCGCCGCGATCACCGCGTCAACGATGTGCAGGAAGGGGATTTCCAGGTCTTTCGCCAATTCCTTGTACCAATAATGGGCAGTGTTGCAGGGCATGGCGATGGCCCCGGCCCCGGCGCCGACAAGAAAATCACGCCGCGCCAACAACGCCGGCAGCGGCGACGCCGGGTCATTGTCCGATATTCCCCGAACGCGGGTCGGAATCTGGGGCTCAGACGTAACGACGACGGGAATATGATCGGTATCGTTCAAGGCCGGCGTCAGCGCGATCAGCTTGCCCAGAAAATCCACCGTCGCCAACGGCCCCATACCGCCCAACACGCCCAGTTTGTCGGGCCGGGCTCTCGCGTCATTCATCATTTTTTTAAACCTAATGGGTAAGGATTTTTGAGAGGAATTCCTGTGCCCGTTCCCCGCGTTCACCGCTGAAGAATTCATCCTTCGAGCAATCCTCCTCAATCCGGCCCTCATCCATAAACACGACCCGGTGCGCGACCCGCCTGGCAAAGCCCATTTCATGGGTGACGACCATCATGGTCATACCTTCAAGGGCCAGTTCGGTCATCACGTCGAGGACTTCGTTAATCATTTCCGGGTCCAGGGCCGAGGTCGGCTCATCGAACAACATGGCGGCGGGGTCCATGGCAAGCCCACGGGCGATGGCGACGCGTTGTTGCTGGCCACCGGAAAGCTGGGCCGGGAACTTGTCCATCTGGTCAATAAGACCGACCCGCTCCAGCAATTCCATGGAGCGTTTCGTCGCCTCGTCCTGGTCGCGGCCCAACACCTTCAACTGCGCCAAATTGATGTTGTCGATAATGGTGATGTGCGGGAACAACTCGAAATTCTGAAACACCATGCCGATCCTGGAGCGCAGCTTCGGCAGGTTCGTCGCCTGATCGCCGACCGAGATGCCGTCGAAGGTGATTTCGCCCTCCTGGAACGGTTCCAGCCCGTTTATCACCTTGATCAGGGTGCTTTTTCCCGAACCGGACGGACCACAGATAACCACCACTTCGCCGACATCGACCTTGGTCGTGCAATTGATCAAAACCTGGAAATCGCCATACCACTTGGACACGTCATTCATTCGGATCATGCCGACACCGGAAGTGGTTTCGGTTGAAGGGGCGGTATTATCAGTTTTATTCATTGGCGTACTTCCTCTGCAGGCGGCCGACAAATAGCGTTCCCAATAGGCATAGGATGAAATAGACAACGGCCACCGTGGAGAACATTTCCATCAGCCGGTTGTCCCGGTTGGCGACGATATCGGCATGGACCAGAAAATCACCAAGGCCGACGACGTAGACCAGCGACGTGTCCTGAAACAAAACGATCGCCTGGGTCAACAGGATCGGGATCATGTTCCGAAACGCCTGCGGCAGGACGATGTATTGCATGTTTTGCCGGTAGGTCAGCCCCAAGGCCTGTCCGGCGTAGACCTGTCCGACCTTCACGCTTTGGATGCCGGCGCGCATGATTTCGCAATAGTACGCGGCTTCGAACATGATGAAGGCGATGGTCACCGACCAGAAGCCGCCGACCGGACGGCCGACCAGGAACGGCACCAGGAAATAGAACCAGAAAATCACCAGGATCAGCGGCATCGACCGGAAGAAGTTGACGTAGGTTCCGGCGATAAATGACACCGGCGCGAACGGCGCCAGCCGGCATAACGCCAACAAGGTGCCGAAAACCAATCCGCCTAAAATCCCCAAAATCGTCAACTGGAAAGTCAGCACCAAACCCTCGGCCAGATAGGGAACCGATTTGAGGATGATGCCGTAGTCGAAGCCGCTTTCCATGTTATTTGGCCCCCAGGGATATCATGCCGGGGATGGAGACGCGGCCTTCAACAATGCGCATGACGAACATGACGATCGCGGTGACCAAGATGTACAGCACGGTGGCGGCGGTAAAGGATTCAAACGTCTGGTAGCTGTATTCGTCGATCTGGCGCGTCATCGCCGTCAGTTCCAAAACGCCGATGGTCAGCGCCAGCGACGAATTCTTGAAAATGCCCAGAAAATCGCTGGTCAGCGGCGGAACGATAATCCGGTAGGCGACCGGCAACAGCACGTATCGGTAGACCTGCACCCGCGTCAGGCCGACGGCCATGGCGGCGTAATGCTGACCCTGGGTAATGGAATTGATGCCGGCGCGCACGGCTTCACCGACACGCGATGCCGTGTACAGACCTAAACACACAACCGACGTCCAATATTCCGGCAGCGGCAGTTCGCGTTTCAACCACATTCCCGCTTCTTTCGACAGCACCTCGGGCAGCACGAAATACCAAAGGAACATCTGCACCAGCAGCGGAATATTGCGGAAAATGGTGACATAGATGGTGGCGAAGCCGTGCAGGAACCAGGCGATGTTGATCAAAACGACGCCGTTGTCTGCCTCGATGGCGGATGTATTAAAATTTACGGGGGACTTAACAACGGGAATTCTCAGCCAGATCGGGTCTTCGAGGGTGCGCAGGATGCCGATGATAGAGCCCCAGGAAAAAGCGATCACCCAGGCCGCCGACGCGACGGCGATGGTCCAGCCGAAGCCTTCGACGATCCAATAGAAGTAAGGCGCGACACAGCCGATTTTGACGTCTTGGACCGTACAAAAAAGGACGCTCCAGTCCCAGTTATAGGAAAATTCCAAAGATTCCCCCCATTTCCTTTCCGGCAAAGGACCGGGGGATGCTTATCGCAACCTCCGGTCCCGCCAAAAAGTTGACTTCGCCGAATGTTAGTGCGGCAGGGCCTGAATCTCGAACGCGGTTTTCAGGGTCGAGCTGATCGGCATGTTGATGCCGGTCGGGCCGGGATTGAACCACTTGTCATAGAGCTTCTGCATCTCACCGGTACGCATCATGTCGGCCAGCAACTCATTGCCGAGGCGCTGATAGATGGAGTCGTCCTGGGGCACCATGATGCCGTACGGATCATAGCTGAGGAAGCGGCCGGTGACCTGAAACTGTGCCGGGTTTTTGGACTTCGAGATCAAGCCGTACAACAACACGTCATCGCTGGCGTAGGCGTCGGCGCGGCCGGTCTCAAGCGCCAGCCAGCCTTGCGGATGATCCTTAACGGGGATGATCTTGATCTTGATGCCCTTTTCCTCGGCGACCCGCTTGATGGCTTTTTCGTTGGTGGTTCCCTGCGACAGACCGATGGTCTTGCCGTTCAGGTCTTCGATTTCCATGATGCCGGAACCTTTCTTGCTGGCGATCTTGGTGCCGGTGATGAAGGTCACGGCAAGATAGGAGACTTGCTTTTGCCGGGTCAGGTTATTGGTGGTGGACCCGCATTCCATGTCGATGGTGCCGTTGGCCATTAGCGCGATCCGGGTCTGTGACGTCACCGGCACGAGTTTGACCTTGAGGTCCGGCATTTTCAGGGTGTCCCTGATTTTATCGACGTACATGTTGCAGATATCCATGGAATAGCCGATCGGCTTACCGTCTTTGTCGATGTAGGCAAAGGGAACGGACGATTCACGGTGACCCATGTTGACGACGCCGCGTTCCTGGATCCGTTTAAGAACCCTGGACTCACCGGCCTCAACCGGCTGCACGGTGCCGAAGGCAACCGCCGCGACAATGAGAAGTCCTAATTTTTTCAGCATATTGATCTCTCCCTGGAAGGTTATGTAGTTATTAAGTGCCTATATTCATACGCTTGTATATTACACATGGCTAGGGGATAACCTCAAGTTATGGACTGGACAGACGACGGCATCGTTCTCTCGGCGAAAAAGCACGGCGAAACTTCGTCCATCGTTTGCTTGTTGACCCGTGAACACGGCAGGCACTTGGGCCTGGTGCGCGGCGGCGCCGGCAAAAAAGCCCGCGGCATCCTGCAACCCGGCAACCGGGTCGAGGCCCGTTGGCGGGCGCGGCTGGCCGAACATCTGGGTACATATAGTTGTGAGATGACGGAAGCCTTCGCCGCGACGGTGTTGCGCGACCCCCTGAAATTGGCCGGGCTCAGTGCCGCCTGCGCGATCACCGAAGGGGCGCTTGCCGAACGCGAACCGCATCAGCCCATTTTCGACGGCCTGCTGGCGCTGATCGGCTCATTACAGCAAGAAAACTGGCCCTCGGCCTACGTCAAATGGGAATTGGGTCTTCTGGGAGAGATCGGCTTCGCGCTTGACCTCAGCACCTGCGCCGCCACCGGCCAGAATGATCAATTGGCCTACGTATCTCCGAAATCCGGCCGCGCGGTGTCGCTGGCGGCGGCGGAGCCTTATAAGAAGAAACTATTGGTGTTACCGGGCTTTCTTTTGCAATCAGGCGCCTTCGGCACCGCCAAAGAGGTCGCCGACGGCCTGGCATTGACCGCTTACTTCCTTGAAAGGGATGTTTACGGGCACACCAAAAACGGTCTGCCGGCGGCCCGCAACAGGCTTACGGAAAGGCTACGACCGAAGCCAGCCTCCAAGACTTGATAGGGTATCCTAAAAACGCCCGTGGGTCGGGGCGGTCAGCTGTTACTCGGCGTCTTCGGAATCACCGGCCGGCGCCTTCGCCGGCGCGCCGCTGCTGCCCATATCAACGATATTTTCAGCGGAAGATTTGCCGTTCGCGCCTTCAACGAGGTCGTATTGAACTTTCTGACCTTCGTCCAGCGTTTCCATGCCAGCGTTTTGAACCGCGGAGATATGCACGAAGGCATCCTTCGAGCCATCTTCCGGTTCGATAAAGCCATAACCCTTGGCGCGGTTAAACCACTTAACAGTTCCAGTAGCCATTATTCAACTCATCCTTTGTCGTCTTAGTATGAAACCTCCGACAGGTCGCCGCCGGGGGCCGGTTATCAGGCTAATCTCAGTCAATATAATGTGCAGCCAACCGAGATAATGTGCAGCCAACCGAGGCTAATTAGCTGCCTTAATGATTGTTTGCAAGCCATACGTGAAGGCTTTGCCATAGGTGAAAATTCTACGCTCAGGGGATTATTCACCTGAAACCCACGGATTGACGATTTTCATCTATAGGATACTATATTTTGTATCAACCAACTTCGATCACTTTTAGGACTTGAGAAACAAGAATGGCCAAGGTCGCCACCTCCGGGGATATCCGGGACACCCGATTAGCCGACGCGCTGAGCGAACGGTATTTATCCTATGCGCTATCGACCATCGTCTCGCGGTCGTTGCCCGATGTCCGTGATGGACTGAAGCCGGTCCACCGCCGGTTGCTGTACGCCATGCGCAAGTTGAAGCTGGACCCGAAGTCGGGCTTCAAAAAATGCGCCCGCATCGTCGGCGACGTCATGGGCAAATACCATCCGCACGGCGACCAGGCTATTTACGACGCCATGGTGCGGCTGTCCCAGGAATTCGCGCAACGCTATCCGCTGGTCGACGGCCAGGGCAATTTTGGTAATGTCGATGGCGATAACGCCGCCGCCATGCGCTATACCGAGGCCAAACTGACCGAGATCGCCTGGAACCTGCTGGACGGCATCGACGAGGACGCCGTTGATTTCCGCGACACCTATGACGGCGAGGATTCCGAACCGGTGGTGCTGCCGTCGCGGTTCCCCAATTTACTCGCCAACGGATCGGCCGGCATCGCCGTCGGTATGGCGACATCGATACCGCCGCACAACATTGTCGAGTTGTGCGACGCGTTGATCCACCTGATCAAGTTTCCCAATGTCCACTTTTCGAAACTGTTCAGTATTATTCCCGGCCCCGATTTTCCCACCGGCGGGGTCCTGGTCGAACCCAAGGAAAACATCATTGAGGCATATAGCACCGGGCGCGGCGGTTTCCGTCTGCGCGCCAGGTGGGAAAAAGAAAAACTGCCGCACGGCATGTATCAGATCGTCATCACCGAAATTCCCTATCAGGTTCAAAAGTCGCGGCTGATTGAAAGAATCGCCGAACTGGTCATTAACAAGAAACTTCCGATCCTGGCCGATGTCCGCGACGAGTCAGCGGACACCATCCGCATCGTGCTGGAACCCAAAAACCGCACCACCGACGCCGAAATGCTGATGGAACAACTGTTCCGCCAGACCGAGCTTGAAACCCGGTTCTCCCTCAACCTGAACGTTCTGGACGCCAACAACACGCCCCGCGTCATGAACCTGCGCGAAGCCCTGGCCGCCTTTCTCGATCACCGCCATGACGTCCTGGTTCGGTGTTCCAAGCATCGGCTCGCAAAAATAGAGCACCGGCTGGAAATCCTCGAAGGATTTCTGATCGCATACCTGAACCTGGACAAAATCATCCATATCATCCGCACCCAGGACGAACCGAAGCCGAAATTAATGAAGGCCTTCAAGCTGTCCGATGTCCAGGCCGAGGCGATTTTAAACATGCGCCTGCGCCAGTTGCGCAAGCTCGAAGAGCGCGAAATTCAGCAGGAACATTCGGACCTGACCAAGGAAGGAAAATCCATTCGCGGCCTGCTTCGTGACAAAGACCGCCGCTGGAAGATGATCGCCAATGAAATCACCGAAATCAAAAAACAGTTTTCAGCGAAGACCCTGTTGGGCAAGCGCCGCACTGTAATCGGCAAGCCGCCGCCGGCGATCGTGGTGCCGCTCGACGCGATGATCGAAAAGGAACCGATCACCGTCGTCGCTTCCGACAAGGGCTGGATCAGGGCCAACAAGGGCCATATCACCGATCCCTCGGAACTGAAATACAAGGAAGGCGACCACGGCCGCTTCGTGCTGCATGCGGAAACCACCGACAAGCTGGTGATCTTCGCCACCAACGGGCGGTTCTATACGCTCGGCTGTGACAAGCTTCCCAGCGGTCGTGGCCATGGCGAACCGCTGCGCCTGATGATCGACCTGACCGAGGGCCATGACACCGTCGCCATGTTCATTCATACACCTGCTCCTGAACCGGAAGCAGGGAAGGGACGCCGGCTGGTGGTCGCATCGGAAACCGGGCGCGGCTTTATCGTCGAGGAAGATTCCCTCATCGCCCAAACCCGCAACGGCAAACAGGTGCTTAACCTAGGCAGTGGCGAAGAGGCCCAGGCCGCCATTGTCGTCGGCGCGAACGCTGATCATCTGGCGATTTTGGGCGCCAACAGGAAGCTATTGATTATCCCCCTGGACGAATTGCCGGTGATGACCCGGGGCCGCGGCGTCATCCTGCAACGCTACGCCAAGGGCGGCCTTGCCGATATCACGACGTTGAACGCCAAGGAAGGGCTGACCTGGCAGGCCGGCCAGCAGGGAACCCGGACGGAAACCGACATCAAACGCTGGATCGGCAAACGCGCCCAGGCCGGCCTGATGGTGCCCAAAGGCTTCGCGCGGGCCAATAGGTTTAAGTGATAGAGAGATTGATTCGCCACACGCCTGTTAATTGGTATGGTCGTCATTCCCGTTCCCCCCATATCCTCTTCCCTTACACGCCTCTCTGTGCGCCCTGTGGTGAAACGGCTGCTAGAGCATTTCCGGTTCACTTGCGTTCACCTAAAATGCTCTACGCCTTTGTTTTAGACGCAAATTCGTCGTCGCGGATGTAACCATCCGCTCGGGATTTGCTCTAGCAGGTTGCTGAAAAAGTGGATTTGCGGCAACAATCCTTCGACTCGCCGGCTTGCGCGCGCGGCTCAGGATGAGGAATTACAATAGCTTATACCTCGCGCTGAGGAGGACCGGAGGTCCGTCTCGAAGGCTCACTCAACCAAATCATGGGTTTTTCAGCAGCCTGCTAGCTTATTTTTTTCGCAGGCGTTTGAGAACCGCGTCGGTTTCCGCCACCAGCGTCTCCACCAAATCCGCCGCCGCCAGCGATTTCGACAGCGCCGCCGCCTGGCCCGACCACAGCGACATGAAATCCGGCTTGCCGGCGTCGGCGCTGGCCTTGCGCAGCGGCCCGGTCAGCGTGTTGTTGATGGGAAAATCGGGGAACATGTCTTCCTGGCCGGCCATGTCGCGGATGTAGCGGTTTTCCAGGCCGCGCGCCGGACGCCCGGAAAACGCGGAGGTGATGCGGGTGTCGTCGTCCGCGGCATCGAGGAGGGCGCGGCGAAGGTGCCGCGATGGCCGCCGGCCTCAAACCCTTGCGCGATAACGGCGTCGCAGCCGCCTTGTTCCAGCAGGCGGGCTTCCTTGACGGTGGTGGCGGAACTGAGAACCACCGCGCCGGTGGCCTTGATCGCCTGCACCATGTCGGGGCTCGGCGGCCCGAAATGGAAACTGACGATGGGCGGCGCTGCTTTCAGCACGGCGTCCAGTGTCGCCTCATCAAAGCTGGCGGCGGACGGTATTGCCGCCGGCACCGCGCCCAGGCCGAATTCATCATAATAGGGCTTGAGGGCGCCGCGCATTTTTTCGCCCCGGTCGGGGTCCAGGCTTGGTTCGCTGTGGGTGAAAAAATTGACGTTATAGGCGCCGTTGGTGGCACCGCGCACCATGGCGCATTGATCGGCGAATTGTTCGGGGTTCATGAAGGCGCAGCCGAGCGAGCCGAGGCCGCCGGCGTCGATCAGGCCATCGGCGCCTGGATGATGGGAATCCGGATTCCCAGTAATTCGGTCAGCGCGTTGGATGTCCAGGACACGGTCGGGGTTCTCCTTCCCAAGCGAAGGAGGGGAGTCTGTCACTGCCCATTGGGGTTTGCAACGCCGGGCCGGATGGCCGGGGAGTGCTAAACCCTGATATTCAGGTAAAATCCACGCGGCACGTTATCGCTGAGTGGCTGATTGGAGCCCAAAATCCGGTTGAGGCGGGTCAGCCCGTCGCGTTCCTCGTTCGAGGTTCGTTGCTGGATCGAATTGGCCCGCGCCTGGACTTCGCGATTCGATTCCGATTGATAAACGCTGGGCCGTTTGGCCACCGGCGTTATGGTTGAATTGATGTTGCCAACCCCGTCCGTCATCAGCTTACCGTAGGCGGTAAAGGTTAACGGAATCTCTAAATTAGCCGGTCAGGATGCGGATATTTCGGGTGTCCAGGGCCAAGGCGACATCGTCGCCGGGGGAAAAGGCCGGACGTCCGGCGTTGTGAGAATCTTCAACGATGAGGGAGCGTCCGCCGACGGTGACGTTGTAGCGGATCAGGTTGCCCAGGAATTCCCGGTGCTCAACCCGTCCCGAGAGAAGGGCGGCATCGGGGCCGGCGGTGCCGGGCGGCGGTTGTATGGTGAGGTCTTGCGGCCGAAACATGGCGGTGCCGCCATTATCTGATTCAAATAAGGCGGTGCCGTCCACCGTCTCCAGGGGGCCGTCAATCAGGTTGGCGGTGCCCAGGAAATCGGCGACGAAGCGGTTGACGGGTTCGTCGTAGAGATGAATGGGTGAGCCCACCTGTTGAATGATTCCCTGGTCCAATACCGCGATGCGGTCCGATGTGGTGTTGGCTTCTTCCTGGTCGTGGGTGACGAAGATGGTGGTCAGTTTCAAAGTTCGTTGCAGGCTCAATATGTCGCGCCGCATTTGAATGCGAAGATTGGCATCCAGGTTCGAGAGCGGCTCGTCGAGCAGCAACACCCGAGGTTCGATGACGATGGTGCGGGCCAGCGCCACGCGTTGCTGCTGGCCGCCGGAAAGCTGCGACGGGCGGCGTTCGGCAAAGTCCAGCAGGCCGACCAGGTCGAGCGCCTCATCGACCCGCGCCTTGATTTCCTTCGGCATTAATTTACGTTCTTCGAGCCCGAAGGCGACGTTTTTGCGCACCGTCATATGCGGCCACAGCGCGTAGCTCTGGAACACCATGCCGACATTGCGTGTCCACGGCGGCTGGCGGGTGACGTCATCGTCGCCGATCAGGATGCGCCCGCCCGGGTTCGGCCCGAATCCGGCGATGGCGCGCAGCAGGGTCGATTTGCCGGACCCGGAGGGTCCCAGGAAGGTAAAGAATTCCCCTGGTTCGATGGTCAGGTTGACGCCCTTCAGCACTTCGGTGTCGCCGAAGGAAAGGCTGAGGTTTTCGATGGTGACGGCGACGGCATCGGGTCTGATCTCGGTCATGGGGCTGCTCCGGCTACTTCCGCGACGACGATGCCGCCATCGCTGCGTTGTCTCTCGGTGCGTTCGATAACGCGGTGGGAAATGTAGGTGGCGGTGCCGACGATCAGGACGGCGATGATGCCCAGCGCCGCCCCCGGTCCGCGCCCCGCCGCCGATTGCATGAATTGATAGATGCCATAGGCCAGCGGCGCGTCGGCTTCGGTGTTGACCAGCATGATGGTCGCCGACAGTTCGACCGAGGCGGTGGCGAAGCTGGTGACGAACCCGGCCAGGATGCCGCCGGTCATCAACGGCACGACGACGCGGCGGACCGTTCGCGATTTGGTCGCGCCCAGGTTTTCGGCGGCTTCTTCCAGCATCACGCTGACCTGTTGCAACGCCGCCATACAGGCGCGCAATGCATAGGGCAGGCGGCGGATGGACAAGGCGATGACGATCACCACCCACCATGACGCCAGCGGCTTGTCGATGATCGGCACGTTGAATTCGACGAAGGTGCGCAAATAGCCGATGCCGATGACGACGCCGGGCACCGCGACCGCGCCCATGGCGATGAAGTCCAGCCATTTGCGGCCGACCACGCCGGTCCGCAACACGACGTAGGCGATGGCGGTGCCCAGGAAGATGTCGATGAACGCCGCCAGCCCGGCGTACAGCAGGGTGTTCGAAATGTACGGGCCGGCCACCCTGAACATGTTTCCATAATGCGCGAACGTGAAGGCGTCGGGCAGCACGCTGTAGGACCAGACGGTTCCGAAGGACAGCAACGCCAAACCCAAATGCGGCGACAGCACCATCAGCAGAATCAGAATAACGACGGCGTAGCAGCCGATCTTCTCCCACGTCCTGAGGTCGCGCTTCATCAGGCCGCCGCCGCCTTTCTGGACGGTGGAATAATCCTTGTCCTTGAGCGCCAGGAACGCCACCCACAACGAAAACAGGGAAAACGTCACCAAAATAACCGAGATCACATAGCCCATGGGATCGGAAATACCGATTGATGAAACCCTCAAATACGCCTGCGGGGCCAGCATGTTGTTGATGTTGAGCAGCAACGGGGTGCCGAGATCGTCGAAGACCTTGAGGAAGACCAGCGAGGCGCCGGCCACGTAGCCGGGCATGGCCAGCGGGAAGACGATGCGCCGGAACAGCCGCGTGCCGCTGGCGCCCAGATTCTGCGCCGATTCCTCCATGGCGCGGTCGATGTTCAGCAACGCCGCCGATAGATTGATCAGGATAAACGGGAAATAATGAATGGATTCCACCAAGATGACGCCGTTCAGTCCCTGCATGAACGGAATGGTGAAGCCGAACCATTCGTCGAACAGCAGATTGACCGAGCCGTTTTCGCCGAACAGCAACAGCATGGCGACGGCGCCGACGAACGGCGGCATGATCAAAGGGATGATGCCCAAGGTCTGGATCAGGACGGCGCCGGAAAAGTTGAACCGGGTCGTGAAATAGGCCAGCGGGATGGCGATGATCGTCGCCACCACTACCGACATGCTGGCCACGTAGAAGGAATTCAGAAACGATTCCTGGAACAAGGAGGTGTTGAAGAAATCAACGAAATTGACGAGCGTATACGCGCCGGTGCCGGGATCCTGAAAGGCGACGATGACAACCGTGACGACGGGAATGACAAGGAAGACGAGCAGGAACAGGCCGATGCACAAGGCCAGGGCGTTGACCCCCCAATGGCTGCGTGAAATCAAATTCAAGCCGTCCTCCGGCGTCAGAAAAAACAACAAAATAAACGGGGCCCGGTTCGGTATGCCATCTCGCCGGACCCCGTTATTGGAAGGTTAGGCTTCCTACATGGAAGCGGCTTTGTTCGCCAACTCCTCGGCCTTGGCGTAGTTGGCTTTGATCTGGGTGTCCCAGGCCTGTTCGAACTCGGCCTGGCGACCGGTGATCTTCACGCTAGCTTTCTTGCGCTTTTTCTTGAAGATATTGTTGAAGTCCTTTTCGCCGGCCTTGGCCGCGGTGATCGGCACCATGGCGACAAGCGCCTTGGCTTCGGTGATCAGCTTTTTGGCCGCGGCGCTTTTGCCTTTGGCTTCCGCCGCCTGAATGGCCTTGGTGGCGGCGCGAAGATCATCCAACCGATAGGTGACCATCACGTCAAACAGCGAATTGATGATGTTGTAGCGGTTTTTCGACAGGTTCAGGTCGAACTTCACGGCTGCGCCGATGGACTTGTCCTTGAACGGGTTGGGGAAGCCCTCGGGCGCCTTGGCATAGGTCGCCGGGTTGACCGGCAGGCGTCGGATCTTCGGATCGAGAAGAACCTCCTGGCCTTCCGGCGACAGCAGGTATTCGATGAAGGCGGCGGCGGCTTTCTGGTTCGGCGCGTTCTTGACGATGGCGATGTTGGCGGGCACCAGCGTCGTTACCTTCGGATACAGGAAATCGACCGGGAACCCCGACGCCTGGGACGACAGGCCGAAGAAGTCGATGACGATGCCGATGCCGAATTGGCCGGAGTTGACGCCGTCGGGAACGCCGAAGCTGCGTTCGGTGACGGTCTTGAAGTTGCCGGCGATGCCCTTCATCAGGTCCCAGCCTTTTTCCCAGCCCATACCCTGGAGAAGGGTTTCGACGGTCAGGTGGGTGGTGCCGGAACGCGACGGCGAGCTCATGCCGATGTGGCCGAAATAGATGGGTTTGGTCAAATCCGCCCATGTTTTGGGCACCGGCAGGTTCTTGGCTTTCATGTAGCGGGTATTCCACATGAAGCCGTACCCGGACGCCGCGAACCCCTTGTAATAGCCATCGGGGTCGTTGATCGGAAAGGCGCCGACCATTTCCGGAATCCCCTTGACCTTGACTTGGTACTTTTGCAACAGGCCGTCGCCTTTCAGGACCTCGAAGGCATCCGGCGCCGATGCCCAGAACATGTCGGAGGTGTTGTTGGCGGCGGTCGACTGCAGGTATTTGATGCAGGCGGAGGTTCCCTTCCTCAGCATCTCGACCTCGATGCCGGTGGCCTTGGTGAAGGCCTTGCCGACGGTGACGGTGGTGTCGGTCGGATACGACGTAACGATGACCAGCTTTTCCGCCGCCATCGCCTGGATCGGAGCCGCTATGGCCGCAATGGCCAAAACCGCGCCGGTAAGGACGCTTCTTGTATTGAAAATCTTCATGGGCTTGCCCTCCCTTGGTTGAACCTTGGTGAAAACGAATTATCAGTTTTAATATAACCCGAAAAAAACGGGCCAGGATCAATTGTAACGTTTAACGCTAGCCGAGTGTAAAATTATGATCAACATCCAAGACCCATTTGATCCCTTGCCGGTAATCCGAATAAAAGAAAAATATCCGGGAACATAGGAATAATATGGTAAAGTTGATCCAATCTGCGCATTTGTCCCAGCATTTGCGCCAAAAATTCCGTATCCAGGGGGATGGATGAACGCAGACGACAACCGCGACCATGAGTTCCTGCACCTGCGCCTCGAAGATGAGGCCGGGCGCACGTTTATGGGCGGCCAAAGCCTGGACGCCCGTCGGCGGTTGTTCTTGCTGTCGGGCCTGATCGCCCTTGCCGCCTTCGCCGGGCTCTATTTTTTTGTTGAAAGCAGGGTCTTTTCAGTCCTCGACGATTGGTCGCGGGCCGAGCGCCTGGCGACGTTGGTCTCTCATATGGAAAAGGGCGTCGCCAACGCCCGCGCCGAGGAAAAGTCGTTTCTGCTGAAAAAGGATATCGCCATCGCAGATGGCTTCGGCCTTCACCTCAAAACCGTAACCGATGCCATCACCCGGCTGGCGCGGATGCCGGAAACCGCGGCGATGAGCAAACAAATCGCCACACTGCGCGATGGTCTCGGCCAGTACGATGAATTGTTCGCGAAACTGGTGGCTTCGGAAAAGGCGTTGGGGCTGGCCGACGGCACCGGCTTGAGCCTGGATCTTAAAAACGCCACCGAGGACCTGCAGGCCAAGTTTTCGACCGCCGGTTATGCCAACCTCGCCGGCCAAGTCGCGCGCATCAACCAGGAAGGCAAGGAAACGCTGCTGTCGGGCTACAAGAAGGGGGTCGAGGAAATCCAGAAACGCTACCAAACCCTGATTGTCTTCCTGCACGAAACAAAAATCCCCAGTAACCGCAAAGTGGTGCTGCAGGATTTGTTGACACAGCACGAGACCACCCTGCTGGCGATGATTAATTCGCGCTTCAATTTTAGCGAAGAAACCCAGCGTTTCGATGACCTGATCGCATACATGACGCCGTCCATAGACATCTTGGCCGGGTTTTCCGCATCCCGGCGTGACGAAGCGGCGGCGGCACTGGCCTCCCTTAAGATGCTGTCGCGCTCGATGATCAGCATCGGCGGCGGTGCTGGTATTATCGTGTTGATGATCATCGGGCTGGCGGTGATCCGTTCGATGACCACGCCGCTGCGTGATTTGGCGGCGGTGGCGGGCCGTCTTGCCGATGGTGATCGCGGCGTTTCCATCCCCGCCCGCGGTAACAGCTGCGCCATCGGCGTCGTCGCCAGGGCGCTGGATCATTGGGTCGGCGACCTGTCCGAGCTGGAACATCTGCGCCGCGAATTGGAGCAAACCCATTCACGCCTTAAAGACGCCCTGGAAGCGGTCGAAGACCAAGGCAGGGTGGCCAGTTCCGCCGCCCGCGCGGCGCTGCTTTCCGACGAAACGGAGGACGCGCCGCCGCCGGTTCCCGCCGCGCCTTACCCCGATCCCATGCCCGCCGCCAATTTAGCCTCCGGCATCAACCGGGGCGGCCCGATTTCTTCGGTCAGCCGCCAACTCGCCAGTTTCAGCCAATACGTGACGGCGGCGGCCGACGACGTGGAGCGCACCGAAGCCCTGATTAACGGCATCGAGGATGCGGTCCGCCAAATCGATGATATGAGCGCGTTGGTGATGGCGATCCGCGATCAGACCAACCTGCTGGCGTTCCGCGGCGGGCCGAAGGACGACGGCCCCAGCAATCTGGTTATCCTGTCCGGTCAGGGCAGGGAGCCGGTCGAGGCGTCCCGGTTTCTGGACGCTGACATGGCCAAGCGTTTCGACGCCATCCGCGACGCCACCGAGCGCGCCGAGAGAACCACCGGCACCGTCCGCAACACCATGATCGATGTCACCAGAATGGCGCAGGAAATCGGCGCCACCGCGTCGGCCCAGGCCCTGGAGGCGACCACCAAGTTGCTGACCCAGTCAGAATACCTGCAACACATGCTGGACGACGTGATCTCAAAAGTCAGGCCGGGCAGCGTGGCTAAAACGGAAAAGCCCTCCCAAGACAATACCGGCAATCAGGGCGCCCCGCCGAAAAAGGCGTGAGGGTGCCCCTCGTCCATCCGGAAAGAAAAAAGACTTTCACCACGGCGATCACAGAGAAGTAAAAAAGAAGAGAAGGGATAGATTCTACCGCGCCTTCGGCGCATTACTTTTTCTTATCCCCACATCTCCATTCCCTTTTTAATCCCTTGCTCCGCGCGGCTTAACGCCGCGTATTACTCTGCGCGGCTTAACGCCGCGTATTACTCTGCGCGGCTTAACGCCGCGACGCCCGGCAACTCCTTGCCCTCCAGCCATTCCAGGAACGCACCGCCTGCCGTCGAGACATAGGTGAATTGGTCCTGCACACCGGCATTGGCCAGCGCCGCCACCGTGTCGCCGCCGCCGGCGACGCTGAGCAGGCGGCCCGCCGCCGTCAGTTTGGCGGCTTCCCGGGCGACCGCGTTGGTGGCGGTATCGAAGGGCTTGACCTCAAACGCGCCGAGCGGCCCGTTCCAGACCAGGGTCTTGCATTGCGCCAAACGCGCCATCAGGTCGGCGACGGACGCCGGGCCGACGTCCAGCATCATGGCGTCGGCGGGGATGGCGTTGAGCAGCACGGTCTCGGACGCCGCCCCTTCGGCGAATTCCGTGGCGACGACGGCATCGATGGGCAGCACGATTTCACAGCCGGCCTCGGCGGCCTTGTTCAGAATGTCCCTGGCGGCGTCGGCCATATCGGTTTCGCACAGCGATTTTCCGACATCGATGCCTTGCGCGAACAGGAAGGTGTTGGCCATGCCGCCGCCGATGATCAGCATATCGACCTTGCTGACCAGGTGGCCCAGCACCGTCATCTTTGACGATATCTTGGCGCCGCCGACGAGCGCCGCGACCGGGCGTTCCGGGTTTTCCAGCGCGTCGCCGAGCGCCACCAGTTCCGCCTGCATCAACCGCCCCGCCGCCGACGGCAACAGTTTGGCGATGGCCTCGGTCGAGGCATGGGCCCGGTGCGCACAGGAAAACGCGTCATTGACGTAAAAATTGCCGAGCTCCGCCAGCTTGCCGGCGAAGGCCGCGTCGTTGGCTTCTTCTTCGCCGTGGAAACGCAGATTTTCCAGCATCGCGATGCCGCCCGAGGCAACCACCTGGGCCGCCCGTTGGGCCTCCGGGCCGATGCAGTCTCCGGCGAAGGCGACGTCGCGGCCGAGCGCCTTGGCCAGGGCTTGCGCCACCGGCTTGAGGCTCATGTCCTTGACCACCTGACCCTTGGGCCGGCCGAAATGGGACATCACGATGACCCCGGCGCCGGCAGCCAGCAGGTCGTTGATGGTCGGCAGCGAGCGTTCGATGCGGGTGGCGTCGGTAATGCGGCCATCCTTCATCGGCACGTTCATGTCACAGCGCACCAGGACGCGTTTGCCCTGCACGTCGAGGTCGTCGATTGTCTTGAAAGCGCTCATTTAAATCCCCGACATTAAGAGGTGGCCACCGCGCCGCCGGTGCCGATCAGAATTGTTCCGGCGTCGCCTTGATGATGAAGCTGGCGGCAAAAAACAGCGCGATTGTTTCTAAACTCATGGCAGGGTTATAAGGCACCGCCGCGGCAATTTCCAGAGCCCGCGATCACCAGGCGGCGGCAACGATGGCGACGACGGCGACGACGCCGACCGTGACCGATAGCGCCACCCGCGGGATTCCAGCCGCTGGAATATCTTCGCCAGCGATTTGCTCCTTGCGGCCCGTCCACATGGCGCGGATGAGATTGTCCTTGGTTGTATAGGAAACAAACAAAACGCCGCCGACGTGAACGCCAACCAGAGTCCACAACAGGCCGTTCAGGCTTTCGTGCGCCTCGCTCATCGCATCGGCAAGCCACGCCCCGATATAGTGCGCCAGTGGTCCTTTGTCGCCCTCGTCACCGGCGAAAAACCCGGTTGCGATCAGCAGCGCCAGCGCCGCCAACAGGGCGATGATCATCCAGCCCCCGGCGGGGGTATGGCCAACGGAGCCGGCCATGGAGCGGGATAAGGAGGACCGCAACATCGCCTTGATGTGGTCGCGGACCACGGCCCACGGTCGCACGAAATCGGTAAACCGGGCATGGCGTGTGCCGATCACCCCCCAGACCAGCCGGAACACGACCAACCCCATGACCCCGTACCCGGCGGCCAAGTGAGTCCAGAACAGGCCTCCTTCCGCCTCGGATGTTATTAAGGCGAACACCACCAAGACCGCCAACGTCCAATGGAAGACGCGGGTCGGCAAATCCCAAACCCGGACCGGTTCTTTTTTTATTTTAATCAACGAATCGTCGGTCATGGGTTCAGTGTCAGGGCCTTAAAATGAGATTATGGAAGGACGCTAAAACGAGAGTATAGACGATCTGACCGATATTCGCTCAGTGCGGATGAGTGGGCTCCGTCCGGGATGGCCGTTGGCTGTATTGCCTTCAAATTACAGGGGTTCACGGTGCGGAAATGCGGCTTCAGATCATGCCGTCCGATCCGTCTCCTGGCTTGAAGCTTCGAGATGATCATTTTTTTCTTTACAGGAGGTGATTTCACCCTTATTTCCAAATTCCCGGTCCTAATTTTGGGGCGGTTTAGGATATAGCAATCCTTTGGAGGCTCCATGAGATGGACCGGTTCAATTCTGCAAGGTCTCTGGTTAGCGCCTTAGCGCCGACAAGACCAGTCACCTGTCTTAGGCCCGCCGCAGCCGCTCGTGCCAGCAGTTATTTTGTCCGCAATTTCCCCGGTGAAATTCTCTACGCCGTCAAAACCAATCCGACGCCGGAAATCCTCGACGCCGTCTACGACGCGGGCGTCCGGCGCTTCGATGTCGCCTCGATCACGGAAATCGAACAGATCACCCGGCGCTTTCCCGGCGCGCGGGTTTCCTACATGCATCCGGTGAAAAGCCGCGACGCCATCGGTCATGCATATTTCCAATACGGGGTGCGGGATTTCGCCCTCGATTCCGAGGCGGAGTTGGAGAAAATTCTGTCCGCGACGGGCAACGCCGATGACCTTAATCTTCTGATCCGCCTTGCGGTCCCCAATTTTCATGCGGAACTGGACCTGTCCTCCAAGTTCGGAATCGAGCCGTTGGCGGGCGCGGACCTGCTTTTCAAATCCCGGTCGCTGGCCAGGCGGCTCGGGGTTTGCTTCCATGTCGGCTCTCAGTGCATGTCGCCCTCCGCCTACGGAACCGCCATCCACATGGTGCGCGACCTGATCGTGTCCTCCGGCGTGACGCTGGATATCATCGACGTCGGGGGCGGGTTCCCGTCCGCCTATCCGAATATGGCCCCACCGCCACTCAACGTCTACCTGGGAGAGATCGCCTCCGCCTTGAAGACCCTTCCCGTCAGCGACGTCTGCGAAGTCTGGGCGGAGCCCGGGCGCGCCCTGGTCGCGGAGGCGGCGTCGACTCTCGTCCGCGTCGACCTTCGCCGAGGCAGTTTTCTCTATATCAACGACGGCACTTACGGCAGCCTCTTCGATGCCGGCGTGCCCGGCTTTATCTTTCCGGCCCGCGCCATCCGTCCCAAGGGCAGCGTGCCCGGACAGCTTATGCCCTTTTCTTTTTACGGCCCGACCTGCGATGGCTTGGACTTCATGAAAGGCCCCTTCATGCTGCCCGATGACATTGGCGAAGGCGACTACATCGAAATTGGCCTGACCGGCGCCTATGGCTCCACCATGCGAACCCATTTCAACGGCTTCCACTCTGACGAAATGGCCGTGCTCACCGATGCGCCGATGCTGACCATGTACCGTGCCGGGGCCTCCACGGATTGGCCCAGCGCAAACAGGCCCCTGCAACAAAACGCTGGAAAAACTTCATGAGCTCGAAAATAAAAACCAAGAACGAAAAGGCAGCGTTGCTGAGCACGCCTGTCGAGCACATCGACATGACGGCCATCGACGCCCGCCCGATTATCGACAGCATGGCGAAAATGTCGTTCACGTCCCGCGATCTGGCGCGGGCGGCGGACATCTACAACACCATGCTGGCCGATCAGACCTGTTCGATCATCCTGACCCTGGCCGGCTCGACATCGGCGGGCGGCTGTATGCGGATCTATTCCGACCTGATCAAATACAACATGGTTGACGCCGTTGTCGCCACCGGCGCCAGCATCGTTGACATGGATTTTTTCGAGGCCCTGGGGTTTCGTCATTTCCAGGGTACACCGGATATTGATGACCAGTACTTGCGGAGCCACCTCATCGATCGGATCTATGATACCTATATCGACGAAGAAGACCTGCAGACTTGCGACAGCGTCATCGGCGAAATTGCCGACAGTCTTCCGCCCCGGCCGCATACGTCGCGCGAGTTCATTCATGCCATGGGGGCCTATCTTGCATCCGGCAAGGCCGGCAAGGCGGACTCTCTGGTGCAGGCGGCGTATGAGAACGGCGTCCCCGTGTTTTGCCCGGCCTTTACCGATTCCAGCGCCGGTTTTGGGCTGGTCCTTCACCAGGACCGGAACCCAGAACGCCATCTCACCATCGATTCCGTGCGCGATTTCCGCGAACTCACCGACATCAAGATCAAGGCCGGAACAACGGGTCTGCTGATGGTCGGCGGCGGCGTGCCGAAAAACTTCGCTCAGGATACCGTCGTCTGCGCCGAAATTCTTGGCCGCGACGTCGATGTGCACAAGTACGCCATCCAGATTACCGTCGCCGACGTCCGTGACGGCGCCTGCAGCAGCTCCACCCTCAAGGAGGCCGCTTCCTGGGGTAAGGTCGATACGGCGCTGGAACAGATGGTCTTTGCCGAGGCCGGCAGCGTCATCCCCCTGCTGGCCAGTGACGCGTATCACCGCGGCCATTGGAAGAACCGGCGGCGGCGAAGGTTTGCCGATCTTTTCCAGCGCCGATGAACATTCTTCCCGCGCAGAAGGGCTTTCTCGGCCTGTCCGGCGAGAACGCGGAAGCGGCGACAGAAGAAAAACCCGGCGTTACCGTCATCCCCTTCGGGCTGGAGGCCTCAACCAGCTACGGCGGCGGCACCGCGCATGGCGCCCAGGCGATCATCGATGCGTCGCATCAGGTCGAATTATTTGACGAGGACCTGTGGCGCGAGCCGTACCGCGAATTCCGGCTATCGACCCTGGCGCCCTTTGCCATCGACGGGGGGTCCGCGGGGGTCAAAGCCGCCCTGGCCCAGTTGGAAGGGATCGTCGAAGACGTTCTCGACCAAGGCCGCTTTCCGTTCGTTCTCGGCGGTGAACATTCCCTGACCGCGGGGGCGATCAGGCCCCTGGCGCGGCGCCACGACGGCCTTGTCATCTTACAGTTCGACGCCCATGCGGACCTCAGGGACGGCTACGAAGGCGAGCACTATTCCCATGCCGCCGCCATGCGGCGGTGCCTGGATATCGCCGGGGTATCGCTTGTCTCCGTCGGTATCCGCAACATTTCGGCGGAGGAGATTCCCTTCCTCGAGGAAAACCGCCACCGCATCAACATCTATTGGGCCAAGGACCGCCGAAATTGGGATGTCGGTGAAATCATCTCGCACCTTTCCGGGCGGCCCGTCTATTTGAGCGTCGACGTCGACGGCTTCGACTCCAGCCTGATGCCGGCCACCGGCACGCCCGAACCGGGCGGCCTGTTCTGGGACGACGTCATGCCGATCATCAAGGGCGCCTGCGAAGCCGCCGATATTGTCGGCGCCGACATTTGCGAACTCGCCCCCATTCCGGGCTGGCACGCCTGTGATTTTCTGGCGGCGAAGTTGGCCTACAAGATCCTCGGCTACCGCTTCGCCGGTTGACTGAAAAACTGCCGGGCCAACCGGTTGCCGGACTTATGCATCATCAGGATGTTTGGCTTTCGCGGGTTGGCGGTCGATATTTCCGACCAGGACACCGGCCTCGGGGCTGGAGGCCGGGATATTGATGAAGGCATCGCGGTCTTCGACGGCGATGGGACCGCGGCGGTTCATGCGCCAGAGGGCGAAGCCGCCGATCATCGCGGAAATCGTGGTGACGAAGTACATTAAGCCGACCGCGCCGTACAGTTCCATTGTGAGAGCGGCCAGGGGCGGGCCGGCGGACGCTCCGATGGCCCAGACCAACATCAGGGAACTGACGAGCGGCACAAACTGATTACGATCGACATGATCGCCGGCGTGGACAATACAGACAGCATACATCGACAGGGCGAAGCCGCCCCACAGGCCGAACAAAATCAACAAAAGCGGCAGGCCGATATTACCGGCCATGGCCAGAACCAGCCCGACCGCGCTGCTTCCCGCCGTCGCCAGAACGATAACCCAACGCCGGTCAACGCGATCCGAAAACCATCCCAGTGGCCATTGCAGGAGGAAGGTGCCGAATTGCGCCGCCACGATCAGAAGCGGAATGTGTCGGGCGCTGACGCCGATTTCCAAACCATACACCGGCAGCAGCCCCAGCATGGTCGGATTGACCAGGCCGGCGCCTAGGCAGCCGACGATTCCGATGGGCGCGATGCGGTAGAGCTCGCGAAACGACAGCGTGGCGACATCCCGGGTCGGCGGGCCGCCGGTGCGGGTCAACGAGACAGGGACGATGGAAATGGCCGCGCAGATGCCCGCCAGCAAATAAAATCCACCCTCCATTGTATCACCGAGCGACAACACGCCCTGGCCCAGCATCAGCCCGGCCTTGTTGCAGACCATGTAAATCGCCAGCAGGCGGCCGCGCCCGGCGGGTGGGGCGTGATCGGCTACCCAGCTTTCAATAACCGCATACAGTCCGGCGGCGGAGAACCCTCCGGCAAGTCGAAGCAGGGCCCATGCCGGAGGCCATTCAACCGTCATAAAAAGCAAGGAGCTAACGCTGAAGATCGCCGCCAACGCCGCAAAAGCGCGAATGTGTCCAATGTCGCGAATCAAGCCCGGTGACTTCAGGCAGCCGATCAGAAAGCCAATGGAATAGGCGGTGACGACGAGGCCAATTCCCGACGCGGATGTCTTTGCCAATCCCAGTTGCAAAGGAATAATGACGCCAAGGACGCCGTTGGCGATCTGAAGGATCGCCGCGCCGAAGATAATGGCAAAGAGCGGAATGGGTTTTGGTTTCATCCGACAATCCCTAGGCTTGGCCGGGCCTTGCCGCAATGAAAAATTTCAAGACTGTCCTCACAATGGATGACCGATGTGAGTCATCGGGGGCCTTATTCAGCCTGCCATGCGGGAATGTCGAGTTTCGGCACGTTGGCGAGGAGATTGGAATAGTGAAGACGAACCCGGTCCAGATTGACCTGGTTAAGAAACGACGAATAGGCCAGGTAAGAGATCAGGAATCCTGAATCGGCGGCCCATGGCGGCAGGAATTTAGGGAATTTGCAGAGCCCGTTTTCCGCCAGCATTACCATCGCCGGTAAATCCTCGACATCAAGCTTGCCGCAGAACAACAAATGGAGGCAGTCTAACCGCCCGAACTGCACCGTCGCGCGCAGAAAATTGTGAACACCCAATAATCCCTCAAGGTATACTACGTCCTTGGTGAAGGGGGCGCCGCCGGAAAGCACCCCCCCACGAACGACCCGGCGCGCACTTTCAAAAGCCTGCTGAGGCTTGGTTTCGTGCTCAAGAAAAAAGCGGTAGATATCGAGAAAATCGGCCCCCTCGATAGCCATCTGTATGGCAATCACCCGGTTGGCAAGGCGCCGCATTCGCGCCGGATCCATGGAACCGCTGATCATTTCCGCGAAGACGGCAAGGCCTTCCTGGGTTCGCGTCGTGCCCGGATGGCCGGCCGCTAGAATCGGCAGCATCGACTGTTCCCTGCCGTTCAACGACGTTCCGATATGGATGAAGGCCTCGTGCTGGACCAGTTGCTGGAGATCGCGCTCGGAAAACGCCGCGCCGCGCCGCAGGCGGATATATCGACTGCCGGCAAGGGCATTCGCCGACAAGGTATCGACGATATCGATCTGGGGCGTGTGATTGCCGAAAAACCGGAGGAGGATTGGCCGCATGCGGGCGCCTATCTCCTCGGCCGTCATCGTCGCCGCCATCGGCACGTCGGACTTCCCATTGTCGGGGTCTTGGATGAAGACAGCGAGGGTTTCGGCGATTTGGCGGGCCAGCGCTAGCGGTTGGGTCACTTCGTCGAGGATGGGCTCCGTCGGAGACCTGTAGAGTTCGACGGAATAATGATGGAAATCCGGCGTGCCGATGGCGGCGATCATGCGGGCGCCGGTACTGATGGTTCCCGCCACCCGTTGTAACCAGGTGTGGATGGGCGACGATCCGTCCGCCAAGCGTCGTGCCTTCTCCACCAATTCTGTCACGGCTGAGGGATCGATGGGCGTGTAACGGACTTCCGGCATTTCGCGCGCACCCTTGGCGAAGAAGGACGCCGCGACCTCGGGCGGCCAGCTGATGCTCCGCAGGACACGGACCGGGCGTTCGGCGGCGCGCAGAATCTCGCAGGCTTCGATGATTCGGCCGCGATGTTTTTCGCTCAACATGAGTTCTGCCCCCAATCCCACACCAGGCGAAACCGCCGCTAATGACAGGATATTAGCAAGAAGAGGCTCCCATGAATCAAACCCGTATTTCAAGGGTGGTGGAGACCGTCGCCGGGCAAGGCGCTACTTGGTCAGGGCCTCGATTTTTTTGCGGACGGCGGCGGCTTTGTCCTGATCGCCGAGCACCTCATAGGCCTTCGCCAAGCGTTGCCATCCGGCGAGATCGTCGGGGTTTTGCTTGAGCCGGTCGGCGAGGCGGTTGACCATCGAGCGAATCATCTGGTCGCGGTCACCGGCCGACATCTGCCCGGCGGCCTTAACCTCGGCGGCGCTCGGGCCTTTTGGTGACGAGGAAGTGGGCGGGGATGACGGGCCGGGGGAAGACGGGGCGGGAGAAGACGCGGCGGAGGAATACGGGCCGGAGGAAGACGGGCCGGGGGAAGACGGGGCGGGGGAAGACGCGGCGGGCGGCATCGACATCCGCGGCAGGGACGATGATTTGGGCGAGCCCAGGCCCCTGGTCAGCGACAGCACCGTCGCCCTGGCCGATGCTAGTACCGTCGATGGGTCGATGCCCAGCTCCTTGGCGGTGCTGTTGATTTGCTGATGGACGGAGTCCAGCCACGGCGCGTCGGCGGGTGAAAGCTGGATCAGGTCCGTCCAGGCCTGTAGGGCGCCTCGCAGGTTTCCGGCCTGGGCCTTTTCCAGACCAAGGTAATAATGCGCCTTGGGGTCGAAGGGATCGCCGGCCAGAATCTCGGTGAACAGTTTTCGCGCGGTCGCGGTGACCTTGCCGTTTTCGGCCAGGATCATCGCCTCGGCGTAACTGGCGGCGATGTCGGCGCGGCGGTTCGAAATCTCGGTGGCGCGGCGGAAGGCTTCCAGCGCGCCCTGGAACTCGTTGATGGTCAGGTAGGTGCGGCCCAACAGCAGCCAGCCCTTGATGTCGGTGGGCCTCTTTTTCAGGGCCTCAACCAGCTTCGCCGTCAACTGCAGCACCTCGGCCTTTTGCAGGCGGCCTTCGCGGGCCTGAATTTCGGCGCTGATGTCGCGCTTGGCGTAGGGCAGGTCGGGTTGGCTCGGGGCGCCGAGAACGATATAGAACCCGAAGGCGACAATCGGCGTCGCGGCGGCAAGGATGACGGCGACGGCGCGGCTTAAGGAAGGTTGCCCGGCATTGCCGCCTTCATCATCGTCCGTTGTCTCCGTTGTTTTCAACATGCGGCGCTTGATCTCGACGCTGGCGGCCTTGGCCTCGGCGTCGCCTAGCAATCCACGTTCCGCATCGCGGCTGATTTCGGCAAGCTGGTCCTTGTAGACGGTGAGGTCGAATTCGGCGCGGCGCGGCGCCGATTGCTTCGGCTTGCGCAGCAACGGGACGATCACCATCGCCAGGGTGGCCACGGTCATCAGGGCGGCGACGGCCCAAAACGTCGTCATGCGGACGTATCCTTTAGAATTTCCTCGATGCGCCGGTTTTCTTCGTCGCTCAGGGACTTCGGCGCGATGGCGGCGCTGCTGGTTTGAGCAGACGCGCCAACGCTGCGCCGCCGTCGGAAGAACATCACCACCGCCATCAACCCGGCCGCGGCGATGGCCAGCGGTCCCAGCCACAGAGCCAGGGTCGCGACCTTGAACGGCGGCTTCAGCAGCACAAAATCGCCATACCGCGCGACCGCGAAATTGACCACCTGGGCGTCGCTGTCGCCGGCGACCAGACGTTCGCGGACAATGATGCGCAGGTCCTTGGCCAGGTCGGCGTCGGAATCATCGATCGACTGGTTCTGACAGACCAGGCAGCGCAGGCCCTTGGATATTTCACGGGCGCGCGCTTCCAGCACCGGGTCGGACAGCACCTCGTCCGGGTTGACGGCCCAAGCGGGCGCGGTGGTCATGCCGGTCAGGCCCAACGCCACGGCCAAGGCGATGATCCCAATCCTCATAGTCGGCCTCATTTGCTGAACTTCTTGATGATGGGCAGGATTACTTTTTCCAGGCGCGCGGCGTCGATGGGGCCGACGTACTTGTAGCGAATGATACCGTTGTTATCGATGATGAAGGTTTCGGGAATGCCGTAGACGCCGAAGTCGATGCCGACGCGGCCCCTGGGGTCGGCGCCGTGGGCGGCATAGGGGTCGCCCAGTTCGGCCAGCCATTTCAGCGCGTTTTCCGGCTTATCCTTGTAATTGAGGCCGTACAGCGTCGCCACCTTCAACTGAGCCAATCGGGTGATCTGCGGATGTTCGATCCGGCACGGCACGCACCACGACGCGAACACGTTGACCACGGATACCCCTTTACCCCTGAGATCGGCGCTGGAAAACCCCTTGCCGGGGCCGCCTTCGATCGGCGGCAGGACAAATTCCGGGATCGGCTTGTCGATCAGCGCCGACGGCAGAATTTTGGGGTCCTTGGTCAGGCCGATGGCGAAATAGACGGCCATGATCAGGAACACCGTCAGCGGCAGGATATAGATAAGGCGGTTGAACACTGGCTTTAGGCTCCAGCCGCTTGTGCCACCGCCGCGCCTTGGCCGGTGCGCTTGGCCGGGGCGCCGATGCGGTGGCGGCGGTCGGTCAGGCTTAAGCCGCCGCCGGCGATCATGATGATGACGCCGCCCCACATCCAGGCGACCAGGGGGTTGAAATAAAGCCGGGTGACGTAGGCGCCGTTGGGGTCTTTGTCGCCGACGACGGCGTACAGATCGCCGAAAAAGGTGGTGTGGATGGCGGCTTCCGTGGTCGGGCGCTTGGAGACGTTGTAGATGCGCTTTTCCGGGCGCAGCGTGACGAACGCCTTGCCGTCCTTGAAGACGCGGAAGGTGCCTTCGACGATCGAATAGTTGGGGCCGATGCCGTCCTTGGCGCCGTCGAAGATGAATTCATAGCCGGCGACGGTGACCCGTTCGCCGGGCTTCATCGCCTGAATGCTTTCCGTCCGCCATGACCCGGCGCCGGTCATCCCGGCAATGGTGATGGCCAGCCCGAGATGGCCGAGGGTCATGCCCCAGGCCGCCCTTGGTGTGCGCCTGAGGCGGCTGAAACTATCCGATAGCGGCACCTTGAACAGCCGCAGCCGTTCCGCCAGCTCGACACCGGTGCCGGCGAACAGCCATACCGCCAGTCCGGCCCCGATAACACCCATGAAGGGCCCGTCGGTCTTAATCACCCAGACGGTGGCCATGAGTAGGCCTGCTGCCAATGCCGCCGCCCACAGCCGCGAAAACGCCGGTTTCAGATCGGCGCGCTTCCACGACAGCATCGGGCCGACGGCCATGGCGACGATCATCGGCACCATCAACGGGATAAACACGGCATTGAAAAACGGCGCGCCGACCGAAACCTTGTCGCCGCCGATGGCGTCCAAAAACAACGGATACAGCGTGCCCAGCAACACCGCCGCCGCCGCCGTCGCCATAATCAGATTATTTAATAACAGCGCCCCTTCGCGCGAGATCGGCTGAAAGACGCCGGTGCTGACCAACGCCGGCGCCCGCCACGCAAACAACGCCAGCGAGCCGCCGATGACGACGATCAACAGGCCCAGGATAAAGACGCCGCGCGCCGGGTCGGTGGCAAACGCGTGCACCGATGTCAACGCGCCGGAGCGCACCAGGAACGTGCCCAGCAGGCTCAGCGAAAATGTGATGATGGCGAGCAGGATGGTCCAGCCCTTCAGGGTGTCGCGTTTTTCGACCACCGTCGACGAATGCAGCAGCGCCGTTCCCGCCAGCCACGGCATGAACGAGGCGTTCTCGACCGGGTCCCAGAACCACCAGCCGCCCCAACCGAGTTCGTAATAGGCCCACCACGACCCGAGGGCGACGCCGCCGGTCAGGAAGCACCACGCCGCCAGCGTCCACGGCCGCACCCAGCGCGCCCAGGCGGCATCAACGCGGCCTTCGATCAAGGCGGCGATGGCGAAGGAAAACGCCATGGAAAAGCCGACATAGCCCAGATACAGCATTGGCGGGTGTAAGGCGAGACCAGGGTCCTGTAACAACGGGTTCAGGTCCTGGCCGTTGATGGGGGCGGGAAAAATGCGCTCAAACGGGTTCGAGGTCAGCAGCATGAACAGATAGAAGCCGACGGCGATCATCGCCTGCACCGACAGCACACGGGCGCGCAGCTTCGGCGGCAGGTTGGCGCCGAACACCGCGACGGCGGAACCGAAAAGCGCCAGAATCAATACCCACAACAGCAGCGATCCTTCGTGATTGGCCCAAACGCCGGCGATTTTGTAGAGCAGCGGTTTCGCCGTGTGCGAGTTCTGGACCACGTTGAGGACGGAAAAGTCCGACGTCAGGTAAAGCTGCGTCAGGCTGCCGAAGGAAATGGCGACCAGGACGAATTGCATGATCGCCGCGGGTCTTGCCGTCGCCATCCAGGATTCATAGCCCTTGTGGGCGCCGATCAGCGGCAGCGTCGATTGCACCACCGCCATCAATAACGCCAGGATCAGGGCGAAATGGCCGATTTCTGCTATCATTTTGTTTTTCCCTTGTCTTTTTCCTGGTCTTGCCATTTGCCGGATTTTTTCAGCGCGTCGGCGACTTCGGGCGGCATATAGGTCTCGTCATGCTTGGCCAGCACGTCTTCGGCGTTGAAAACGCCGGCCTTCAGGCGGCCTTCGGCGACGACGCCCTGGCCTTCGCGAAACAGGTCCGGCAGCAGCCCCTTGTAGCTGACGGCGACGGTGGTCGTGAGGTCGGTGACCCGGAACAGGGTGATGGCGTCGCCGGCTTTTTTGACGCTGCCTTCCTCGACCAGCCCGCCCAAGCGGACGCGCCGCCCGTCGGCGATCTTTTTCTCGGCCAGATCGGTGGGGCTGTAGAAAAACACGATGCTGTCTTCGTAGGCGCTCAGCACCAACGCCGTGGCCGCGCCCAGCAAAGTCAAGGCGATGGCGACGAAGGTCAGGCGCTTGTGCTTGCGTTTCATTGCGCCTCCTCAGGCGCATCGAGCGCGTCGAGGTCGCGTTGCGCGGTGCGCAGTTCACGTTGACTGATGATCAACAGCCCAAGCATCACCACCGCGACCACCGCATAGGACGGCCAGATGAAATGCGCATAGCCGCCCATGTCAAGAAATTCAGAAAGGCGCGTCATATCTGGCTTTCCCCGGTTGCGGCCTGGCGCCGTTGCAGGGCGCGGATTTTATTATTGGTGACCTCATATCGAATGCGGATCAACATCACCCACAGGTAATAGGTAGTGAACCCGACCCCCATCAGCAAGAGCGGCGTTAACATCGAGGCATGAATCGACGGCCCGCCCATTTTGACGACGCTGGCCGGTTGATGCAGCGTGTTCCACCAATTGACGGAAAACTTGATGATCGGCACGTTGACGAAGCCGACCAGGGCCAGGATCGACGACGACTTGGCGCCACGGGCGGGATCGTCGAAGGCGTTGTTGAGCGCCATATAGCCGAGATAGAGGAAAAGCAGCACCAGCATCGACGTCAGCCGCGCATCCCAAACCCACCAGGCGCCCCACATCGGCTTGCCCCACAACGACCCGGTGACCAGCGCCAAAAACGTGAACCCGGCGCCGATCGGCGCCGTCGCCTTGGCCGCCAGATCGGCCAGCGGGTGTTTCCAGATCAGCGCCACGCCGCACGCGATCGCCAAGGACGTATAACAGAACAACGCCATCCAGGCCGACGGCACATGCACATACATGATGCGCACGGTGGCGCCCTGTTGGTAATCGGCGGGCGAGTCGAACAGGCCGAAGTATAGCCCGGCGCTGATCAGCAGCACCGTAAGCCCGGCGATCCAGGGCTGGACGACGGCGGCAAAACGCAAAAAACGGGTGGGATTGGCAAAACGATGAAACATCTAATTCCTTATGTGCCAGCTTAATGTACAAGCCGGGGGTCTTGTCTCACATTGATTTATGTCAATTTTAAGAATTCTTCCAATATTGTCATTCGATTCCTTGACGAACCGCCGCCGCCCCCGCCCACGGGCACAACGGCAGCGCCGCCACCAATATCCCGGACAGGATCAGCAGTTGCGGTTTCGCCGAAAACCCGCCGATCACGGCATCGACGGCGCTGACCCCGAAAATCAGCACCGGAATATAAAGCGGCAGCACCAATAGGGAAAGCAGGATGCCGCCGCGCCGCGAGCCGAGGATCAGCGCCGCGCCGATGGCGCCGATCAGACTTAAAGCGGGGGTGCCCAAGGAAAGCGCGATGATCAGCGGCACGAATCCCTCAATGGGCAGGTTCATCAACACCGCCAACAACGGCGCCGCGATGATCAGCGGCAGGCCGGTGGTCAGCCAATGCACCGAGACCTTGGCCATCACCGTGATTTCCAGGGCGACCGGCTGCAACGCCAGCAATTCAAGACTGCCGTCTTCAAAATCCGTCTGGAACAATCGTTCCAGCGACAACATCGACGACAGCAATGCCGCCACCCAGATCACGCCGGGCGCGATCCGGGCCAGGGTGTTGGGTTCCGGCCCGACGCCGAACGGGAACAGCACCACGGCGATGACGAAGAACGCCACCACCATCAGGCTGTCCATGCCCTGGCGCAGGGCCAGATGCAGGTCGCGGCGGACGATTTGAATAAATCCTCTCATCAGAGGCGTTCCTGGAACTGGCCGAGGTCGATGGCGTCGGCATCCTCCGGCGCGGCCTGTGCATGGGACGATATCACCACCATGCCGCCACCCCGCCGATGTTCGGCAATGGCGTCATCCAGGCTGCGCAGGGCGGCCTGGTCCAAGGCCGTATGCGGCTCATCCAACAGCCACAAGGTTGCCGGGGCGGCCAGGATGCGGGCCAGATTGACCCGGCGTTTTTGTCCGGCCGACAGGAATCGCCCCGGCACGTCGGCCAAATGGCCGATGCCGAGCCGCGCCAATGCTGATTTGATGGCCTCGCCGACGCCATTCGGTTGACGCAGCTCATCGTTGGCCTTGCTTCGCAAAAGCGTCCAAAAATCGAGGTTTTCGGTGACCGTCAACACCGGCTTCACCGGGTCGGCGTGGCCGATGTAGTGCATTCGAAGGTTGTGGGCTTCGGGGTTGTCGGCAATGCTTTCATCGTCCCAGGTGACGGCGCCGGCCAGCGGTCGGCTGAGCCCCGCCATCAGCCTGAGCAGGCTGGATTTACCCGACCCGTTAGGACCGCGCAGCACCAGCGCGTCGCCGGCGCCAAGGGCGAAGTCGAGGCCGGTGAACACCGTGCGCTCGCCGCGAAAACAAACCAGATCGGTGCCGGTGAAATGAGGCAAGAAAACTCCCAGGCGTGGCCCTGTCGGAATGGACGCCGAACGGTATAACAATTCGGCCAAAAAAAGAAGAACGGCGGCGGTTGTTTACAAATGGGCCGGTCCCGTTCATACAGAAAACCGACGCAAACTTGAGGGATATAACATGGACCTGGCGACAAAAACGACGGCGGAACTGGACGCCCACGCCGCGGCATTACAGCACGACTATGACCGCCTGCGCGGCCGCAATCTGGCTATCGATATGACCAGGGGCAAGCCGTCGCCGGAACAACTGGACCTGTGCGCGGGCTTGCTGGAGGCGGTGTCCCTGAACGATTGCCGTGGCGAGGACGGCACCGATTACCGCAATTACGGCATTCTCGACGGTATCTGCGAAGCCAAGCGCCTGTTCGCCGAGTATATGGAGGTCACGCCGGACGAAATCATCGTCGGCGGCAGCGCCAGCCTGACGATGATGTACGACACCCTGGCCGGCGGCGTGCTGTTCGGCATGCCCGGCGGTGACGGGCCATGGAAGGACCAGATGCCGGTGAAGTTCCTGTGTCCGGTGCCCGGCTATGACCGCCATTTCACCATCTGCGAGCAACTCGGCATCGAGATGATCAATATCGACATGGATGACAACGGCCCCGACATGGATGCCGTCGAGGCGTTGGTCAGGGATGATGCGTCGGTCAAGGGCATCTGGTGCGTGCCGAAATACTCCAACCCCACCGGCGTCACCTATTCAGACGCCGTCGTCGACCGCTTGGCGGCGATGGCGGTGGCGGCGCCGGATTTTCGGGTGATCTGGGACAATGCCTATGCGGTGCATCATTTGGGCGGCGGCGTGGCGGCGGTGAAAAACCTGCTCGCGGCGTGCAAGCACGCCGGCACGGAAGACCGGGTGCTGATGTTCGGCTCGACCTCGAAGATCACCCTGGCCGGGGCCGGGGTGGCGATGATGGCGGGCTCCTTAACCAACATCGACGACGCCAAGGGCAAAATGTTTGTCGCCACCATCGGCCCGGACAAGATCAACCAGCTTCGCCATGTCCGCTTTCTCGGCGACAGGGACGGCATTGCCGCCCACATGGACAAACAGGCGGCGATCATCGCGCCGAAGTTTGCCGCCGTTGACGAGATTCTGGAACGCCGTCTCGGCGGCAAGGGCATCGCCACCTGGACCAAACCGGAAGGCGGCTATTTCGTCAGCGTCGATGTCCTCGACGGCTGCGCCACGGATGTCGTGCGCCTGACCGGGGAAGCGGGGGTGAAGGTGGTGCCGGCGGGCGGCACGTTCCCCTACGGCAAGGACCCGCGCGACCGCAACATCCGACTGGCGCCGACGATGCCGTCGGTGGGCGATATTCGGGACGCCATGGAAATCTTCTGTCACTGCGTCGAATTGGCGACGGTCAATAAGCTGCGGCGGAAATAGCAAATCCCGCGCCGATGTCTTCATCCGCGACGACGCATTCGCGCAAACAAATAAGCAAATCCCGCGCCGATGTCGTCATCCGCGACGACGCATTCGCGCAAACAAACAAATAAAACGGCCGGACTTGGAAAGTCCGACCGTTTCAGGTCTCGGCTACAGGAGTGCCGATAAGGGGACCAGAGAAAGGGGGAATCCCTGGTGGGTATAGACGAAAAAGTCTATGAGAGACATTACACCGCCTAAATGTGGCGAGATTATGGACGAATTTAAAATAATGAGCGGGATATCCCGGAGAGCACCGAGAAGGAAAAAAGTGAAAAGGAGAAAAGGGGATATCTGGGGATAGGGGGATAAGAAATAATGCGCCGAAGGCGCGGTAGAATCCATCCCCCTATCCCCCTCTTCTCCCCTTATCACTTATCTCCTTCTCCCCTTATCACTTGCCTTTTTCTTCTTAACCCGCCGCCCGTTTGTCCTCGATGACCAGGCCGTCGTTGGCGAGGCTTCCCGTCTCAACCAGTTCGACCGCGCCGTTGAGGTTGCACTGGCTGTGCAGGGTTTCGGCGATGGACGCGCCTAAATCCTCATTCCCGCCCGCGACTTCACAGATCAGCGTCATGCGGTCCTTGCCGTCCTGTCGATCGACGACCAGCCGCGCCTTGCCGATTTCCGCATGGCGTTTGACGACGGCGGCGATCTGGCTCGGGGTCACGAACATGCCTTTGACCTTGCATGATTGATCGGCGCGGCCTTTCCAGCCGGACAATCGCATGTTGGTGCGCCCGCACGGGCTGACCCCCGCAATCACCGAGGACAGGTCGCCGGTGGCGAAGCGAATCAGCGGGTATTCGCGGTTCAGCGTGGTGACGACGACCTCGCCGATGACGCCGTCGGGGACGGGATCGCCGCTGCCGGGACGGACGATTTCGACGATGATCCGCTCATCGACAATGAGGCCGTCCCTGGCCTTCGACTCATAGGCAATCAGGCCGAGATCGGCGCTGGCGTAGGCTTGCAGGCAGCGAATGCCGTGCCCGTCGAAATCCCGGCGCAGCGCATCCGGCAGCGCCTCGCCGGAAACCAGGGCCTTGCTCAGGGAGCCTACGTCGATGCCGCCTTCGACGGCGCGATCGAGCAGGATTTTAAGGAACGACGGCGTGCCGGTATAGACGCTGGGGCGGAGATGGGAAATCGCCTGGAGCTGTTGCTCCGTCGGCGCGGTGCCGGCGGGCACCACCGTACAGCCGATGGCCTGGGCGCCGGTTTCGACCATCATGGCGGCGGGGGTCAGGTGGTAGGAAAAGGCGTTGTGGATGATGTCGCCGGGGCGCACGCCGGTGGCATAGAGCGCCCGGCCGAACCGCCACCAGTCCTTGCCGGCGGCTTCCGGCTCATAGGTCGGGCCGGGGGACTGGTACAGGCGGAGAAAATTGTCCGCCGCCACATTGGCCATCCCGGCCAACGGCGGGGTTTTCCGTTGCAGGCCGCCGAGGTCGGATTTGCTGGTGATCGGCAGGCCCGCCAGGGCGGCGCGGCTGGTGACGGCGCCGGGGTCGATGTCGGCCAGGATGTCCCTGAAATAAGGCGCGTTTTCCTTGGCCGTTTGCAGGTGCGGACCGAGCGCCTGGAACTGTTGTATTTCCCGTTCTTGCCAGTCGCGGGTTTCCAGGGTGTCGTAGTATTCGGGCTCCAGCATGGCGGCGCTTAAAGCCAGCGTTTGCGGCGGCGGTAATGTTTGACGTCGCGGAAACTGCGCCGGCTGCCGGAACTCAGTCCCAGATAAAATTCCTTAACGTCTTCGTTGTCACTGAGGCTTTTGGCATCGCCGTCCATGACGACGCGGCCGTTTTCAAGGACATAGCCGTAATCGGAAAATTTCAGCGCCACCATGGTGTTCTGTTCGGCCAACAAAAAACTAACGCCTTCGCGTTTGTTGAGGTTGCGCACGATCTCGAAAATTTCCAGAACCAGTTGCGGCGCCAGACCCATGGACGGCTCATCCAGAAGGATCATCTTCGGATTGGCCATCAGGGCGCGCCCGATGGCGGTCATTTGCTGTTCGCCGCCGGAGGTATAACCGGCCTGGGTGGTGCGGCGTTCCTTCAGACGCGGGAAATAGTGATAGACCTTTTCCAGCGATTCGGCGATGGCGGCGCGCCCGTCGCGGCGGGTGTAGGCGCCGGTCAACAGGTTTTCATCGACCGTCAGATGCTCGAAACAATGGCGGCCTTCCATCACCTGGATGACGCCGCGCTTCACCAGATCGTTGGGGCTAAGCCGGTCGACACGTTCGCCCATGCATTCGATGGAGCCTTTGGTAACTTCGCCGCGCTCAGCCCGGAGAAGATTGGAAATGGCCTTCAGCGTCGTCGTCTTGCCGGCGCCGTTGGCGCCCAAGAGGGCGACGATGCCGCCGTCCGGAACCTCAAGCGAGACTCCCTTCAACACCAGGATGACGTGGTCGTAGATGACCTCGATATTGTTGACGGTGAGAAGGGATTGGGCAGGCGCCACCATGTCGGCTTCTTGCTGTCCTGATGGTGACGCCATAATTCTTAACCCAATGTGTTTATTAGCAGCTTCGCGGCGTGATCTTGTTTTCCTTGGCGAACATCGCCGCGTCCTTCTCGATCATCGGGCGTACGATATCGCGCATCGGTGAAAGCCACTGGCTGACGAACTTCCACTTGGTGCCGTCCCACTGCTGAATGCGCAGGGAGCCACCGGTTTCGTGATCGGCGCAGCTGACTTTCACGCCTCTGGTGAAGTCTTTCATGCCGAGCGCCTGCAGACGGGCATTTTCGACATTCAGGTTTTCAAGTCCCCAGCGTACCTGTTCGCCGGTCATCGACTTGTTGCCGTATTTGCCCATGGCGGTACGGATGGCTTCGATCCCGAACATGGCGTTGACCATGCCGCGGTTGTAGAGCACCTCACCGATGTTGTTTTCCTTCGCCTTGGCCGCGTCACCGCCGTAGACGTGCTTGATGATATCGGCGTGGACCGGGAAACCGGAACCGGCGGAATGGAAGGTGGTCGACTTGTAACCCACCGATCCCTGGCCGGCGGGAATCACGTCGGCGTCGGTGCCGGACCACCAGTTACCGACAAAATGGTCCATCGGAAAATTGATGGCGGCGGCTTCCTTGATGGCGACCGAGTTCATGACGCCCCAGCCGGACATGAACACCCAGTCGGGCTTGAGCCGGCGGATCTGCAACCATGTGGCTTTCTGTTCCTGGCCCGGATGATCAACGGCCAGCAACGTCAGTTTATAGCCGTAGCGTTTGGCCAGCGCCACCAGCGTCGGGTTGGCTTCCTTGCCGTAGGCTGAGTTGTGATAGACGTGGACGATGTTTTTGCCTTTCAGCTTGTCGTATCCGCCTTCCTGGCGTGACACGTACTTGACGAAGGCGGAGGCCTGACTCCAATAGGTCATCGGGAAATTGAACACCCACTCGAAGACGCGGCCATCGGCGGCCGAGGTGCGGCCATAGCCCATGGACAGGATCGGAACCTTGTCGACGGAGGCCTTCGGGATCAGCTGATAGGTGATGCCGGTCGAATACGGATTGAACAGCGAGGCGCCGGTCGGGCCTTTACCTTTTAGTTTCTCGTAGCATTCGACGCCGATCTTGGTGTCATACTTGGTCTCGCATTCCTCAAACGTGACGGTGACGCCGTTGATGCCGCCATCGCGCTTGTTGACGAGGGTATAGTAATCCCTAAACCCGTTGGCCACCGGAATGCCGGACGGCGCGTAGGGGCCGGTGCGGTAGACCAGCATCGGGATGAATTGCTCGGCGGCGTATGCCGCTTTCGACAGGGCGATGCCGGTGATGCCGACGGCAACCCCCAGCGCGCCCAGGATAAGTGAACGGAACTTCATTGTTTTGTCTCCCTAGGGTTAATTGGGCCGTTGCCAGCTTCTCGTTTTAATTTCAGTAAAACACTAACACGTTGACAAACCACTGGCCAATGGGCTTTTGCCAATATTTTAAGAGGTTAATACGGGAACGGCCATTGTCTCAGTTTTTCCTTGCCGATCTGCCACAGCCGCGCGAACCCGTGCGGCTCGACGATCAGCAAAAAGACGATCAGGCCGCCGAACACGATTTCCTCGATATGCTTGGACAGATCGGTGGCCATGGGAATGCCGAACATCGCCGGCATATTGGTCAGGAAGATGGGAACCAGCGTGATGAACGCCGCCCCCATGATCGAGCCCATGATCGACCCCAGGCCGCCGATGATGATCATGAACAGCACCTGGAACGAAATGGCGATGCTGAAGGCTTCGGTCTCGGCGCCGCCCAGCCAGGCGAAGACGCTGAGCGCGCCGGCGAGGCCGCAATAAAAGGAACTGATGGCGAAGGCCATGAGTTTCGTCTTCAGGGGCTGGATGCCGATGATCTCGGCGGCGATGTCCATGTCCCGGATCGCCATCCACGACCGGCCGATGCGGCCACGGACGATGTTCTTGGCGATCACCGTGAACACCACCAGGAACGTCAGCGAGACGAAATAGCGCACTTCCGCCGTCGCCTCGGGACCGGAGATCATAATGCCGAACAGGGTCCGGGGCGGCGCCGTGATCGTGCCCGACGGGCTGTCGTTGAAAAACCAGCCGACCTTGTTGAACAGCCACAGGATGAAAAACTGCGCCGCCAGCGTGGCGACGGCCAGATAAAAGCCCTTGATGCGCAGGCTCGGCAGGCCGAAGACGATGCCGACACCGGCGGCGACCATGCCCGACATTAAAAACACGATGACGATGTTGATTTCGGGAAACGCCGTGGTGATTTTGTAGGTGGCGTAGGCGCCGACCGCCATGAAGGCGCCGGTGCCCAGGCTGACCTGGCCGGCGTAGCCGGTCAGCAGGTTCAAACCGACGGCGGCCAGCGAGAAGATCAAAAACGGGATGATGACGGCTTGCAGCCAATATTCGTCGGCGACGAAGGGCACCACGGCGAAGGCAACGACCAGCAACAGGGCGATAAAAATGCGATCCTGGGCGATGGGGAAGACTTGTTGGTCCTTCTGGTAGCTGGTTTTGAATTGTCCGGATTCGCGATAAAACATTGCTCTCACACCCTCTCGATGATCTTTTCGCCGAACAGGCCTTGCGGCCGGAACATCAGGAACGCCAACGCCAGCATATAGGCGAACCAGCCTTCGATGGCGCCGCCGAACGCCGGGCCCCAGTAAATTTCCGCGATCTTTTCACCGACGCCGATAATCAAGCCGCCGATGATGGCGCCGGGCACCGAGGTGAAGCCGCCCAGGATCAGCACCGGCAGCGCCTTCAGCGCGATCAGCGACAACGAGAACTGGACCCCCGACTTGGCCCCCCACATGATGCCGGCGACGAGCGCGACGATGCCGGCCACCGACCACACGATCACCCAGATGGTCTTTAACGGGATGCCGACGCTGAGTGCGGCTTGGTGGTCGTCGGCGACGGCGCGCAGCGCCCGGCCGATGGTGGTTTTCTGAAAAAATACCGCGAGCACCGTGACCATGACGGCGGCGATCGCGGCGGCGAACAGGTCGAACTGGTTGAGCAGGATGCCTGCCACTTCGAACGATTGGTTTGGGATGCCGAGGTCGAGGACCTTGACGTTGGAGCCCCAGGCGATCTGCCCGGCGCCTTCGAGCAGAAAATTAAGCCCGATGGTGGCCATGAACAGGATGATGCCTTCCTGGTTGACCAGATGGCGCAGCATCATCCGTTCGATCAGCATCGCCAGGGCGATCATCACCAGCACGGTGCCGGCCAGCGCTAACGGGATCGGCACACCGCGTTCCATCAGGCCGACCAGGGTCAGCGCCGCGAACAGCACCATCGCCCCTTGCGCGAAGTTGAACACGCCCGACGCCTTGAAGATCAGCACGAAGCCCAGGGCCACCAGCGAATACATGACGCCGGTCATCAGCCCGCCGATGACGACCTCGGCGAAGAACACCGGGCTTGAGGTGATGTCCACGAACGGCGCCACGAAAAGGATGTTGAGAAGTTCCATGGCCTAGCTGGCCCTTGTCCGTCTAGTCATGGCTGACCCCCAGATAGGCGTCGATGACGTCCTGGTTGGCGCGGACCTCGTCGGGCGTTCCGGCGGCGATCTTGCGGCCGTAATCCAACACCACGACCCGGTCGGAAATATCCATGACCACGCTCATGTCGTGTTCGATGAGCACGATGGTGGCGCCGAATTCGTCGTTGACGTCGAGGATATAGCGGCACATGTCCTCTTTTTCCTCATGGTTCATGCCGGCCATGGGCTCATCCAGCAGCAGCAGGTCCGGTTCCGCCGCCAGCGCCCGGCCCAGCTCGACCCGTTTTTGCAGGCCGTAGGGCAGTTTGCCGACGGGGGTTTTGCGGATTGCCTCAATTTCGAGGAAATCGATAATTTCCTCGACCTTGGCGCGGTGTTCCAGTTCTTCCGTCAGCGCCGGGCCGAAATACAGCGCCTGCCACAGCAGGTTCTTTTTCATCTTCAGGTTCCGCCCGGTCATGATGTTATCGAGCGTCGACATGCCCTTGAACAGGGCGATGTTCTGGAACGTCCGGGCGATGCCCTGTGCGGCGGCCTCGTGGGTCTGCATCCGCTGGCGCGGGGTTCCCTTGAAGGTGATGATGCCGTCCTGGGGATGATAAAAGCCGTTGATGCAGTTCAGCATCGAGCTTTTGCCGGCGCCGTTGGGGCCGATGATGGCGAGAATTTCATGTTCGCGAACATCGAAGCTGACGCCGTCCAGCGCCTTGACCCCGCCGAAGGCAATACTGATGTTTTCCACGTTCAGCAGCACGTCGCCGATGTTTCTTGGCTTTGTCATGTCCTGGGCCATGGACTATTCCGCTGCCTCGGCCTGAATCCCGGCGATGCGCACGGCTTCCCGGATCTTCAGATCGGCGTTGATGATGTCGGTGCGGCCATCCTCGAAGGTGACCTCGGCCTCGACCGCGCAATGATCGGTATCGGAATACAGCGCGTTAATGAGGTCGGTGTATTTATCCGCGATGGCCGAACGCCGGACCTTGCGGGTGCGGGTCAATTCGCCGTCATCGGCATCCAGTTCCTTATGCAGGATCAGGAATCGGCGGATTTGCGAGCCGTGCAGTTTCTCATCGGCGGCCAGGTCCCGGTTGACCTGGGCGACGCAATCGGAAATCAGGTCGTAGACCGCATCCAGCCCGGCCAGGTCGGTGTAGCCCATATAGGCCATGTTGCGCCGCTCGGCCCAGTTGCCGACGGATTCCAGGTCGATGTTGATGAAGGCGGCGACATAGCCGCGGTCGTTGCCGAAGGCGACGGCTTCTTTGATGTGGGGAAAAAACTTGAGTTTATTTTCGATGAATTTGGGCGCGAACAGGGTGCCGTCATTGAGCTTGCCGACATCCTTGGCGCGGTCGATGATATGCAGGTGCCCTTCGCTGTCCAGGTACCCGGCATCGCCGGTGTGGACCCAACCGTCGTCGGTCTTGGTCCCGTGGGTGGCGGCCTCGTCCTTGAAATAGGCCTGAAACACGCCGGGGCCGCGGAACATCACCTCGCCGTCGTCTTCGACCTTGACCTCGACATCGATGGCCGGCGTTCCCGATGTCTCGGGGCGGACATCGCCATCGGGGTGGATGGTGATGAACACCGAGGCCTCGGTCGACGCGTACATCTGCTTGAGGTTCAGCCCCAACGAGCGATAGAAGGTGAAAATATCGGGGCCGATGGCCTCGCCGGCGGTATAGCCGACGCGCACCTTGGACAGGCCCAAGACGTTTTTCAGCGGCGCGTAGATCAGCAGGTTGCCGAACCAGTAGCGAACCCGCTCGGCCACCGCGACCGTCTTGCCGTCAAGAATGTCGATGCCGACACGGCCGGCCACGGCCATGAAATAACGGAACAAGAACTGTTTGAATTTGGCGGCGTCTTCGATGCGGATCATCACCGTGGTCAGCAGGCTCTCATAAATACGCGGCGGCGCGAAAAAATAGGTCGGGCCGATTTCACGCAGGTCCTGCAGCACCGTGTCCGAACTTTCCGGGCAACTGACGCAGAACCCGGTGACATAGGATTGCGCGACGGAAAAAATATTGTCGCCGATCCACGCCATCGGCAGGTAGGCCAGCATGTCCTCGTCCTCGGTCAAATTCTCGCGGATGGCGCCGTTGCGCCCGGTGATGATCAGGTTGTCAAAACTCAACATCACGCCCTTGGGCCGCCCCGTCGTGCCCGAGGTATAGAGCATGATGGCGATGTCGGACCCGGTCGCCCGATCGACCGCGGCCTCGTAAAAATCGGGGTTGGCGGCATCGAAGGCGCGGCCCCGGTCCTGAATATCGGTGTACAAATCCAGGAACGGCTGGTCGTAGTTGCGCATGCCGCGCGGGAACCGATAGATAATGTGCTCCAGGTGGGGCAGCGTATCCTTAATCTCCAACAGCTTGTCGACTTGTTCCTGGTTTTCGACGATGGCGAATTTGATCTCCGCGTGGTCATAGATGTAGCGCATCTCGTCGGAAACGGAATCCTGATAGACCGGCACCGGGACGGCGCCCAGGGCCTGCACCGCCGTCATCGACCAATACAGATGCGGGCGGTTGTCGCCGCAGATGGCGACCTTATCGCCGCGCCCGATGCCCAAATCCGCCAGGCCGCAGGCCAGCGCCCGGATTTCCCCGCCGACCTGGCCCCACGTCCACGACAGCCAGATACCGTAATCCTTTTCGCGGCTGGCCGGTTTGTCGGCGCGCACCCGCGCATTTTCCCGCAGCAGCTTCGGAAAGGTATCGGGGCGGCCTGAATCCGGCACTCTGTCGCTCATGCGTGGTCCTCCCCAGGTCGCGTGGTCTCTTGATCGTATCGTTCTTACATGGCCGCCACGGGAGTCGAGGTCTTTATGACACCATGTAAACCCGAGACGGCGTAAATAATGAGCCATATACCGCGCCGGACCACAAGGCGAAAAAGCCGGCCCGGGTTTTTACGATGGGGTGATTTTGACAGGGCTCGCCGTCGATTGCTGGACACGCCATGGCCCAGTGACTAAAGGATAAGACGTGGCATCGGGAAACGCGGCATGAAGAAAAAAAACATTCTGATCATTGACGATGATATGTTGGTCATCGAGATGATTGCTGTCTTGCTGTCTTGCTGGCGGATAAGGGCTATCAAACGACGATGGCCGACAGCGCTGAAAATGGCCTCAATGGATTTATGGAAGCCGGCTATGATTTGGTGCTGAGCGATATTTTCATGGAGGGCATGGGCGGCATTGAAGGCATTTCACAAATGCGGGCCATGAACCCCGGCATCCCGATTATTGCCATTTCCGCGGGGTATAAGGGCATGGCGCCCGGAACGGCGCTCAAGGCGGCGGGAAAAATTGGCGCCGTCGGGACGCTGGCGAAACCGATTGACCCGGAAAAACTGTTTGCAACGGTGGAAGTCCTCCTTAGAAAACGTGAATGCTTGTAAGCGTGCCCGTTCGCGCCAAAATATAGACAAATGCGGGAAAGTGTGGAGACTTCTGCATCAATCGGCCAAACCCTGTTCATAGAGGAGAGACGCCTTGCCCTTCACCGGCCAAGATACATTGAAAACCCGCCGTACATTGACCGTCGGCGGGAAGGAATACGATTATTTCAGCCTTGAGGCCGCGTCGAAAGCCGGCCTTGGCGATATATCGCGTCTGCCATTTTCGTTGAAGGTGCTGTTGGAAAACCTGCTGCGCTATGAAGACGGCGGCTCGGTCACCGTTGATGACGCCAAGGCCTTGGCGGGGTGGCTGGATAAACGCACTTCCAGCCACGAAATCGCCTTTCGCCCGGCCCGCGTCCTGATGCAGGACTTCACCGGCGTACCCTCGGTCGTTGATTTCGCCGCCATGCGCCAGGCGATGTCCGACATGGGCGGCGATCCGCAAAAAATCAATCCGCTCAACACCTGCAATTTGGTGATAGATCATTCGGTCACCATCGATTTCGCCGGCACCGCGGACGCCATGGAAAAAAACGTCAAACGCGAGTTTGAGCGAAATGGCGAGCGTTATGCCTTCTTGAAGTGGGGCCAGGGCGCCTTTTCAAACTTCACCGTGGTGCCACCGGGAACCGGCATCATCCATCAGGTCAACCTGGAATTTCTGGCCAAGACGGTGTGGACCGAGCAAGAAAACGGCCGCACAATTGCCATGCCCGATACCGTTGTCGGCACCGACAGCCACACCACCATGGTCAACGGCCTGTCGGTTCTGGGCTGGGGCGTCGGCGGCATCGAGGCCGAGGCGGCAACCCTGGGTCAGCCGGTGACCATGCTGATTCCCGAAGTCGTCGGCTTCAAGCTGACCGGCAAAATGCCGGAAGGCGTCTTGGCCACGGACTTGGTGCTGCGCGTCGTGCAAATGCTGCGCGAAAAGGGCGTGGTCGGTAAATTCGTCGAATTTTTCGGTCCCGGCCTGGGCGAATTGAGCCTGCCCGATCAGGCGACGCTGGCCAACATGGCGCCCGAATACGGCGCCACCTGCGGTTTTTTCCCGATCGATGCCGACACCATCAAGTACCTGGAACTGACCGGCCGTCCGGTCGAGACCATCGAACTGGTTGAAGCCTATGCCAAGATTCAGGGCCTGTGGCGGGACGCCGATACCCCGGACCCTCAGTTCACCGATACCATTGAGCTTGATATGACCACTGTCGTTCCGTCCATCGCCGGGCCGAAGCGGCCCCAGGACCGGATCGACCTGAGCGGATCGAGCCGGGCTTTCACCGAGGCCCTCAAGACCATCGGCGGCGTCGATGCCCCCAGAAAAGCCGAGGTCGAAGGCGAAAATTATACGCTGTCGGACGGCGATGTGGTTATTGCCGCGATTACGTCGTGCACCAACACGTCGAACCCGTCGGTGTTGGTGGCGGCCGGTTTGTTGGCCCGCAACGCCGTTTCTTTGGGGCTGACCTCGAAACCCTGGGTCAAGACGTCGTTGGCGCCGGGCAGCCAGGTGGTCGCCGATTATCTTAAAAAAGCCGGCCTGCAGGGGGATCTGGACGCGCTTGGGTTTTCCATTGCCGCCATTGGCTGCACCACCTGCATCGGCAACTCCGGCCCCTTGCCCGCGCCCATCGCCAAGGCCATCGAGGAAGGCGACCTTGTCGCCGCCGCCGTTCTCAGCGGCAACCGCAACTTCGAAGGCCGCATCAACCCGTGGGTCAAGGCTAACTATCTGGCGTCGCCGCCATTGGTGGTGGCGTTTGCCCTGGCCGGCTCCATGACCATGGATATTTACAATGAACCCTTGGGCAATGGCGCCGATGGCGCACCGGTGTACCTCAAGGACATCTGGCCCTCGAACCAGGAGATCGCCGATACCATCAGCCAGTGCCTGGGCCGCGATATGTTCGTTAAGCGCTACGCCAATGTCTACGAAGGACCGGAAAATTGGCGGGCCATCAGTTCCGCGGGCAGCGGCCTGTACGACTGGCCGGAAAGCTCCACCTATGTGAAATACCCGCCGTATTTTGAAAACATGGGGGCCGAGCCATCGCCGCCTAAGGATATCCTGGGCGCGCGGCCGCTGTTGATTTTGGGTGATTCGGTGACCACCGATCACATCAGCCCCGCCGGCGCCATCCCCAAGGACAGTCCGGCCGGTGAGTACCTGATGGAATATCAAATCCGGCCCGAGGATTTCAATTCGTTCGGGTCCAGGCGCGGCAACCACGAAGTGATGATGCGCGGCACCTTCGGCAACATCCGTATCAAGAACGAAATGCGGCCGGGCACCGAAGGCGGCGTCTCCAAGCACTATCCTTCCGGCGACGAAGACTCGGTCTTCGCCACCGCCATGCGTTACAAGGAAGAAGGCGTGCCGTTGGTCGTCGTCGGCGGCAAGTTGTACGGCAACGGCTCAAGCCGCGACTGGGCGGCCAAGGGGTCCGTGTTGTTGGGCGTCAAGGCGGTGATTATCGAAAGCATCGAGCGCATTCACCGTTCCAACCTGATCGGCATGGGCGTCATGCCGTTGCAGTTCAAGGACGGCCAGGACCGCAAGACCCTGAAACTGGACGGCTCAGAGGTCTGGGACATCACCGGCCTTGAGGACGGCATCAGCACCGGCATGGACGTCGCCGCCAAGATCACCCGCGCCGACGGCGCCACCGAAGAAATCACGCTGCTGTGCCGCATCGATACCCTGGATGAGGTCACCTACTACCTGCATGGCGGCATTCTCCATTACGTGCTGCGCCGGATGCTGGCGGAAGGGTGATGGCCCGCCGGCCCGGCCATCACATTTCCGTGAATCGGGGCGTCCTCACCTTGATGTGATTAGTGGTGATCGGCGTCATCCCCTAGTTTTACGGCCATGGTAAAGACGCTCAAATCTCTGGTGACGGCGGCATCGCTGGCCGTTGCCTTTTCCCTGGCGGCGCCGGCACCGGTGATCGCCGCCGAGGCCACGCCGTTGACCGTGGTCGAGCTGTTCACCTCGCAGGGCTGTTCGTCGTGCCCGCCTGCCGATAAATTTCTGGGCGAATTGGCCAAACGCGATGATGTCCTGGCGTTGTCGGTGCATGTCGATTACTGGGATTACATCGGCTGGAAAGATCCCTTCGCCGATCCCAGGAACACCAAGCGCCAACGCGACTACGCCAAAAAACTGGGTCTGCGTTATGTCTATACGCCGCAGATGGTGATCCAGGGCGCTTTTGATTCGACCGGGTCCGACCGCGCCAAGGTGCAGCGGAAAATCACCGAAGCGGCCAAGTTGGAACGGCTGGCGGTAAAAATAAGCCGCGCCGGCGACGGCGTGCGCGTTGCCCTGCCGAATGCCGGCAGAGTGGAAAACGCCGCCATCTGGCTGGCCGTGTTCGACAGCCAACACGACACCGAGGTCAAACGCGGCGAAAATTCCGGGCAAACATTGCGTTATCACAATGTCGTCCGCGGCATGACCCGGATCGGCACCTGGACCGGCCAAGCCGTGGAGATCACGACCAAGGCGTCGGAGATGGCGGCCCAGGGCCGCGATGGGTGCGCGGTGATCGTGCAGTCGGAAAAGACCGGCCGCATCCTCGGCGCCGCCCGCCTTGATCTCAATAAAAGCTAAAGAAAAGTGATAAGGAGATAAGGGGAGAAGAGGGGATAATCTCTTCGCGCCTCCGGCGCATTAGTTTTTCCTGTCCCCGTATCCCCCATTAATCCCCCTTATCTCCTTTCCTCTTTTTTCTTCGGACCGTTTATTCCTCCATGCCGGCTTGTTCCCCGGCTTGTTCCAAGGCCAGGATGGCGCCTTTGCGCTCGACCCCCCAGCGGTAGTGGTGCAGCACGCCGGATTTCAGGATCACCCGGTGGCATGGAATCAGCATGGCGATCGGATTGGCGCCGACGGCGTGACCGATGGCGCGGGCCGCCTTCGGCTTGCCGATGGCGCCGGCGATATCCTGGTAGCTGACGACGCCGCCGCGGGGAATCCGCATCAGCGCCTCCCAGACCTTGATCTGAAAATTGGTGCCCATCACCAACAGCCGCGGTGGTGTGTTGCTTGGGTCCGGGTGGAACGCGAAATCAAATGCCGCCTTGGCCGCCGCCGCCGTCATCCCGGCATTTTCGATCAATTCCGCCGCCGGCCATTCCCCGGCGAGCGCGCCGACGGCGGCCGCATCGTCATCGGTAACGAAGCCCAATCCGCAAATGCCCCGCTCGGTGACGCCGATCAGGACACGCCCGAAGGGGCTGTCATGGAGGCCATAGTGGATGCACAGGCCACCGCCGCGACGTTTATAGTCGCCGGGCGTCACCGCCTCGCAGGCGACGAACAGATCATGCAACCGCCCCGGCCCCGATAGACCGAGGTCGAAGGCGGTGTCGAGAAGATTGGTCGGGGTCTTCAGCAATTTTCTGGCGTGGACCAGGGTGACGTATTGCAGGAACCGCTTCGGGCTGATGCCGGTCCAATCCTTGAAGGTGCGCTGAAAGTGATGCGGGCTGATCCCGGCGATGCGCGCGACATCGTCCAGGGACGGCTGCGCGGCATAATTGCGGACCAGATACTCAATGGCGGCGGCAACATCGGCATGGCGGTTGGGATCGGTTTCCAAGGGCAATAATTCCGGCATGACTGCACCGCTGTTGCTTCGGTTTTGGTCCCTCTTGATACGCCGCCAAGACTGTCCCCGCCACCCGTTTCTTGCGGCGTCAACAATCCTTCGACAGGCTCAGGATGAGGCGAATCAAACACCCACCCTCATGCTGAGGAGGCGCGAAGCGCCGTCTCGAAGCATCCGGCGGCAACAAAACCTCTTTTTCAGCGGCCCGCAAGGGGAAGGCGCATCAGGCCTTCAGCCCGCTTTCCATCACCGCCGACAGCCGCCGGGAGAACGCCTTGGTGTCGGCGACCGGCTCGCCTTCGATGATGCGGGCCTGATCGAGCAGCAAGTGCGCGGCGTCGGCGATCAGGCTGTCCTTGCCGTCGCCGTCCTTGGCGCGGTTCGCCAGTCTTTTGATCAGGCTGTGATCGGGGTTAACCTCAAGCACCCGGGCCGTCAAATCGGGCATCCCGGCCTGGCGGTTCTGTTTCAACATTTTTTCCAGGCGCGCATCCATGTCGCCTTCGCCGGTGACCAGGCAGACCGGGCTTGTCGTCAGCCGTTCGGAGGCGCGGACGTCCTTGACCGCAGCGCCGAGCGCGACCTTGAACTGGGCCAGCAGCGGCGCGATGGCATTGGCGGCCTTGTCCGCGGCCTGGTCTTTTTTCTCGTCCCTTTCGGCGGTTTTGATCTTGTCCAGGTCGGCGCCGGCGCGGGCCGCCGATTTAAAGGCCTTGCCGTCAAATTCTCCCACCGACGGAATCCAGAAATCGTCGACCGGGTCGGTCATCAACAAGACCTCGACGCCCTTGGCCTTGAAGCCTTCCAGATGCGGGCTGGCGGCCATGGCGTCGGCATCCTCGCCGGTGATGTAATAAATGACCTCCTGGCCGTCCTGGAGGCGTCCGAGATAATCGGCAAGGCTGGTCCAGCCGTCCTCGGTGGAGCTTTTAAAGCGCGCCAGATTCAGGATTTTCTCCCGGTTTTCGGGTTCTTCGTAGAGGCCTTCCTTAAGGACGGAACCGAAATTTTCCCAGAACTGGACATATTCATCGGGTTTCTTGTCGGCCTTTTTCTTGAGCTCGGCCATGATCCGATTGGCCAGACCGGAGCGGATTTTGGCCAGTTGCGGATTGTGCTGGAACATTTCGCGGCTGATGTTCAGCGGCAGGTCTTCGGAATCGACGATGCCGCGCATGAACCGCAGGTACGGCGGCATCAAACCCTCGCAATCGTCGGTGATGAACACCCGTTTAACGTAGAGCTTGAGCTGCGCCTTGCGGTCCGGGTGGAACAGGTCGAAGGGCTGGGCCGAGGGAATGAACAACAGGTTGGTATAAGAGACCACGCCTTCGACGCTGTTGTGCAGCGTCATCCACGGCTCATCGAAGGCGTGCGCGGCGTGGTGGTAGAATTCCTGGTATTGCTCGGCGGTGATGTCTTTTTTCGGCCGGGTCCAAAGCGCCGACGCGGTGTTCAGCGTGCGGTCCCCGTCTTTCTTGGTCCCATCGCCTTTCAGGATGATCGGGATGCCGATGTGGTCGGAATGCTGTTTGACGATGGTCTCGATGCGGGCCGGCTCCAGGTATTCGGTCTCCTTTGCGTTCAGGTGCAAGATGACATCGGTGCCGCGCGCCTCGCGCGTCGCCGTGTCGATGGTGAACTCGCCTTTGCCGTCCGATGACCACCGCCAGGCTGTTTTCTCGCCGGCCTTGCGGGTCAGCACATCGACGGTGTCGGCGACCATGAAGGCGGAATAAAAGCCGACGCCGAACTGGCCGATCAGCGCCATGCCGTTCCCGGCTTTGGCGTCTTTGCCTTTTTTCTTGTCGCCGTCCTTGGCGGTCGCGGCGACCTGATCGACAAACGCCTGGGTGCCGGAACGGGCGATGGTGCCGAGCACCTCGGTCAGGTCGTCATGGCTCATGCCGCCGCCGTTATCGGTGATGGTCAGCGTCTTGGCTTTCTTGTCGAGGCCGAGGGTGATTTTAAAATCGGTATCGCCGGCGGTCAGCGCCGCATCGGTCAGGGCGGCGTAGCGGAGCCGGTCGCAGGCGTCGGACGCGTTCGAGATCAATTCGCGCAGGAAGATTTCCTTATGGCTGTACAGCGAGTGGGCAACGATATCGAGAAGCTTGCTGACTTCCGCCTGGAAGGTGAATTTTTCTGTCGCCATGGTGGTTCCTTCATTGCTGACGGGGGCGTATCCCCCTGACCGGATCAAGGCGGAGCGCCCTTCGGCCAAAGATATGGTTCAGCGCCCCGGTGGATGCAAGCCCCAAGCGCAAGCGGAAACACAACAATTTTTATCATGATATCCGAATTCCCGGTAAATACGTAGCCTAGTACCTTTCCATCGATACCCATAATAACAGTATGGTTATGACGCAACGGTTGCATGCAATTGTATTGCATTATTTAAAATAGTGCGTATTTTTAGTCACCATTTGCGATTGTAGAAATTTTTTAATACGCGTAATAATAGTTTTCGGCTCCTCCACAAATACCTACGAAATTGATGGACCTTTCTACGCTGATATTATTGGCCGCCGTCTTCGGGCTGACATTCGCCGTCCTGGCCTGGCTTCTGTTCGGCCGGGGCGCGGGCAAGGTCGGCCCCGATGCCGGTCTGCGGCGCAGCATCGAACGGCTCGGCAACGAGTTGACCCTGGCCGAAGCGGCCAGGAACGAAGCCGAATTGGCCAGGGAAAAAGCGGAAGCCGCCAATAGCGCCAAGTCCGAATTTTTGGCCTTCATGAGCCACGAGCTTCGCACGCCGCTAAATTCCATCCTCGGATTTTCTGATATCATCAAAAATCAAATGTTCGGGCCCGTCGGCACGGAACGCTATTGCGAATACGCCAAGAATATCAATGAAAGCGGTGAACACCTGCTTGGCCTTATCAACGATATCCTCGACCTGTCCAAGGTCGAAGCGGGTCATTTGGAACTCAATGAGGAACCCGTCGACCTGCTGTCGGTCATGCAGAACGCTACCAATCTGGTTAAGGCGCGCGCCATGGCCAAGGGTATCCTCCTAAAGATTTCCCTGCCCCAGGATTTGCTCTGGATCAACGCCGATGAACGGCTGGTCAAGCAGATGCTGATCAACCTGCTGGCCAACGCCGTCGAACATACGCTCAAGGATGGCTGGATCGCGGTGACCGCCGAACGCGGCGAAAAAGGCGGCATTGCCGTTGCGGTCGCCGATTCAGGTGTTGGCATCGCGGCGGAGGACTTGCCCAACGTGATGAAGACCTTTCACACTAAAAAAAATCCGTTTTCGGGTACGTCGCACGGTACCGGCTTAGGCTTGCCATTGGTGAAATCCCTGATCGAACTCCATGGCGGCACCTTTCATATCGAAAGCAAGCTCGCGGTCGGCACCACGGTGGTCCTGTCGTTCCCGGAAAGCCGGGTGATCAAGGGCAATATTAAAAATTTCAAGGCGGTGTGCTGAACCGGTCCCAATCTTTTCGCCTGGGACTTGACGCAGGTGTGCCTCTCTCGCCAAGCTGATGACCATGGGACTGTTCGACCCCGATACCGAAAAGCTGGCGCGCGCCCACCTCCGCCTGTTGGCCGAGATCGCCGCCAACGCCGCCGAAACCGCGACCTGGACCGGGCGGCCTGAATTTTCCGGCGCGGTGATGGCGGCGATGGCCAAGGTGCCGCGCCATCAATTCGTCCGCCCCGAAGATCGCGTCGCCGCCTACGTCAACCGGCCGCAATCCATCGGCTTTGGTCAGACCATCTCGCAGCCCTATATCGTCGCCCTGATGACCGACTTGCTGGATCTGCACAGCGCCAGCCGGGTGCTCGAAATCGGCACCGGGTCGGGCTACCAGACGGCGGTGCTGGCCGAACTGGCGGGCCGCGTATTCAGCGTCGAGCGCCTTGAGGCCCTGGCGGCGGCGGCGCGGAGCCGCCTCGCCGCCATCGGCTACGCCAACGTCGAGGTTCGCGGCGGCGACGGCTTCGACGGCTGGCCCGAGCACGCCCCCTTTGATGCCATCATCGTCACCGCGGCGCCGGAGCGCACCCCCGCCGCCCTCATCGAACAATTGGCGCCGGGCGGGCGCATGGTCATCCCCTTGGGCCGGGTGCATGAGACCCAACACCTGACGCTGATTACCAGGGCCGAGGGCGGCCGCCTCAGCGAACAGGCGATGCTGCCGGTCGCCTTCGTTCCCATGGTAAGAGGGCCGATGTTATGAGGGCCGGGGGTTCGGGGCTTGCCATCGCCGCCACAAAACTGCGACCCTCCTCAGGATGAGGAAATCCTCGCGCCTTTCCCTGCCGCCTCATGCCGAGGAGGCCGCCCCGGCGGCCGCCTCGAAGCATTCGAAAGCGGCATGACCGTGCAAAGCCAGCGCCTGGATAAGTGGCTGTGGTATGCGCGGTTTTTCAAAAGCCGCTCGCTGGCCAGCAAATTCTGCGCCAGCGGCAAGCTCCGCATCAACGGGACCGTCAACAAAAAGGCCCATCACGCCGTCCACGCCGGCGACGTGCTGACCTTCCCGAAAGGCGACCATATCCGCGTCATCCGGATCAATGACCTCGGCGCCCGGCGCGGCCCGGCCACCGAAGCGCAAACGCTGTACGAAGACCTGCAACCACCGCAACCGCGAAAAAAATCCGGCCCCGGCCCGATGAAACCGGCCCAGCGCGAACCCGGCTCCGGCCGGCCGACGAAGCGGCAGCGGCGGGATACGGATCGGTTGCGGGGGGAGTAGGGGGGAGCTGACCGGAATGGTTAAGGCTTTGTTGGTATACCGCGCGGTGAAGCCCCTCACTTAAATTGATTGACCACTTGAACCATGACCGGCCAGACTTGAATTGATTGTGTTAATAATACGAACTAGTCACAGACACAGCGAACGAGCTAGCCTGTCAACTAAATATAAGCTTATAGTAAATAAACTCACGGGGAGGTTGATAACCGATGACTTTGAACGTCAGTTATATGGGCACAAAACGGCAATTGGCGAATCAGGTGTCAGCGGTTATTGAAAATCAACCGGGGGGGCCATTGCTTGACCTATTTTCAGGTATGTGTGCGATTGGCGAGGCCGTTGGAACAACACGAAATGTTTGGGCCAATGATGTTCAAATATTTGCGTCAACTGTAGCTGAAGCCTTCTTTCGCTCTGATTGGCCAGCACCAAGATCAATAGAAGCGTCTGAGTTAATCTTAAAAGATTTCTCGAAGAATTATGAGAAACTGGTAGCCCGATTTTTGTATGAGTTCGAGGAAGAAAAAAAAGTCCTCAGTAGCAATAATTTTTCCAAAATTGGAAGGCTTCAAACGAAAATTCCAAATGTTAGGAATTCGTCGGATTTTGAAATCGAACGTTCAAAACTATCATCCCATCCAAGACGATTTCCTTATCGCCTTTTTACAATCACTTTTGCGGGGGGATATTTTGGTTTGGCGCAATGTATTGCTATAGATTCTTTGCGGTATGCCATTGACAAAGCATTAGATGAATGCCGAATCTCAAGCGAAGTGCATCGGTGGTTTTTATTAGCTCTTTGCCAGGCTGTATCAAAAGTTGCGACAACAACCGGTCATTTCGCTCAATTTCTCACCGTTAAGAAAAACAATAAGGGGAGTTATATCGGCCAGCGCAAACGGGAGATATGGAAGGAATGGCTTCGGGCGATCGATGATATAGGACCTATTGGGTCTTACCGGTGGCGAAAGGGGAATAAATCGTTTTGTAACGATGCGCTGGATTTACTTATTCAACTTAAGAAGAAAAAAGAAAAGCCATCTGTTATATATGCTGACCCACCATACACTGGCGACCAATACTCCCGGTATTATCATCTGTATGAAACACTGATCCTCTATGATTACCCTAGTGTAGATTCAAAAGGCCTATATAGATCAGGTCGATATTCTTCCAGTTTTTCGAAAAAAACGACTGTGAAGGAAGCATTTGAGAAATTAATAAAAGGGGCTGTACCAGATAACCCATAAAAGGTGTTATCATGGGCAGTATGAGAAAAAGCCGCTTAAG
>JAQBYB010000056.1 GCA_027624235.1 Pseudomonadota bacterium | reverse complement strand
TTAACAAAGATTCAACAAAAACTAATTTGATTCAGAAAAAATCGGAAACGCTCTAGTGAACTACGAAGGCCAGCTGCGCGGAATTTACAAACGGGGATCGGCCGCCGTCGTCACCTGGAAAAATAAGAAAATTCTGATCAAGGGCGCCGCCATCCACAAATTCCTCAATGATGTGAACCGGAGAATCTCCGTGACCCGCTGCTGGCCTATAATGAGGACGTCGCTGATTTTTCCACCGCCGCCGGCGGTACTGACGGCCAAGTATTGGATGAGCCAGGGCCTACGCAATGCGCCCCGATCCCAAAGGTGGATTGGTGGAAATTCAAGTCTCACGAAACCATATCGGGATTTGTTTCCAGGAAATACCAGGGCAACTGGGGCGAGTATATAGATAGCTGGAATCGCCGCTTCGATAAATTGCAAAATATCCATAATCGCGGAGCGAGCGCCGTCACCAGCACCGGGGTCACACTGCGCGGGGCAGACCTGGTTGACTATATGGCAAAAATGCAAAAACGGATATCGGTGACCCGTTGTTTTGCGGCAAGGTCCGGCAGCTCGCGAACCTGAGACCCGGAAGGGCACTGGCGCCCATCATAAAACATCGATAAAATCACTGACCGGTAATTTTTCGGCGTCGCCGGCTTGAGTCCAGGGTGATTCAACCCTTGATGTTCAGGGTGGCTTCCGCAGCCTGTCTCCGCGGACGGTAATTTTCCGTGCCGACATGATTTATCTAATCTGCTAGTATGCAGAGAGGTTTCTGGAAGGGGTTTTAATGGTGGGACGTCGTAAATTTTCCAACCCGTGGCTGGCTTCCATTTTGGTAGTTGTCTTTTTGGCCGCGGGTTCGCTGCCGGGCTCGGCCCGCGCCGATGAATTCGGTGACGGTGCCATGAAATTTATCCAGGCACTGACCGAAGACGCGATTGTCATGCTGACGGGTAATGACATTTCCAAAGCTGAACGGGCCAAACGTTTTAGAGCCTTGATGCGCAAGAATTTTGCCATGGAAGGGATTGCAAAATTCGTGATCGGGCGCCATTGGCGAAATGCCAATGACCAGGAAAAGGCGGAATACCTACGGCTTTTCGAAGATCTGATGGTCGCCACCTATGCCGAGCGGTTTGAAAAGTATTCGGGTGAGAAACTTCTGGTCAAGCGCGTTGAGGTCAGAAACAAGAAAGACGCCCTGGTCTACACAACCATGGTCAAGGCCCATGACGGCATCAAACCGTTGAAGGTTGAATGGCGGGTGAGGCAAAAGGCCGGCGTTTACACCATCATTGATGTCATGGTCGAAGGCATTTCCATGATCATGACTCAGAAATCTGAATTCGTTTCGTTCATCAATTCGAACGGTGGCGAGCTGAATGCGTTGCTCATGGAACTCAAGAAACGGGTCAAAGACAAACCCTGATGCCGACGGCACGCGGTGATCCCGGAGCGGGGATGGAAACGCCATCGGGCAAGGACGCCGCCTACGAGAATTTTCCGGTCGGCTCTTGGTTGCTGCCGGCGGCATTACGTCCCCACATCGCCAGATTTTATGCCTTCGCCCGCGCCATCGACGATATCGCCGATAGCCCCGATCTGGCTGCCGAAGAAAAGGTCCGACGGCTCGACGGGTTTGAGCGCGCGCTTCTTGGTAAAAACCCGGACGACCCGGCTTTTGAGACCGCCGACAGAATGCGCGACAGCCTGACTGAAACCGGGATCAAGAGCGACCATTGCATCGACCTGATCACCGCCTTCAAGCAAGACGCTACTAAATTACGCTATCGGGACTGGGATGACCTGATGGGGTATTGCCTTCTGTCGGCGGCCCCGGTCGGGCGTTATCTGCTGGATTTACACGGTGGTTCCGTTGATGGCTACGGCCCCTCGGATGCATTGTGCCAGGCCTTGCAGGTAATCAATCACCTTCAGGACTGCCAGGACGACTATGTAACCCTGGACCGGGTTTACCTGCCGGAAGACTGGATGGTCGAGGCCGGCATCGACGTCCAGGACTTGGCCAAGACGTTGGCGAAGGATCGAGCCTCAAAAGGGCTGCGCCAGGTTCTGGACCGTTGCCTGAGCGTCACCGGCACCCTGCTGGTCGACGCCAGGGCGCTGCCCGGTGGCCTGAAAAGTCGGCGTCTGGCGATGGAATCGGCGGCGATCATTGAAATTGCCTTTCAGCTGACGCGCCTGCTGCGTGAACGCGACCCGCTGGGGCCAAAACGGGTTCAGTTGACCAAGCCTGAATATATCTGGTGCTGCGCCAAAGGCGCGCTCAGGATTTGGCTCTAATGGAACAGGCAGGGCTGATCGCGTCATCGGTTTCCCTGCTTTTCTGGGTCGGGGTTCTGGTGCTGCGCGGCGGCTTTTGGCGTGCCGATCAGCGTCTGGCCGATCCGGCCCCGGATTTGAGTCCATGGCCCGATGTGGTCTGCGTTATACCGGCCCGCAACGAGTCGTCGACCATCGGCGGCACGGTTACGTCCTTGTTGGATCAAGATTATCCGGCCCGGGTGTCGGTAGTCGTGGTCGACGACAACAGCGATGACGGCACCGCTAATGTGGCCAAAGCGGCAGCGACCGAACGCCTGACCGTGGTCATGGGAAAACCGTTGGCCGATGGCTGGTCCGGCAAGCTGTGGGCGGTGAAACAAGGGCTCGACGCCGCCGAGGAAACCGCTGCCGCTGCCGCCTACGTTCTGTTGACCGACGCCGACATTACCCACGATGCGGAAACCCTGCGTCGTTTGGTCGCCAAGGCCGAGGGCGAGGGGCTGGACATGGTCTCGTTGATGGTTCTGCTCCGGTGCGAAAGCCTGTGGGAAAAACTGCTGATCCCGGCGTTCATCTTCTTTTTTCAGAAACTCTACCCATTTCCGTGGGTCAACGACCCGGCCCGCAAGATCGCGGCGGCGGCGGGCGGATGCATGCTAATCCGGCGCTCAGCCCTTCGCCATATCGGCGGCGTTGACGCCATTCGCGGCCGCCTGATTGACGATTGTGCGCTGGCCGCTGAAATCAAAAAACATGGTCCCATCTGGCTCGGGCTGACGAGTAAGGTTAAGAGCGAGCGGGCCTATGGGGCATTGTCTGAAATATGGGACATGGTGGCGCGAACCGCGTTTGAGCAATTGGGCAACTCGGTGCTGGCCCTGATCGGCACGGTGGCGGCCATGAGCATCGCCTATCTGGTGCCGCCGATCGCGGTGGCGGGGCTTCTCGGCGGCGGCAATTTTTTTGGCGGCGGCGCTGGGGCGGCGCTGGGGGCATTGACCTGGTGGGGGCTGATGGGAATCGCCGTTTGGCCGACGTTGACGCTTTATGGGATGTCAAAGGCCTGGAGCCTGACGTTGCCGGCGGCGGCGTTGCTGTTCACCTTGATGACGGTTTCATCGGCGGTCCGGTTTAGGCGGGGCCGGGGCGGCGCCTGGAAAGGGCGTCATTACAAAACCGCTTAGGAAGGGTGACGCCACCGCCGCTTGAGTGTATCCATAGCCTCATGAGTAGCCAACCATCATATACCGACGCGGAGTCCGCGGCTTATGTGGAAGCCATCGTGCGGCGGGCAGGGTCGTCTTTTTATTGGGCGATGCGCAGACTGCCCGAGCAACAACGTCTCGCCATGTACGCCATCTATGCGTTCTGCCGCGAGGTTGACGACATTGCCGATGAGGGCGGTAGCGAACAGCAAAAACGCATCGATCTTGGCCTATGGCGCGGCGAGATCGAACGGCTATACGGCGATAGGCCGAGAAACCCCATCGCCCTGGCCTTGCAACGCCCGGTGGAAGTGTTCGGGCTTCAAAAAGAAGATTTCCGCGCCGTCATCGACGGCATGGAAATGGATGCCGAAGCCAATATTAGAATTGCCGACATGGATGAACTGACGCTCTATTGCGACCGGGTCGCCTGCGCCGTCGGCAGGCTGTCCGTCCGCGTCTTCGGCCTTGAAGATGAACTAGGCCATCGGCTGGCCTTTCACCAAGGCCTGGCCCTGCAATTGACCAACATCCTGCGCGATATTGCCGAAGACGCCGATCGCGGCCGTTTGTATATTCCCCGCGACCTGTTGGTGTCCTATGACATCGCCGCCGAGGACTTGCCGTCCATCTTCAACCATCTGGCTTTCCCGAAGGTTTGTGAGACCCTGGCCGATGTCGCCGAGCGGCATTTTGCCCAAGCCGATGCTGCCGCCGCTGAATGCGACCGGGAACAAATTCGCCCAGCCATCATGATGATGGAAATCTACCGGCGGATTTTCGCCAAGCTCAAACGCCGTGGCTGGCAATATTTGAACCTGCCGGTGGGCCTGTCAAAGATCGGCAAGCTTTGGGTGGCGCTGCGCTACGGGTTGTTTTAATGGCGCCGCGCACGCACATCATCGGCGCCGGTCTGGCCGGTCTGTCGGCGGCGGTCAATCTGCTCAAGGCCGGGCGCGACGTCAGCCTGTATGAAGCCGCCGGTCATGCCGGTGGCCGCTGCCGGTCCTATCATGACGCAACCTTTGATCGCCGCATCGACAACGGCAACCACCTGGTGCTCAGCGGCAACCTGGCGGTTATGGACTACCTTAGGGACATTGGCGCGTCGGACAGCCTGACCGGGCCTTCGAACCCGGAATTTCCGTTTTTCGACCTTGCAAGCGCCGAGCGGTGGACGGTCGTCCTCGACGCCGGTTTCCTGCCCCGGGCGATGCTGTCAAAGGCGGGACGTGTTCCCGGCGCGGGGCGCTGGGATTATCTGAAGGCGTTTCGCCTCGCGCGCGTTGGCAAAGAGACCACCGTCGCTCAATGTTTGGGCCCCGATAATGCGCTTTACCGGCGATTCTGGGAACCGCTTGCCGTCGCCGTTCTTAATACCGATGGCGATGAGGCTGCGGCAACCTTGTTGTGGCCGGTGATCCGCGAAACTTTTGCGCGCGGCGGGTCGGCCTGCCGCCCGATGGTGGCCAAGGAAGGATTGAGCGAAAGCTTCGTCGATCCGGCGCTGGCGGTCCTTAAGGAACAGGGCGTCGAGGTGTCTTTCAATTGCCGGCTCAGGGAACTGACGATGGATGCAGACCGGGTGACGGCATTAACCCTAGGCAAGGACACGGTGAATGTAGACGACGGCGACAGCGTCATTCTGGCGGTGCCGGCCAACGCCGCCGCCGGTTTGGCGCCGGGCCTGATTGCGCCGGATCAATTCCGCGCCATCGTCAACGGTCATTTCCTGTTGGACCAGAAAGCCGAAGACTCCTCGTTCCTAGGCCTGATCGGCGGAGTCGCCGATTGGCTATTCGTGCGCGGCGATATTGCTTCGGTGACGGTCAGCGCCGCCGATGATTTGGCGGAACAATCAGCCGAATCCATTGCCGAGAAGTTGTGGGGCGAAGTCGCCAAGGCCCTTGATCTTGGCGACGCCCCGTTGCCGGCCTGTCGGATCGTCAAGGAAAAGCGTGCCACCTTCGCACAAACACCGGACCAGATTCGGCGCAGGCCCCCGGCCCGGACGGCGTTGAACAACCTGTTCCTGGCCGGGGATTGGACCGATACCGGTCTTCCGGCGACCATCGAGGGAACCCTCAGGTCCGGCCTTACTGCATCTGAAGCCATCTTACTAGACTTGAATTAGTTGGTTTTATTTGACACAAACGGTCTACAAGACACCTGAAAATAAGGTGGCCTCAATGGTCAAGCTGGAAGTCGTCACATCCTCATCGGATGGGGAGGAAACCCCCAAGGGTCCGAATTTAAATGGTATCGATGCCGTCGTCGATGAAGCGCGCGCTTGGCTGGTTGATCGCCAGGCCGCCGACGGCCATTGGGCGTTCGAGCTGGAAGCCGACGCGACGATTCCGTCCGAGTACATCATGCTCAACCATTACTTGGATGAGATCGACGACGAAACCGAATCCAAGCTGGTGGCATATCTCAAGGAAACCCAGGGCGATCACGGCGGTTGGCCGTTGTACCATGACGGTGATTTCAATATCAGCGCATCGGTCAAGGCGTATTACGCGCTCAAGCTGACCGGCGAGGACACCGACGCGCCCTATATGCGGTGGGCGCGCAAGGCTATTCTTGGACATGGTGGGGCCGCCAAGGCCAATGTTTTCACCCGGTTTGCCCTGGCCCTTTTCGGACAAGTGCCGTGGCGGGCGGTTCCGGTGATCCGGGTAGAGGCGTTGCTGTTGCCGAAATGGGCGCCGTTTCACATCGACAAGGTGTCTTACTGGTCGCGCACGGTGATGGTGCCGTTGAAGATACTGGCGGCGTTAAAGCCCAAGGCGCGCAATCCGCGCGGTGTCGATATCCGGGAACTGTTCGTTAAACCGGCGCACGAACAACGGTTCTATCTTTCCAATCCGACCGGCAAGTTTCTCGGCTGGGTGATGCTGGGCGTCGATTACGTTGCCCGAATGGCACAGCCTTTGATGCTCAAATCGTTGGAACGCAAGGCCATCAAAAAGGCCGTGGACTTTATTACGGAACGGCTTAACGGCGAGGACGGTTTGGGCGGAATTTTCCCGGCCATGGCCAATGCCCTGATGGCGTTCGATGCGCTGGAATACCCCAAGGACCATCCCGATTACATCATCTGCCGTAAGGCGATTGATAAGCTTTTAGTTTTGCGCGACGACTGGGGCTATTGCCAGCCGTGCCTATCGCCGGTTTGGGATACCGGCCTGGCCGCGCACGCGATGCTGGAATCCGGCATGACCAAAGACGATCCGGTTCTGAACAAGGCCAATGAATGGCTGCGGGGACGCCAAATCCTTGGTGTCCAGGGCGATTGGATCGCCGAGCGCCCGGACGTGCGGCCCGGCGGTTGGGCCTTTCAATATTGGAACGACTATTATCCGGATGTCGATGATACCGCCGTCGTTGTCATGGCGCTGCACCGGGCCGATCCCGAAAAATACCGCGAGGCCATCGAACGCGGCGCCGAATGGATCATCGGCATGCAGAGCGATAACGGAGGCTGGGGTGCGTTCGACGCCAATAACGATCATATGTTCCTGCAAAATATTCCGTTTGCCGATCACGGCGCGTTGCTGGACCCGCCGACGGCCGACGTCAGCGCCCGGTGCGTGGGGATGTTGGCGCAACTGGGCTACGACAAAGACCACCCGGCGATGGCCAGGGGGCTGGCGTACCTGCGCGACGAACAGGAAGATGAGGGATCCTGGTTTGGCCGCTGGGGCAACAATTATGTCTATGGGACATGGTCGGTGCTGTGCGCTTTTAACGCCGCCGGTGAGGATATGCAGGCCCGCCATATCCGCAAGGCCGTGGATTGGTTGAATTACGCGCAGCGCCCCGATGGCGGCTGGGGCGAAGATTGCTCAACCTATTGGCAGCACCGCCGCGAAGAGGTCAAAACCAGCACCCCGTCGCAAACGTCCTGGGCGCTGATGGGCCTGATGGCTGCCGGCGAGGTCAACAGCAACAGCGTCGAGCGGGGAATTGAATACCTGTTGGAGGCCGAGCGCGATGGTGGCGATTGGCATGAGGAATATTTCAACGCCGTCGGCTTCCCGCGGATATTCTATCTTCGCTATCACGGCTATAGCGTCTATTTCCCGTTGTGGACGTTATCCCGGTACCGTTCGCTCAAAAAAAGCAACACCAAGTACCCTCAATACGGCCTTTAAGTGGGCCGCCTGGGGATCATTACCGGGCTGGCGCAAGAAGCCGATTGCCTGGATGTTTTACCGGTTGATGATCGCCCCCAATCACGCATTTCCGGCGCCCGCCCGGATCGCGCCGTTGAGCAGTCGCAGGATCTGATCAGAGGCGGCTGTCAGGCGCTGCTGAGCTTCGGCATGGCCGGGGGCTTGCGGGCGGACCTAAAGCCGGGGGCCGTTATGGTTGCATCATCGGTTATCGCCCCGGACGGTCGGGTGTTCGAGACATCTACGCCTTGGTTGGAACGGGTTATGGAAAGCCTTGGCGAAGAAGCCACCACCGGGGCCATCGCCGGATCCGACACGGTTGTCGGGACGCCGGCAGCTAAACGGGAGTTAGCCGAGGCTACATCTGCCGCCCTCGTCGACATGGAAAGCCACGCCGTTGCCGCCGTCGCCGAGGACGCCGGGATTCCGTTTCTGGTGATCCGCGCCGTTGCCGATCCCGCCGACCGTGTCCTTCCGGGTTGGCTCATCGGACATATTACTGAAACCGGCAGGCCGCGGTATGGGGCTATCCTGGCCGGGCTGGTCACACATCCTTGGGACTTGGCGGGATTGTTACGGCTGAAAGGCGACAGCGATCGGGCGTTTCAGTCCCTACGCCGCGTTGCTGGTCGTCTTGGCCCTTTGTTCGGACTTCCCTGAGGCTTCTTGCTCAGCCATTTCTTGGGCTTTTTTCTGGCTCAGCGTCTTGACCAGGCCCTCGAAGACAAATTCGGCCGGGCGTTGATTATCCAGCGGAATTTCCGCGACCATCGGTTTTTCGGTGTCGATTCCCTTGAGGAACACGCTCAGCGCTTTTAAGGGATGCGAGGTGACATCGGTGACGGCGGTCGCCTCATAACCGCAATGGACCATGCAATTCGCACATTTCTCATACCGCCCGGTGCCGTAATCTTCCCAACGGGTCTCAGACATCAAGGCCTCGAAACTGTCGGCGTAGCCTTCGCTCAACAGGTAACACGGGCGCTGCCATCCGAAAATGTTGCGGGTCGGGTTGCCCCAGGGCATGCATTGGTATTGCTGATTGCCGGCCAGAAAATCCATGAACAGGATCGACTGTGAAAATTCCCACTTTTTGTTGCCCTGAAGCCTGAAGATGTCGCGGAACAATTGCTTGGTCTTGGTCCGGTTCAGGAAGTGCTCCTGGTTGGGGGCGCGTTCGTAGGCATACCCCGGCGATATGGTAATGCCCTCGACCTTGAGATCGTCGGTGACGAAGGTAAAAAATTCGGCCGCCTCTTCGGCGTTCATCTGGTCGAACAGGGTGCAGTTGACATTGACCCGGAAGCCTTTTGCCTTGGCCGCGCGGATCGCCTTGGTGGCGCGCTTGAAGGTTCCTGCCTGGTCGACGGCGCGGTCGTGGTGGGCTTCCATACCGTCCAGGTGCACGGAAAATGTCAAATAGTCCGACGGCGTGAAATCATCCAGCCTTTTTTCCAGCAAAAGCGCGTTGGTGCATAAATAGACGAACTTCTTGCGCGCGACGATGCCTTCGACAATCTCAACAATTTCCTTGTGGATCAACGGCTCGCCGCCGGGGATGGAAACAATCGGGGCGCCGCATTCATCGACCGCGTCCAGGCATTCCCGGGCGCTGAGACGTTTGTCGAGGATGTCGTCTTCGTAGTCGATCTTGCCGCAGCCGGCGCACGCCAGATTACAGCGGAACAGGGGTTCCAGCATTAACACCAGGGGGTATTTATCAATGCCCTTGAGGCGCTGGCCCATGATGTAGGACCCGACCCGGATTTTCTGTATCAAAGGGATGGACATCGGCGATTTGTTCTTTCAGGCGGTAGACGCGTTTTTGTGTTCCGCGTCCGTTAGTTCGCGGGGCAACTTGAAAGTGATGTTTTCTTCGACGCCGTCCATTTTCTTCAGCTGGACATCACCGAATTCGCTGAGCCGTTCGATCACTTCCTGGATCAATTCTTCGGGCGCCGACGCGCCGGCCGAAACACCGATGACATTGACGTTGTCCAGCCACGCAGGGTCGAGATTGCCGGCGTCGTCGATCAAATAGCTGGGGATGCCCAGTTCCGATCCGATTTCGCGCAACCGGTTGGAATTGGAGCTATTGGGCGCCCCGACAACCAGCAACAAATCGACATGTTTGGAAAGGTCGCGCACCGCCTGCTGACGGTTCTGGGTGGCGTAGCAAATGTCCTTGACGTCGGGGCCGTCAATATTCGGAAAACGGGCTGTCAGGGCCTCGATCACGGCGCGGGTCTCATCAACGCTCAAGGTTGTCTGGGTGACGTAGGCCAACATGTCTGGATTGCGGACTTTCAGCCCGGCGACATCATCGGGCTTGGTCACCAACAGAACGCCGCCGGGAATGCGGCCTTGGGTGCCTTCGACTTCCGGGTGTCCTTCGTGGCCGATCAAGATGACCTGACGGTTATTTTTGGCGTGGTTCTGGCCTTCCTTGTGGACCTTGGAAACCAACGGGCAGGTGGCATCAATAACCGGCAGACCGCGCTTCATGGCTTCGATCTCGACCTTTTCGGCGACTCCGTGGGCGCTGAAAATGGTCACCGCGCCGTCCGGGATATCGTCGATTTCCTCGACGAAGACGGCGCCTTTGGCGCGCAACGTTTCGACCACCCGTTTGTTGTGAACGATTTCGTGGCGCACGTAGACCGGCGGCCCGTGCAACTCCAGCGCGCGTTCGACGATTTCGATGGCGCGCTCTACGCCGGCACAGAACCCACGCGGGCTGGCCAGCCAAACGTCTAATTTTTTCTTCTTTTTCGATGCCATGAAGGAACCTTATCCGGCTAAAAAATAAGCTCGTAGTTGAAAATAAGTTCTCTAGAGTCAAAGGTTAAGGGGTGTTTAGCTTTTTTCTTGGGTTATTGCCATATGAAAAGCCTAGTTTTGCCTGTCAGGGGTGAGTTTTAATGATTTTTATGACCGGCGCCACCGGATTCGTCGGCTCGGCGGTTTTACGCAAATTGATCGGTCGCGGCCTTGAAGTCCGCGCCCTGGTGCGGCCATCCAGCGACCGGCAAAACCTGGAAGGCCTGGATGTTGAACTCGTCGAAGGCGATTTGCTGGACCCGGACAGCCTCAAGCCCGCCTTGCGCGGCTGCACCGGGCTGTTTCATGTCGCCGCCGATTACCGGTTGTGGGCGCCGAAGCCGGAAGCGATGTTCAAGGCCAACGTCGACGGCACCCGAACCCTGATGTTGGCGGCCGGCGAATGTGGTGTGGCGCGTATTGTCTATACGTCGTCGGTCGCGGTCCTGGGCCAGGCGCCGGGCGATGGTGCGGCGGACGAAGACACCCCGGTCCAATTCAGCGACATGATCGGGCCGTATAAACAATCCAAGTTTCTGGCCGAGGCCGAAGTCCGGGGGCTGATCGAAACCGAATCCCTGCCGGTGGTGATCGTCAACCCGTCAACGCCGATTGGCCCTCGCGATATCAAGCCGACGCCGACCGGGCGGATGATCGTCGAGGCGGCGTCCGGGCGGATGCCGGCCTACGTCGATACCGGGCTCAACGTCGTTCATGTCGACGATGTCGCCGACGGCCACCTGCTGGCCTTCGATAAAGGTAAAGTGGGGGAGCGCTATATTCTCGGCGGGGAGAACCTGTCGCTGAAGGAGATCCTTTATACCATTGCCGAGATTACCGGCGGCAAACCGCCGCGCCTTAAGATTCCCCATGACTTGATCATGCCGTTCGCCCTGGTCGCCGAAACCTGGGCGCGGCTGACCGGTGGCGCTGAACCGTTTGCGACCACTGATGGGCTGAAGATGGCCAAGAAGAAGATGTTCTTTTCCCACCAAAAGGCCGTGCAGGCCTTGGGATACGCACCCAGGCCGGCGGTGGCTGCGCTTGGCGATGCCGTCCAGTGGTTCCGCGATCATCGTTAGGTTCGGTAACGCAGCCTTGCCCTACAGGGGCCGCCGTTTTATGAAGTCGTCGATGGAATTGTTTGGGGACACGAAAATCTCATGAAAGTGGTTATGCTCGCCGCCGGCGTCGGGCGGCGCCTTCACGGTGACGAAAACGATGAGCGTCCCAAGGCGTTGCTGCGGTTTGACGGCAGGACGTTGTTGGCCCGCCATATCGAGTGCCTACAAGGAAACGGTATTGATGAGCTTGTCATGGTCGTCGGCCATCGCAAGGAAGATCTGTTGGCCGAGATCGATATGGTCGCCTCCGCCGGGTTCGTGCGCACGCTGTTCAATCCCCGCTACAAGGAAAGCCCCATTCTGTCCCTTGGGACAGCCGATGAAGTCCTGCGCAGCGGCGAAGACATTATGTTTATGGACGCCGATGTTCTCTATCACCCGGACGTTCTGGCCCGGCTGATTCATTCCAGCCACCAGAACTGTTTCACCATCGACTATGAATTCGAAAACGGCGACGAGCCGGTGAAGCTATGCCTCCGCGACGGCGAACTTGTCGATTTCGGCAAGCAGGTCACCGGCGATTATCACAAAATCGGCGAATGGCCGGGGTTCATGCGGATGTCGCCGGAAATCGCGGTCAAGGTCGCCGACGCCGTTCAGGTTCACATTGATGAAGACAACCTGACCGCCACCTACGAAACGGCGATGTGCGATGTGCTGGTGTCGGAACCCTTGGGCACCTTCGGCTATGAAGACATTACCGGAATCCCGTGGACCGAAATTGATTTCCCCGAAGACGTCACCTATGCCGAAGAGGTCATTCTGCCCCGGATCCTGGAAAGTCTCGGCGAAAAAAGCCGCTAGCTGACCTGCAACATCACCACGCCGATGGCGACGCCGGTTGCGGCAAGGATGCGCCGGGCGCCAAACGGCTCACCCATCAACCGGGTTCCGATCAGCACCGCCAGGATGACGCTGGTTTCGCGTAATGCCGAAACATAGGTCAGCGGACTTATGCTCATCGCCCAGATCACCAGACCATAGGCGGGAAAGGCCAATGCTCCGGTGAGGATCGCGGTCTTCCAGTTGGTCTTTAGTGCCATCGACAGGTCGTGGCGGCGCATGTACCAGACCAGCAACCCGAAGGGGATTGCGTCAATGAAGAACAGGTAGGCGATGTAACCGGCTACATCGTTCGCCGCGCGCCCGCCCAGTCCATCGATCACCGAATACATGGCGATGGAGCCCCCGGTCAACATCGCGAACAAGACCCCCTTGCCTTCGCCCGGTTTCCAGGCGGTGGAAAACGTCAGGCTGATGATGGCGGCGGAAATGACGACGACGGCGACAACGCCTAAGGGCGGCAGGGTCTCGCCGACGAAAAGGTATGCGCCGACCGCAACCAATAACGGCGCGCTGCCGCGTGAGATGGGATAGACATGGGACAAGTCGCCATACCGGTATTGCAGGCACACGGTGATGTAATACGCCTGGTGAACGGCGGTGGAGCCGAGGATGAATGGCCAGGCCTCGGCGTTGGGAAACTCGACGAAAGGCAAAAGGACCAAGCCGATTGCCATACCGGCGAAATTGGAAAGCGCCAACCGCGTCCAGGGATCATTCCCTTTTTTGAGCAACGCGTTCCAACTGGCGTGAAGGATCGCGGCTAACAGGACCAGGGAGAAAACGAAAGGGTCCATGTGAGCGCGGCGTTACCCGGTTAGACCCGGAACACGTATTTTTTTCCGGATTCCCGGTCGATGTCGGGCGGATAGTTTTTGTACTTGTCGGCGTAGTATTGAGCCAGATGATCGCCCTCGGACAAACGGTTGTAGGTGGCGAAGAAAATGCGCCGGGTCTGATCGGTCATGTTGGGATCAGATGCATGCGGCGCGTAGCAATCGAAAAAGACGACATCGCCGGGTTTGGTCGGGCAATGCACCAATTCCATATCGGCCATGTCGTTTTCGGTCAGCGGTTCCCAGGATTTGAACAGGCCCCGTTTGTGGTGACCGGTGACCAATTGCAGGCAGCCGTTTTCTACCGTCGCCTCGTCGATGCAGACCAAGGCGGAGATGAAGAAATCGGCATAGGCATCCCAACCGGCCTGTGAATCCTGATGCGGCTTGAAACCGTCACCGCCGGCCATCTTGAAATTAATCTTTTCCTTGAACAGCACCGCCTCTTCGCCAAGAAGTTGGGCGACGGGGGCTTTCAGGACCGTGCATAGTTCCTCGAACCCGGCATGGAATGGTGCTATGTTTTCAATGCGGCTAATCAGGTCGGCGCCGTCTCCTTTGAGGCTACGCTCATGAAAAACCCAGTGTTTGCCGGACTCTTTCGGCAGCGCGACCAGTTCCTGAGTCCAGGTGTCGATGCATTTCATTTCCTCAGGCGTGAAAGCCTGGCTGACGATCAGGTAGCCATCGTTCTCAAAAGTCTTGATTTGTTCATTGCTCAGGATCGGCGTGTTTAGCATAAAAGTTCCTCAAGGCTCGTAAAAAGGGCGAACGGATACTAAGCCGAGATCGGTTTTGCTTCAACGCCGTCTTGAACCGGCAGGGAAACAAGAGTTATATGCCCCCACGTAACCGACATGCGGGAAATAAGGACCATACCGATGCGCGAAGCGCCCAACCTGACCCATGCCAACCAAGCTCCACCGCCAACCAAGACGGAGCAATTGCGCGCCATGCTGACGTCTCCGGAGCTGGAGTTCCTGATGGAGGCCCACAACGGGCTTTCGGCGAAAATTGTCGAAGAAGCAGGGTTCAAGGGCATTTGGGCGTCCGGCCTGTCGATGTCGGCGGCCTTGGGCGTTCGCGACAACAACGAAGCGTCGTGGACCCAGATCATGGATGTGTTGGAGTTCATGGCAGACGCGACCAGCTTGCCGATCTTGGTTGATGGCGACACCGGCTGGGGCAATTTCAACAATATGCGCCGCGCCGTTTCAAAACTGTGCCAGCGCGGCATCGCCGGAATCTGCATCGAGGATAAATTATTTCCCAAAACCAATTCCTTTATCGGCGAAGGTCAGCCCCTCGCCGACATGGATGAGTTCTGCGGCAAGATCAAAGCCGGCAAGGACAGCCAGACCGACCCGATGTTTTCCGTCGTCGCCCGCCTGGAGGCGTTTATCGCCGGGCGCGGCCTGGACGAAGCGTTGAGGCGCGCCGAGGCCTATCACGCCGCCGGCGCCGATGCGGTGCTGGTTCACTCGAAACTATCGACCCCGGATGAGGTCATGGCCTTCGCCAAGGAATGGGCGGGGCGGTGTCCCATCGTCATCGTGCCGACCAAATACTTCCGCACCCCGACCGACGATTTCCGCAAGGCCGGCATCTCCGTCGCCATCTGGGCCAACCACAACATGCGCGCCGCCATCACCGCCATGCGCGAAACGTCTCGCCAGATATTCCGCGAACAAAGCCTGGCCGGTGTCGATGGCGGCATGGTCATGGTCAAGGAAGTGTTTGAGCTGACCGGCAATGATGAACTGGCCGAGGCCGAAAAACGCTACCTGCCGCAAAAAGGCCAAAAGGCAAACGCCGTCATTCTGGCGGCATCCCGGGGCGCCCAGTTAGGGGCGCTGACGGCGGATAAACCAAAATGCATGATCGATGTCCGGGGCAAGCCGCTGTTGTCGCGCCTGATCAAGACGTTCAGGGATTCCGGTGTCCAGGATATCACCGTCGTTCGCGGTTATAAGAAAGAGCAAATCAACCTGCCGTCGATCACCACCGTCGATAACGATCTTTTCGACAACACCGGCGAAGTCGCCAGCCTTTCCGCCGCCATCGACCACATTGAAGGCGATTGCATCATTTCCTACGGCGACATCCTGTTCCGTCAGTATTATCTCGATCAGTTGTTGGCCGCCGATGAGGATATTACGGTGCTGGTCGACGCTCTTTGGAAGGAACGCAAATCCGATGCCGACGACTGGGTCCGCGACCTGATCAAGTGCTCAATCTCGTTCTCTGGTGACTATTTGGATGATGAGCCGGTGACGCTGAGCCGCATCGGCAACGACCTGGATCACGCAGATGTCGATGGCGAATGGATCGGCGTCGCCAAGCTTAGCGGCAAGGGAAGCGAACAGGTGCGCGCCGAAATCGGCGTGATGGGCAAGGATGGCCAGTTGCCGAAAGCGAGCCTGCCGGATTTGTTCGCGCGGCTGGTGGAAAAAGGCACGTCCATCCGGGTGATCTACGTTCCCGGCCAATGGTTGGACGTCGACGATGCCGCCGACATTACCAAGGCCGGCAATTTCCTGTGATCAAAGCCGCCGAATTCCTTGATCTGGGATTTGCCGCCGGCATCGATTTTTTTACCGGCGTTCCGTGTTCCTTCCTAACACCGCTGATCAACGGCGCCATCGGTGACAAACGCCTCGCCTATGTCGGCGCCGCCAGCGAGGGCGAAGCGGTGGCGATTGCATCCGGGGCCTGGTTGGCCGGACACAGGACCGCCGTCATTTTCCAGAATTCTGGTTTAGGCAACGCCGTCAATCCGATCACGTCGCTGAACTATCCGTTTCGGATTCCGACGCTTTTGGTGGTCACGTGGCGGGCCGGGCCGGGGCTCAAAGACGAACCCCAACACGAATTGATGGGCCGCATCACGCCCGGTCTGTTGGAACTGATCGAAGTCCCGCACCGGCCGTTTCCGACCGATACGGTTGAGGTCCCGGCGGCCATCGAAGAAGCCCTGGCTGAAATGGATAGGACCGGGCTGCCGTTCGCCTTCATCATGCAAAAAGGCGATGTCAGCAACGATGGCAGTGACGAGATGTCGGCGCCGCCGGCCCGCGTCCCCGGCCAGGCATCGGACCTTTGCGGCCAGGGCGCCGCGATGACGCGCTATCAGGCGTTGGAAGAAGTGCTGTCTGTGGTCTCTGAGGAGACCGCGATCATCGCCACCACCGGCAAATGCGGGCGTGAACTGTTTACCATCGCCGACCGGCCCCAGCACCTCTATCAAGTCGGCTCCATGGGCTGCGCCGCCGCCATGGGCCTGGGTGTCGCTTTAAACTCGGACAAGCCAGTTGTCGTGTTGGACGGCGACGGGGCGGCGCTGATGAAAATGGGGTCGCTGGCGACCATCGGCGCCTATGCGCCTAAAAATCTAATTCATATCGTCCTCGACAACGGCACCTATGATTCCACCGGCGGCCAGCCGACGGTTTCCGGTTCGGTGGATTTCGCCGCCGTCGCCGCCGATTGCGGATATAGGCGGGGCTTAAAGGGTGACGGCGCCGACGGTTTTGCCAAAGCACTGGCGGCGGCCCAAAAGGAATCCGGCCCGCATCTGATCCATATGCGCATCAAACCCGGCTCGATGAGTGACCTGGGCCGCCCGACCGTGACGCCCGCCGAGGTGGCGTTACGGTTCAAGGATTTCCTTAAGCAATAAGCCACAACACCTGGGTCCACCGCAGCATCCGCCTGACGGCGGTCAAACCGCTGGCGAATACCCCGGTGACGCCCAATCAGTTGACCACGTTGCGCCTATTGGCGGGCATCGCCGCCGCCGGGATCATGGCAATCGGCCCCGCCCGAAGTCAAGCGCCGGAAAGGGATTGCAGGTCTTCCACGGACGGCGCGAACCAGTAGGAACCGCTGACGGCTTCGGAAAATTCGATCAATCGGTCGTGTTCCCCGTCGCCGGAAACGCCGAACATCCGGCGTAACTGTACGTCGAAGCGGTGCGGGTTGCAGGCGAATGCGAGGAAATAAAGCCCGTGCCGCCCGGCCGAGCCGAAAGGAGCGCTACGCCGGTAGATTTTAAGGGCGATCCCGTCCTCGGAAACATCGGTGCGCGAGACATGTGAATCCGGGGGCATGGCATCGCCTTCCAGTTCGATGCTGTCGGGCTTGGTGCGGCCGATCACCTGTTCCTGTTCCGCCGGGGAGAGCGCCTTGAAAGCGTCCAGATCATGCACCCATTGCTGGGTCAGCACGAAGGCGCCGCCGGCTCCGGGTTGGCCTTCGGGAACTAGGGCAGCCTCGAAGCGGGCGTCGTCTTTCGGGTTGGCCGTGCCATCGACAAAGCCGGTCAGGTCGCGGGCCTCTTGGCGAATAAAGCCGCGATCATCGAAGGCAAGATCGGCAACCGCTTTCAGGCGGCCCTGAATGGCCAGGGCGGCGTCGAAAACGTCGTCCAGCCGGTCGCCGTGAATCCAGACGAAAAGATCGCGCTGGGTGCTGGGGGCGGCGTGCCCGTCGACACCGTCGATGGCCTCAAACGGGCGCAGGCCTTCCGGCACCGCGGCGGGCGACAACCGCGCCCACAAGTCCGGGCCGAAGGCGATAACCATATGGGCCGCCGGGGGCAGGCGCGCGCCGAAGGCGGATAGGTCCGCCACGGCGACGTTCAAAATCTCCCCATCGCCGCCGGGGGCGACGGTGTATTCGAGGTAGTGGTGGTGGCTGCCGCCTTCGATAAAAATACCGGGCTGCGGTGTTGTCATGG
>JAQBYB010000055.1 GCA_027624235.1 Pseudomonadota bacterium | reverse complement strand
AGCTCAATTAACGCAATTAAGACAGTGGGTTAAAGGTAATTTGAACTAGTTATCTGGTACAGCCCCAAACCTTTTTGTCAGCAGCCTGCTAGCCCTTGCGATTGACCGCGTCCAGGGTGCAGCGCTGGATGCTTTTCTCGGCGATCATGGCCTCGGAGCCGGTGTTGTATTTCTGGTAATGCGGCGTGGTGCGGTGATGATCCAGCCCGGCGGCGCCGGTATAGACCTCATAGAAGAAAAAGGTGTCGGGGTCGCTTTCATCATTGAGCACCTGGAATTGCTGACAGGCCTCTTCGTCGCGGACGGCGGCCTCGGCGTTTTCCAGCACCAGGGCGCGGAAGGCGTCGGCGTTTCCAGGTTTCAGCTTGATGGTAACGAATATGGCGAACTGGCTCACGGCGGCGTCTCCTCTAAGGGGGGTAGCTCGGGTTTGCAGCCCACCATACGGTGTCCTAAAGTGTGCCGCAAATAACCGAGACCAAATCATCTGGGAGGACAATCTTATGGCCAGAGACAGCGACATTATCCGCACCGCGGACATCTGCGACGACCACGAGTTTACGGTTCGGGTGTGCGAATTGGCGTTTTTCGATTACGCCAAGCGCACCCACTTCCACGGCGAGGTGGTGACGTTTTCGACGTTTGAGGACAACAAAAAGGTCCGCGACGTGATGGCCGAAGGCGGCGCCGGCAAGGTTCTGGTTGTCGATGGTCAGGGTTCGCGGCGCCGCGCCTTGTGTGGCGGCAACATCGCGGCGGAAGCGCAGGGGCACGGTTGGGAAGGGCTGGTCTACAACGGCTGCATCCGCGATCAGCACGAATTCGCCGACCTGGATTTCGGGGTCAAGGCGATCGGCACGACGCCGTTGCGGCCGCGCACCGACGGCATCGCCAAGGTCGGCGTGTCGCTGTATTTCGGCGGCATCGTCATTCACAACGGCGATTATCTGTATGCCGACGTCGATGGCGTCATCGTCGCCGACAAACCGCTGCACCCATAAGCGGGGCCGGTTCAAGATGCCCAAATCGGCCGACGACTTTCTGACCCTGCATCAAATCGTTCAGGCGGCGCGGGATAATCTTGACGATAAACCCTGGGATTATCTAGTCGGCGGCGCCGATACGGAAACCACCATCAAGCGTAACCGCCATGGCCTCGATTCCCTGGCGTTCCGGCCACGGGTGCTGAACGATGTCACCAAGATGGATCTGTCGGGATCGCTGTTCGGCCAGAAACTCCGGATTCCGGCGATCTTGGCGCCGATCGGCTCGTTGCAGGACCTGCACCCCGACGGCGGCGCCGCCCCGGCCAGGGCGGCGGCGGATTTCGGCACCATGTCGATGCTGTCGTCGGTGTGCAAACCGGGGTTGGAACAGGTCGCCGAAGACGCCCCCGGCGACCACCGGATTTTTCAGTTGTACGTGCGCGGTGATGACGCCTGGGTCGATGATTTCGCCACCCGCGCCATCGCCTGCGGCTATACCGCCTTCTGCATGACCGTCGATCTGGACTTTTACGGACGCCGGGAACGCGATATCGCCAAGGGCCACCAGTCGACATCGCGCCGGACCATGGCCACCGGCGAAGACTTCCAAAGAAGCCTGAGCTGGGACCAGGTTAAACGGTTCAAGGACAGCCACGACATTCCGCTGGTGCTGAAAGGCATCGCCACCGCCGAAGACGCCGGGCGCGCGGTGGAACTAGGCGTCGAGGGCGTGTACGTGTCCAACCACGGCGGCCGTCAGCTCGACCATGGCCGTGGCGGTATCGAAATATTGCCGGAGGTTGTTAAGGAAGTCGGCGGCAAGGCGCAAATCATCGTCGATGGCGGCTTTTACCGGGGCGCCGACGTGGTCAAGGCGCTGGCGCTGGGCGCCGATGCGGTCGCCCTGGGCCGGCTGCTGGGCTACGCCATGGGGGCGGCGGGCCAGGCCGGGGTAGTGCGGATGCTGGAACTGCTGGAAACCGAAATCCAAATTTGCCTGGGGCTGCTCGGCGTCACCCGTTTTGCCGACCTGGATGAAAGCTACCTGCACCCGGCCCAGTCGCTGACCGCGCCGCATGTGCTGAGCGCCTTTCCGCTATTGGAAGATGACTACTAGGGCTGTTTTACCCCCCTCGCTACAAAGGCTACAAACAGCGTCGGGGAAGGGAGATATGGGGATAGTTGGAGAAAAGGGGATTTAAAGGTAATGCGCCTTCGGCGCGGATTTTTTTATCCCCACATCTCCGTTTATCCCCCTATCTCCTTTTTCTTTTTTTTATGCTGGCCGGTAGCCTTTATTCCCCATCCTTACGGTTGAGGAATTCGTATATCCGCGTGAAGTCGCTGTCCGGCAGGGCCGCGTCACAGCGCCGCCACAGGCCGACGACGGTTTCGGCGATTTCGGTCGGCGTGCCGGCGGCCTTGGCGTTGTCGAGGAACAGGCCAACGTCCTTGGTCAGCAGCTTGGTCTTGAACCCGGCGTCATAGGTGCCGGTGAGGACGCGCTTGGGGAATTTATCGCTGGTCGCCGTGTTCTGGCCGGTCGATACGTTGACCACATCGAGCAGGGTTTTCATGTCGATGCCCTGCGACAGCCCGAAGGCGACGGCTTCCGATGTCGCCGCCATGGCGGTGCCGGACAGGAAGTTGTTCAACAGCTTCACGGTTTGGCCGTGCCCGGCTTCGTCGCCGACATGAAACAGGTTTTTGCAGATGGCCATCATCACGTCCCGGTGGCTTTCGAGCACGTCTTTGGGCCCGCCCCACATGACAGTGATGGTGCCGGCCCTGGCCCCGGACTGGCCCCCCGATACCGGCGCGTCGATATATTGGATACCGGCGTCGGCCAGAATTTGACCGGCTTGCCTCGCCGCCTCCAGGCCGATGGTGGACAGATCAATGACCACCGAGACGGCGCGGTCCTGCATTGCCGCCAAGTCGCGGGCGACGGCCAGCGTCACCGCCCCGTCGGGCAGGCTGAGGAAGATGGTGTCGGCTTGGGCCGCGAGCGCGTCGAGGGACGCCACGGGTTTGGCGCCATCGGGGCTGCGCTCCGCCGTGCCGGCCTTGTCGAAAACCGAGAGATCGAAACCCGCCGCGGCGATATTGGCGGCCATGGGTCCACCCATTTGCCCCAGTCCGGCGAAGCCGAAACGCGCCCCCGCCTTATCAACCGTCATTATTCGAAGCCTTCGGAATCCATGTTGGCGACATCGATGCCTTCAACCTGAAACACTTCCCGTGCGATACGAAAAGCCTCAACGCCGGCCGGAATACCGCAATAAACGGCGATTTGAATCAACACTTCGCGGATTTCCTTGAGGCTGACGCCGTTGGTCAATGCACCGAGAAGATGCAACTTGAACTCGTGCTGCCGGTTCAGCGCCGCCAACATGCCGAGGTTGAGGATGGAACGCTGTTGTTTGGTCAGCACGCCACGGCCCCAGGTGCCGCCCCAGCAGTGCTCGGTCACCATAGTCTGGAAGTCCCTGTTAAAGTCGTCGGCCTTGGCCAGGGCCGCGTCGACGTAGTCCTCGCCCAGCACTTCCTTACGCATCGCCAAGCCTCTTTCGAATTGTTCCGATGCCATGGTTTTAGTATCCTCCTTTAATTGAAATAAATTAGAAAATAGACGCCAAATCCTGCGTTGATCATCTGCCTCGATGGCGTTCCGATCAATATATTATGACCTTGAAAACAACTTAAAAACGCCCCTGTTTTTGGTATTTGGCAATGGCAATTGACATCGCTTCCCCTGACCCCTACCTTTTTGACAACAACAATAGATTCTATCCAGGAATAAAATATACCAGGGGGGATATGTGGCAACGCTTCTCGAAATAGAGAACCTGAAAACGCAGTTTTTCACATCGGCCGGAACGGTCAAAGCCGTCGATGGTATTTCGTACACTGTTGATGAAGGTGAGACCGTGGCGTTGGTCGGGGAATCCGGCTGCGGCAAATCGGTCAGTGCGCTTTCGATCCTGAGGCTGATTCCGTGGCCGCCGGGCAAAATCGTCGGTGGTCACATCAAATTCAACGGCGTCGATCTGGCGACCCTCAGCGAAGAGGAAATCCGTAAAATCCGCGGCAAGGACATCGGCATGGTGTTCCAGGAACCGATGACATCGCTCAATCCGGTCCTGTCGATCAATGAACAACTGTCCGAAACCCTGATCACCCATTTCGGCATTTCCAAGGAAGCGGCGCGGGTGAAATCGCTGGCGCTTCTGGAAATGGTCGGCATTTCGGACCCGAATAGGCGGCTGGATCAATACCCCCATCACCTGTCGGGCGGCATGCGCCAACGGGTGATGATCGCCATGGCGCTGAGCTGTGAGCCGAAACTGATTATCGCCGACGAGCCGACGACGGCCCTGGATGTGACCATCCAGGCGCAGATTCTGGAATTGATGAAGAATCTGACCAAAAGCCTCGGCGTGTCGATGATTATCATCACCCATAACCTGGGCGTCGTCGCGCGCTATGCCGACCGCGTCAATGTCATGTACGCCGGCAAGATCATCGAGTCCGGCACCGCCCACGATATTTACCACAATCCCCAGCACCCTTATACGCTGGCGCTGTTGAATTCGATCCCGCGCATGGACCAGCCGCGCCGGGATAAGCTCGACCCGGTCGAGGGCCAGCCGCCCGACCTGACAAAGCTTGATGATGGCTGTTCGTTCCGGTTCCGCTGCCGCTACGCCGTCGATCGTTGCGCCAATGCCTTCCCCGACCTGGAAAAGGTCGGCGACACCCATTTCACCGCTTGTTTTGAAAAAGGCAGGCTCAAAGAATCTGTAAAGGTGGTTTCATGAGCCCCGAAACCGACACCGCCGTTGTTCAAGGCTCTAAGGCCAAACTTGGCGAGATTTTGGTCGATGTCAAAAATCTCAAGATGTACTTCCCGATTACCGAAGGCATCATGATCACCCGCACCGTCGCCGAGGTCAAAGCCGTCGACGGTATCAGCTTCCACATCAATAAGGGCGAAACCCTTGGCCTCGTCGGCGAGTCCGGCTGCGGCAAGACGACCATCGGGCGCTGCATCCTGCAGCTCGAAAAGGCGACGCAGGGTGAAATCTTCTTCGAAGGCCAGGACCTGACCAAGCTCAGCCAAAAGCAAATGAGCCCGATCCGCGAGAAAATCCAGGTGATTTTTCAGGATCCCTTCAGCTCCCTTAATCCGCGCATGAAAATCGGCGATATTCTGGGCGAACCGATCAAGGTCCACGGAATCATCCCCGATAAGGCAAAACGGGAGGCGCGGGTGCGCGAGTTGTTGTCGTTGTGCGGGTTGAATCCCCGGTTCGCCGACCGTTATCCGCATGAGATGAGCGGCGGCCAACGCCAGCGCGTCGGCGTCGCCAGGGCGCTGGCGCTCAATCCCGAATTCATTATCTGCGACGAAGCGGTGTCGGCCCTGGACGTGTCGATCCAGGCCCAGGTCATTAACCTTTTGGAAGACCTGCGCGACGAATTCGACCTGACGTATCTGTTTATTTCCCACGATCTCAGCGTTATTCGCCATATCTGTCACCGTGTCGCGGTGATGTATCTGGGCCATATGGTCGAACTCGCCGAATGTGATGAGCTTTACGATCACCCCCATCACCCCTACACTCGCGCCCTGCTTGCCGCGGTTCCGATCCCTGATCCGACCGTGGAGGCCAAAAGAGCGCACAAAGTCGTGCAAGGGGAGGTGCCGAGTCCGATCAATCCGCCAAGCGGATGCGTTTTCCATCCGAGGTGTCCGAAAGCGGTGGACAGTTGTTCTAAAAACGTTCCCGAATTCAGGGAAATCAAACCGGGCCATTGGGTGGCCTGTACGGAAGTGTGATCATCCGTTTATAATCGGAAGACACATAAACAAAGGCAGAGAAGCGTCTAAAATGCTTCTCATTTCACTTGGGAAGGAGACTAACATGAGAAAAATCTACTCAAAACTGGCGCTCTCTCTCGTCGTCGGGGGCGGCTTGGCCCTTGGCGCGGTGGGGACCGCAAGCACCGCCCACGCTGTAAAGACCGGCGGTACGCTGAATTTCGTGGTCGGGTCCACGATCACGACGTCCGATCTTCATCGCGAGACCACGTTCGGGGTCGTTCACCCGTTCCGTCCGTTTTACAGCTTGTTAATCAAGGTCAATCCCGAAAACCCGTCGTCGCCGACCGACTTCATCTGCGACCTGTGCGAAGGAAGCGTGCCGAAGGGGACGGATGGTTTCAAAAACTACACCTTCACGATCCGCAAGGGCGTCAAGTTCCATGACGGAACGCCGCTGACGGCCCACGATATCGTCGCCACCTATAATAAGATCATCTTCCCGCCCAAGGATGTCCCGAGCGCGCGGAAGTCATTCTTCAAGATGGTCGATACCATCACCGCCCCGGATGACTTTACGGTGGTGTTCAAGTTGAAGTTCCCGTCGGGCTCCTTCATTCCCGCCGTGGCGACGCCGTTCAACATCATTTACTCGAAGAAGGACTTGGACACCTACGGCTACGAGTGGCACACCAAGAACATCAACGGGACGGGCGCCTTCAAGCTGGCCGAGATTCAGCCGGGCTCGCACGTCAGCGGCGTGAAAAATCCGGACTATTTTGTCAAGGGCCGCCCCTATCTGGATGGCTTTAAGTCGATTATCGCGCCGAAGATGGCCGTTCGCCTGAACGCCATTCGCGGCGACCGGGCCGCCATCGAATTCCGTGGTTTCCCGCCGAAAGCCCGCGACGATCTGGTCGCGGCCCTGGGCGACAAGATCACGGTTCAGGAAAGCGATTGGAACTGCGTGTTGTTGAACACGATCAACCATAAAAAGAAGCCCTTTGACGACGCGCGGGTGCGCCGGGCGCTGACCCTGGCGATGGATCGCTGGGCCGGCTCCAAGTACCTGAGCAAGATCGCCATCGTTAAAACCGTCGGCGGCGTTGTCTTCCCGAACCATCCGCTGGCGGCGACCAAGGCCGAACTGGTCAAGCTCGCGGGTTATAGCGAGGACATCAAAGCCAGCCAGACCGAAGCCATGCGACTGCTGAAGGAAGCCGGTGTTCCTAATCTCAAGATCGATTTCCTTAACCGCGGCGTCGATCAGCCCTACAAGGTTGTCGGCACCTGGGCCATTGACCAGTATAAGAAAATCGGCGTGAACGCCGTGCAAAAGGTGCAGCCGTCATCGGTGTTCTATGACTCGCTTCGCAAGAAGCACGATTTCGACGTGTCGGCCGACTTCAACTGCCAATCGGTGATCAACCCGATCGCCGACGTCACCAAGTTCCTCGGTTCCTCCGGCAACAACTACGGGCAATACGAAGACCAGCCGCTTGAAGACATCTACAACAAGCTGGCCGTCGCCGCTACCGAGAAGGAACAGCGCGTCCTCATGCGTGAATACGAAACCCGGGCCATCAGCGACCAGGCGCATCTGGGTGTTACGTTGTGGTGGTACAAGATCAACGCCTACCGTTCCTACGTGAAGGGTTGGAAGATCGCGCCGAGCCATTACCTGAACCAGGCCCTGGATAATATCTGGCTGGATCAGTAACGTCTCGATGTAAGGACTAAAGCACCCGCTCGCCGCCGGAAACGACGGCGGGCGGGGGTTCTTTCTTTTTAATGTCTCCCCTACAAAAGAACGTATTCGTTTATGTATAAATATATTGCCAAGCGTCTGCTGCTGATGATTCCGACCCTGATCGGGGCGGCGATTCTGGTGTTTTTCCTGTTGCGCCTGATCCCCGGTGACGTCTGCGAATTGCGTCTGGCCGGAACCGGCCTTTACGCCGATCCGGAGCAGATCAAACTGTGCCGGGAGAACCTGGGCCTCAACGACCATATCCTGGTCCAGTTCGCCACTTTCGTCATCGGGTTTGTAACTTTTGATCTCGGCGATTCCATGTGGACGGGCAATCCCATTACCCATGAGATCGGGCTGCGTTTCCAGTTGTCCCTGCAGATCGCCTTCATGGCCACCTTCGTCGCCGTGATCATTTCCATCCCCTTGGGCGTCATTTCCGCCGTCAAGCAGGACACCTGGATCGATTACGTGGTTCGGAGCTTCAGTATTTTCGGCATCGCCATCCCCTCCTTTTGGCTCGGGATCATGATTATCCTGGGGCTATTGATCGTCACCCAGGCCTGGACCGGCGTCCCCTGGATGCCGCCCATCGAATACGTGTCGCCGTTCGAAGACCTGGGCGCCAACATGTCGCAGTTGATCTGGCCGGCGGTGGCCACAGGATACCGCTATTCGGCGGTCGCCACCCGCATGACCCGCTCGGCGCTGTTGGAGGTGCTGCGCGAGGATTATATCCGCACCGCCCGCGCCAAGGGCCTGCTGGAGAAGATTATTATCAACCGCCATGCGTTGAAGAATTCCCTGCTTCCCGTGGTCACCATCATCGGCATCGAATTTGCCTTCCTCATGGGCGGGCTTGTCGTCACCGAACAGGTCTTTAACTTGAACGGCCTCGGCAAGTTGTTCGTCGAGTCGGTGCTGCAAAATGATTATAACCTGACCCAGGCGCTGGTCATGATCGTGGTTGCCATCTTCGTGTTCACCAATTTCATCGTCGATCTGTTCTACGCCTGGTTGGATCCGCGCATCCGCTACAGCTGATATTAGGAATGGTTGATGGTTGTTATCTCTGAAAGCATGGTCGAAAGCGATATTGAAGACCTCACCACGGGAAACTCCTGGGGAGCAATGGTCGTGACCATGCTCCGCAAATACCCGTTGGGGGCGTTCGGGGCGTTCATCGTTTTTCTGATGATCTTTCTGGCGATCTTCGCCAATGTGATTACCCCGTATGATCCGGTGCTGAATTCCTTCGAAAACATGCTGACGCCCCCGAATGCGCAATTCTGGCTGGGCACGGACCAGTTCGGGCGCGATATCCTGACCCGCATCATCTACGGCTCGCGCACGGCGTTGTTCGTCGGCTTTTCCTGCGCCATCATCGGGGCGTTCACCGGCCTTGTCCTGGGCGTCGCCAGCGCCTATTTCGGCGGCCGCTTCGACCTCATCTTCCAGCGGGTCATGGATGTGTTCATGGCTTTTCCGTTGATCATCATGGCGCTCGCCGTGGTTGCCGTTTTCGGCACCGGCACCCAGAACGTCATCATCGCCATTACCATCCCGTTCATTCCCCGTTGCGCCCGCGTGGTGCGCTCCAGTGCGCTGTCGATCCGCGAAATCCCTTATGTCGACGCCGCCCGCGCGCTTGGCTTTACCCATACGCGGATTATCCTCCGCCACATGGTGCCGAATGTGATGGCGCCGTTTTTGATTATGCTGACGGCCTTCGTCGGCCAGGCCATCTTGCTGGAGGCCTCGTTGAGCTATCTCGGCCTTGGCGTCCAGGAACCGGTCCCGGCCTGGGGCCTGATGCTGCAGGGCGGCGCCGAGGAATACGCCGAAAGCGCGCCGTGGGTGGCGATCTGGCCGGGGGTGGCGATCAGCCTCGCGGTGTTCGGGTTCAACCTGTTCGGCGATTCCTTGCGGGACGCCCTGGACCCCAAACTCCGCCAACAGTAACCACACCCGTATGAGCACTGACGCCCATCCGAAGCGCATCGCGTTGTTGGGCATGCACCTGGAAAGCAATGCCTTCGCGCCGGTCTGCCACGAAGCCTCCTTTCGCACGCTTTGTTATTTGGCCGGCGACGACATCCTGGCCGACCTTGAAAGCGACGCCCCCATCCAGCCCGCCGAAATTTCCGGGTTCGTTGCCGAAATGAACAGCCTCGGCGTGGCGTGGCAGCCGGTGCCGATTGTGGTGACGGCGTCGGAACCGAATGGGCCGTGCGATCAGGAATTCTTCGACGCAACGCTTGGCGAAATGAAACGCCGCCTCTCCGAGGCCGGGCCGGTGGACGGCGTTTATTTCAGCGCCCACGGCGGCATGACGGCGACGTGCTCGCCCGACCCCGACGGCGATCTTTTTGAAATGGTTCGCGGTGTCGTCGGCGTCGGTGTGCCGGTGGTCGCGACCCTGGACCTGCACGCCAACATCTCTGAGCGCATGGTCGACAACACCGACGTGCTGATTTCCTACCGCACCAATCCTCATGTCGATCAAAAGCAACGCGCCCAGGAAGCGGCTCGCGTTCTGGTCGAAATGTTCGACGGCATGAAACCGGTGACGGCGTTTATCCGCCTGCCCATCGTCGCCCCGACGGTGACATTGTTGACCGCCAACGGCCCCTATGCCGACCTCATCAATTACGGCCAACAAGCCAAGACCGGCGATATCCTCAATGTATCGGTGGTCGCCGGGTTCGTATTCAGCGATCTGGCCAAGAACGGGCTTTCGGTGATCGTCACCGCCCGCGATGATCTTGCCGCCGCCCGCGGGTTGGCCGAAGACATCGCCAACCGCGCCTGGGCCATGCGCGAAAGGTTCCAATGCACGCTGACAGTGATCGACGACGCGGTCGCTTCCGCCGTTGCCAATGGCGCGGAGGAAAGCCGCCCGGCTCAGATTTTCGCCGATGTCGCCGATAATCCCGGCGGCGGCGGGCGCGGCAATACCACCTGGATATTGTCGGCGCTCCATGACGCCAGGGCGAAGGGCGTGCTATTCGGGGTGTTCATCGACCCGGCGCTGGCCCGGGCGGCGCACCAAGCCGGCCAGGGGGCGACCTTGGAGGCGATTTTTAATGAAGATGGCGAAACCGAATTTTCCAAACGCTTTCAGGCCGAGGCCACGGTGATCGGATTATCGGACGGCAAAGTGATCGGGCGGCGCGGGCTGTGGGCCGGCCGGGCGCTGGATTTAGGCCCGGCGGCGCTGTTGGAATTGGGCGGTATCAAGGTCGTCGTCGGCACCAACCGCAAACAATGCGCCGAGCCGATGTTTTTTGAGATGTTCGGCCTCGATATCGCCGCGGCGCGCACCGTGGTGGTCAAATCGCGCGGGCATTTTCGCGCCGGTTTCGATGAGTTCTTCGCGCCCGAGCACGTCATCGAAGTCGATGCCCCCGGCCTGACCTCGCCGGTGCTGAGCCGCTTTACTTTCAACAACCTGCCGCGCCCGGTCTATCCCCTCGACCAAGACGCCACTTGGGAGTCCCCTGGGGAAGGACCTGAATGGTGACAGCCGTCAGGGCCGGGGGTATACTTGCCGGGAACACGGGGGGAACCCATTATGCGAAACACGCTCACCCTTTCTGCCCTGATTTTTCTTCTGTCCCTGCCGGCCGGGGTCGCGGCCGAAAAGGCCACCACCGAAAGCGTCGCGGAGGTTGAGATGCGGGGCATCGTCGGGGAATCCTGTTATGGCGACCGGTATGAATCCGATGAGGATTTGAACGACGGCAATCGAATCACCGACGAAGAGATTCAACAACTGCTCACCCCGCGGCAAAGTTAAGGCCGGGGCTTCCCTTGACCACCGGCCCATGGCGCTCGCTTTTGTTCGCACCCGGCAACCATCCGCGCAAGGCGGAAAAGGTTTTCACCGCCGCCGCCGATGTCGCGATCCTGGACCTGGAAGACGCCGTCGCGATGTCCGAAAAAGCCGCCGCCCGCGCCGCCGTCGTCAACGCCCTGAAGGCGGACCGGAGTTGCCTCGGCTACGTTCGTATCAACGCCGCCGACACCGAATTTTACGCGGACGACCTCGCCGCCGCCGTCGGCCCCTGGCTGGATGGCTTGATCGTGCCGAAGGTCGAGACCGCCGAACAGCTTGTTGCCGCCGACGCCGAAATTACGGCGCTGGAAGCCAGGCAAGGCATGGAACCGGGCGCCGTTGACCTGTTGCCGATTGTCGAGACGGCGAAAGGGCTGGATGCGGTCAACGCCATTGCCGCCAGCGGTACGCGGGTGCGGAGGCTCAGCTTCGGCGCCGTCGATTTCGCCAAGGATTTGAATATGCGCCTGACCCTGGACGAATGGGAACTGACCCCGGCCAGGGCCGCCATTGCGTTGGCCTCCAGGGTGGCCGGGCTGGATGCGCCGTTGGACAGCGTCTGGGTCCACTACCGCGACACGCCCGGACTGGTCCGCTCGGCCGAACGGGTGCGTGACCTCGGCTTTCAGGGCAAAATGTGCATCCACCCGGATCAGGTCGCGCCGGTCAACGACGCCTTCACCCCCAGCGACGATGAGGTGGCCAGGGCCAAAACCATCGTCGCCGCATTTGAGATCGCCGAAGCCGAGGGCTCGGCCTCGATCCAGATCGACGGGTTTTTTGTCGATTATCCGGTGGTCGAACAGGCGCGCCGGACATTGGCGCTGATTAAACGCCTTCGCGGCTGATCTGGCTACCCCACCTTAACTTCCCAAATACATGCCGCCGTTGACGTGCAGGGTTTGTCCGGTGATGTAGGCGGCTTCGGGCTGGCATAAATAGCGCACCATGGAAGCAATTTCACCGGTCGTGCCCAAACGGCCAACCGGGGCCAGGGTCATTGTCGGCGGATGTTTGCCGGCCGATGCCGGGCGCTCGGTGTCGATATGGCCGGGCGAGACGCAGTTGACGGTGATGTTACGGTCCGCGAATTCCCTCGCCAGGCCCCGGGTAAATCCGACCAGTCCCGATTTGGCGACCAGATTATTGACGCGGCCAGGGGCGCCGATATGCCACGAGATACCGCCCAACGTCACGATCCGCCCCCAACCGGCTTCGATCATGTGCGGAATGCAGGACTGGGCCAGGTGAAAGGCGCCATCAATCGATATATCGATGACGCTTCGATATTCCTCATGGTTCATTTCCAGAAACGGCTTTTGCCCCCGTTGGGATGCGTTGCAGACCAGAATATCGACGCCGCCAAAGGCGTCCACCGCCGCCGCGACCATGCCATCGACGCCCTTGCGGTCGGTAACGTCGCAAAGGTGGGCAAGGGCCTTGCCGCCGCTGTCGGTAATTTCGGCGCAGACCGCGTCGGCGGCGTCCTTGTCCTGAACCGCGTTGATGATGACGCTGGCGCCGTCGGCGGCCAATGCCTTCGCCGTCTCGCGGCCGATGTTGCGGGCCGATCCGGTGACGATGGCGACCTTGCCGGTTAGAGTTCCTGATGGGGTATTGGTCATGGTGTTGTTCCCATTCTCCGGGCGCCTCCGGCCCTCATTCTCCGGGCGCCTCCGGCCCTCATTCTCCGGGCGCCTCCGGCCCTCATTCTCCGGGCGCCTCCGGCACCACACTCCCGGCGATAGTTTGATCCAAGGCCTCGTAATCGTAGTAGCCGATGGTGTCGTATAAATCGGCGCGGCTGGTCATTTTAGGGATCAACGCCTCGGCGCCGCCGTTTTTCTTGATATGGATATACAACTCCTTCATGGCGCTGGCGGCGACGCGCATCGATGTCGCCGGCCAGATGACGATGGAATAGCCCATGTCCTCGAACTGTTTGTCGGTGAAATAGGGCGTGCGGCCGAATTCGGTCATGTTGGCCATCTTCGGGCCGGGCACGGCTTTGGCGAAGGTGCGGAAATCATCTTCCGACGCCAGCGCGTCCGGGAACACGACATCGGCGCCGGCCTCAACGTAAAGCTTGGCCCTGAAGATCGCGCCCTCCAATCCCTCCACCCCGGCGGCGTCGGTGCGGGCGATAATGCGAAGGTGCGAGCGCGCCCTGACCGCGGCGGCGATCTTGGCGGCGGCGTCTTCGGGCGACACCAGCCGCTTGTCGTTGAGATGGCCGCATTTCTTCGGCAGAACCTGGTCTTCGATATGAACGGCGCCGGCGCCGGCGCGCTCCAACTCCTTGACCACGCGCATGGCGTTCAGCGCCTCGCCATAGCCGGTGTCGCCATCGACAATCAGCGGCAGGTCGGTCGAGCGCGACACCATGCGGGTGACGAAGCACAATTCCTCCAGCGTCATCACGCCCAGATCGGGCAGCCCCAAGGTCGCGGTCACCGCGCCGCCGGAGATATACAGCGCCTCAAACCCGGCTTTCTTGGCGAGCATCCCGGCGAGCCCGTTGTGCGCCCCCGGCACGCCCAGAATCTGAGGCCGCTCGATCAATTTTTTCAGCCGTATCCCGGCCGGTTCCAGGTCGTGGCCGCTTCCTTCCAACCAGGTCATCGGTTTACCTCATTTGTCTAAGGGGAGCTTAATTGTATACAATGTAGCGGCGAATTGCCGTTCTATCGAGGCTATTTTTAACAATAATAATAGTACAGGGAATATCCCATGGGAGAAATCCTCAGACACCCCGTCATCGGGCCATCGGCCTGGACCAGCGCCGAATTGGCCGCCGACCACTCCTGGGTTTACGCCTTGTCCGCCGATGATATCGGGGAACTGGAAGCCGCCGCTGACGCGGTCCGCTCAAAAGGGCTGCGCCTGTATGAATTCGGACAAGATGATTTTCCGCTGCCGGGGCTGGCGGCGATGATCGCCGACATCGCCGGCCAACTCGAAGGCGGCCGCGGCTGCGCCTTGATCCGGGGCCTGGACGCGGCCCGCTATGACGAGGAAACCCTGAAGATGATGTACTGGGGGTTCGGGCTGCATTGGGGCGTGCCGATTTCCCAGAACGCCAAGGGCCAGTTGATCGGCCATGTCCGCGATACGGCGCGTGACTATCATTCCAAGAACGTCCGGGGCTACACCACCAATGCCCGCATTTCGCCCCACTGCGACCCCGCCGATTGCGTCAGCTTGTTGTGCGCCCATCCGGCGAAAAAGGGCGGCGAAAGCGAAATCTCCAGCGCCATGAGCATCTATAACCGGATCCTTGAAACCCATCCCGAATACCTGGAGCCCCTGACCGAAGGGTTTCATTTCGATTTGCGCGGCGAAGGCGTCAGCGATGACCCGGACGAAGTGACCTTCAACAAGGTCCCGGTGTTCAGCTATTTTGACGGACACCTGAGTTGCCGCTTCAACGCCAAGACCATCCTCGACGGCCAGACCAAGGCTGGCGCGCCGCTGAACGGCCTGGCCCTTGCCGCCGTCAACAAAGTCGCCGAGCTGGCCCAGGACCCGGAATTTCGGCTTGATTTGACCTTCAGGCAGGGCGATATCCAAATCCTGAACAATTATCTGATCCTGCATGCCCGGGGCGGCTTCGAAGATCACCCGGAACCGGAACGCCGCCGCAACCTGCTCCGGCTTTGGAGTAATCTCCATAACGGCCGCAAGCTTGCGCCGGAATTCGCCAACCGACTGAACACAGGCCCCCGTGGCGGCGTCATGGTTCGGGCAGATTCTCCCTCAGACTCCACCGAAGGAATAAGACCATGACCACACGCATCGCCATTCTTGATGATTATCAGAACGCGGCGCTGGCCGCCGCCAATTGGGACAGTTTAGGGCCGGAGGCCGAGGTCAAGGTGTTCAACGCTTATCTCAAGGGGGAAGCCGCCGTCGCCGAGGCGCTGCAGGGCTTTGATGTCGTCATCGGCATGCGCGAACGCACGCCGTTCCCGAAATCCCTGATCGACGCGTTGCCGACCTTGAAGCTGCTGATCACCACCGGCATGCGCAACCTGTCGTTTGATATGGAAGCGGCGCGGGCAAAGGGCATCGTCGTTTCCGGCACCGCCATGCTGGGCTATCCGGCGTCGGAACACGCGGTGGCGCTGATGATGGCGTTGTTCAAGAAAATCCCGCTCGAAGATACCGTCATGCACAACGGCGGCTGGCAGGGCGACGTCTCCGAGGGCATGAACGGCAAGACCTTGGGCATTCTGGGGCTGGGCAAGCTGGGCGCCAAGGTCGCCAGGGTCGGCTTGGCGCTGGATATGAACGTCATCGCCTGGAGCGAGAACCTGACCAAGGAACGCTGCGCCGAGATCGGGGTGAAATATGTCCACAAGGACGCGCTGTTCGCCGAATCCGATGTGCTGTCCATTCATCTGATTTTGAGCGACCGGACGCGGGGCTTGGTCGGTGCGCCGGAATTCGTCCTGATGCGCCCGACCGCCTATCTGATCAACACCTCGCGCGGGCCGATCGTCGACGAAGACGCCTTGATTGAGGCTCTCGCCAACAACATCATCGCCGGCGCCGGGATTGATGTCTACGACGTCGAGCCGCTGCCCGAACACCACCCCATCAGGGCCCTCAAAAACGCGGTGCTGACCGGCCACACCGGATACGTGGTCAAGGAGCTCTACGCGGTCGCCTATGGGGAGGCGGTCGAGAATATCCGGGCCTGGATGCAGGGCGAGCCCATCCGGGTGCTCAACGCGGAATAAATCATCATGACCGACCCCATCGCGCTCTCCATCGAAAATACCGTCGCCACGGTGGTTCTCAACAACCCCGCTAAAATGAACGCGATCTCGCTCGACGCCTGGGGCGCCCTGGGCCGAACGATGACGGCGTTGTCGGACAATACCGATCTTCGCTGCGTCGTTATCCGGGGCGCCGGCGACAAGGCCTTTTCCGCCGGCGCCGATATCGCCGAGTTCCCCGCAATCCGCGCCAATAGCGCACAAGCAAGGGCATACGGCGCCGTCGTCGCCGATACGCTGGCGGCGCTGACCGGCTGCATTCACCCGGTCGTCGCCGCCATCCAGGGCGCCTGTACCGGCGGCGGGCTGGAAGTCGCCTGCGGTTGCGACATCCGCATCAGCAATGCCTCCGGGCGGTTCGGGGTGCCGATCAACAAGCTCGGCCATGCCTTCGCTTTTGCCGAGATGCAAACCGCGCTGGCGGCGGCGGGCCGCAATCTGGTGCTGGAACTTATCTTGGAAGGCCGGATCATGGACGCCCCGGAAGCCCTCAGCCGGGGCTTGGTCAACCGGGTCGTCGCCGACGCCGATTTCGACGCCGAAATTGCGGCGACGAGCGAACGGATCGCCGCGGGCGCGCCGATGGTCAACCGAACAACAAAGTCATTCCTTCGCCGCTTGGCGGACCATACGCCGTTAAGCGAGGCCGAGATCAATGAGGGCTATGATCTGTGTGACTCCAAGGATTATGCCGAGGGCCTGCGCGCCTTTTTGGCTAAACAAAAACCCACCTTCGAAGGGAAATGAGCATGAGCCAGGAAATCAACAAGACCGAAAAACTGCGCCAGCTTTTGGCCGAACCGGGGGCCTTGGTGCTGCCCGGCTGTTTCGACGCGCTGACGGCGCGGCTGATCGAACGGGCTGGCTTTAAGGGCGCTTTCATGGGCGGGTTCGCGGTGTCGGCGTCCCGGCTGGCGGCACCCGACACCGGGCTGATTTCGTATGCCGAAATGCTCGACCAGGGCCGCAATATCTGCGCCGCCGTCGATTTTCCGGTGATCGGCGACGGTGATACCGGCTATGGCAACGCCGTCAACGTACAGCGCACGGTGAAGGGCTATGCCGCCGCCGGCATCGCCTGTGTGATGATCGAAGATCAGGTGTCGCCGAAAAAATGCGGCCACACCCAAGGCAAACAGGTCGTCGGCCGCATTGAGGCCTTCGCCCGTATCCAGGCCGCCGTCGATGCCAGAGACTCTTTACGCCAGGCGGGCGCCGATATCCTGATCATGGCCCGCACCGACGCCAACGCCACCGACGGCATCGAAGAGGCGCTACTGCGGGCGCGCACCTTCGCCGAGATCGGCGCCGACATCACCTTCCTGGAGGCGCCGAAAGGCATTGAGGAAATGAAGGCCTACTGCGACGGCGTGCCGGGCCACAAAATGGCCAATATGGTCGAAGAAGGCGAAACGCCGTTTTTGCCGGCCGACCGCCTGGCGGAAATCGGCTACAAGGTCATCATCTACCCGATATCGCTGATGCTGGCCGGGATCAAGGCGATGGAAGACGCGCTCACCGCCATGCAGGGCGGCGCCCACCCGGAAAACCTCGCCGGCTTCGGTCATCTCCGCGATGTCGTCGGTTTCCCGGAATACTACAAGGTTGAGAAGAAATACGCTGACAAGGGAAGCTAGGAAGGGTTGATTTTTAAAGGAATAGGCGGTATCCAATAAAGGCGCTGCCGCCATGAGATTTCAGGGTTGATTATATGCACTTCAGCCGCCTCTCTCTTGTTTTACGCCTGCCGCTGGCCATCCTGCTGTGCAGCCAGTTGGTGTATCTTCGTGACAGCGTTCCCCTGGGCGACTATTTTGCCTCCTTCGCGGAGGAAGTGATTGCCTTCGATAACGGTGAGGATCGTAAGTCCTTCGGCGCCGGTTTGCCGGTTGTCATCTCCAAAGATTTCTTCACCCAACATTCCGACCTGGTCTATGCGGGCCTCGGCGATGTGCGCCAAGGCATCACGTTAGACCTCCGCGCAACAGGACCGCCCGCCGTCTGAGACGGTTGTCGCCGGGCGCCTGCTTGATCAGGCGCTGAACGGGGCACGGGCCGGGCAGAGACATCACCCTCAATCTTGTTTGTGTATCTCCCGCCAGAACGCTTCAACCGAACTTTTACTTCGTGCCGTTGATCGGCCTTGCAACGATGGCGTTGCGATCTTGGCTTCGATTAACAAATGCAAAAATAGAATACAGAAAAAAGGAAGATAAAATGGAAGCAATTAAAAAA
>JAQBYB010000054.1 GCA_027624235.1 Pseudomonadota bacterium | reverse complement strand
CCCAGCCCACCACCCAGCCCACCACCCAGCCCCCTGGCCACACCGGCGCCCAGGTCGCCGCCGCCGACCCGACGCATTCGGTGTGGGTGTCGGCCAACGCCGGCACCGGCAAAACCCATGTCCTGATCGAACGAATATTACGGTTGCTGATCGCCGGCACCCCGCCGGGCCGGATTCTGTGCCTGACCTTCACCAAGGCGGCGGCGACCGAAGTCGCGACCCGGCTGAGCACGCGGCTCGGCCATTGGGCGGCCATGAACGCGGGGACGCTGGAGAAAAATCTAAAGGCGCTGTTGAATAAACCGCCGCTTGATGAGGAAACGGCGCGGGCGCGTTCCCTGTTCGCCCGCGTGCTGGAAACACCGGAAGGGATCCGGGTCCGCAACCTGCATTCGTTCGCCGAATCCCTGTTGAGCCGCTTTCCGGTGGAAGCCGGACTGGCGCCGCACTTTTCCGTCATTGATGAGCGCCGCGCTTCCGAGCTTCGCAATGAGGCCCGCGACCGGCTGTTGACCGGCGGCGGGGCGGAAGGAAAAAGCGTCCGCGCGGCGCTCCGTCATCTCGCCGGGATCATCAACCAGGACCAATTCGGCCTGGTCATGCGCGAGCTCGACGACAAACGCGCCCGGTTAAAACGCCTGATAACCAGTCATAACGGGCATCAGGGCCTGATGGCCGCCGTTCGCCGGACCCTCGGCCTCGGCGCGGATGAGACCGTCGCCAACATTTTAAGCGCCGCCGCCGCCGATGCCGCGTTCGATGCGGCGGGACTGAAGCAGGCGGTCGAGGCGCTCGGTCACGGCGCCAAAACCGACACGGAAAGGGCCGGGGTCATCGCCGCCTGGCTGGCGATGCCGCCGGAAGACCGCGCCGAGGCCATCACCGGTGACTATGCGGATGCGTTCCTGACCAAGGAACGAGAGCCGCGCAAAAAAATTACCACCAAGGCAACCAAGGCGGCCGACCCCGGCGCGGAAGCCATCCTTATGGTCGAACAGGACCGCTTGCTGGCCGTCGTCGAGCGGCTTCGCGCCTGCGCCATGGCGGAGGCGACGGCGACGCTATTGATCGTCGGCGAGGCCTTGTTGGCGGGCTATGAGCGCATCAAGCGCACCCGCGCGCTGTTGGATTACGACGACCTCATCGAAAAGGCGCAAGCCCTGTTGTCGCGTGGCGGCGGCGTATCGTGGGTGCATTACAAACTCGACGGCGGCATCGATCATATCCTGGTCGATGAAGCCCAGGACACCAGCCCCGAGCAATGGCGGATTATCGCCGGCCTCACCGGGGATTTTTTCACCGGTCTCGGCGCCGGAGACCAGGAAAGGCCGCTGGCCCGAACGGTGTTCGCCGTCGGGGATGAAAAGCAGTCCATTTACAGCTTCCAGGGCGCCGACCCGGCACGCTTCGGCATCATGCGCGATCACTTCCGCGAACAGGCGGCGGCTTTGGACGCCGTGCTGCCGGAGGTCGAATTGGCGGTGTCCTACCGCTCGACAGCGGCGGTTTTGGATGGCGTTGATGCGGTGTTTACCCAAGACATTGCCGCCGACGGGCTGACCTGGGAAGGCAAGCCGATCCACCACCATTCCAACCGCATCGGCCAGGGCGGGCTGGTCGAACTGTGGCCGACGCTGAGCCCGGACGAAGCGCCCGACACCCGCCCCTGGGACGCGCCCCTGGACCAGATCGGCCAAGCCAGCCCGGCGGCGCGGCTGGCCGAAAAAATCGCCGACAGCATCGAGGCCATGTGGCGGGGCAAAGAGATTCTGGAATCCGCGGGGCGGCCGATTGAGCCCGGCGATATTATGATTCTGGTGCGTACGCGGGGCGCCTTCGCCGACATCATGGTGCGCGCCCTGGAACGCCGCGGCATCCCCGTTGCCGGGCGCGACCGGCTGAAGCTGATGGACCATCTGGCGGTCATGGACCTGTTGGCGGTGGGCCGTTTTGTGTTACTGCCCGGCGACGACCTGACCCTGGCCAGCGTGCTGAAAGGGCCGTTTATCGAATTTGACGACCAGGTGCTGTTCGACCTCGCCCACAATCGTCCCGGCACCCTGTGGCAGGCTTTACGCGACCGCCGCGCCGAAACAAAAGAATTTACCGCCGCCGAACAAAAACTGTCGGCGCTGCTGGCCGCCGCCGACCGCACGCCGCCGTATGAGTTCTACGCGCGGCTGTTGGAAGCCGATGGCGGGCGGCGGGATTTACTGGCCCACCTGGGCCCGGAAGCGGGAGAGCCCGTCGATGTGTTCTTAGGGTTGGCTCTTGATTTTGAACGTGACCACGTCGGCTCCCTGGAAGGCTTTTTGTATTGGCTGGAGCGGGGCGAGACCGACGTCAAACGCGAGATGGAACGCGGCCTCAACGAAGTCCGGGTGCTGACCGTGCACGGCGCCAAGGGGCTGGAATCGGAAATAGTGTTTCTGCCCGACACCTGTTCCATGCAGGGCGCCCAGCTGGCTCCGCGCCTGCACTGGACGGAAGGCGGCGACGGTAATCCAGACAACGGCGGGCCTGGGGCGGTGATCTGGCGAATGTCCGGCGATGATGAAGAGGCCGTCAGCAAACAACTGCACGAGCAGGCCAAGGAAGAAGCCCGGCGCGAATACCGCAGGCTTTTGTACGTCGCCATGACCCGCGCCCGCGACCGCCTCTATATTGGCGGCTGGGAAGGCAAGAACGGCCGCCCCGAAGGCTGCTGGTACGATCTTGTCGAGCCGGCATTGCAGGCAATCGGCGCGGAAATTGAGCTGCCGACAGGGGACGTGGTGTGGCGTTTATCGAAACCGCAGCAGGCCGAGCCCGATGGCGCCGGCACGGTAACGGAACGCGCCCTGATCACCGACGCCGCCCCCGACTGGGCCTTAATCCCACCGCCGCCGGAACCGCAACCGAGCCGACCGCTCGCCCCCAGCCACCAGTGGGGTGATGAGGGGGGCGAGGGGGGTGGTGATGAGCCTTCGGTAATCTCGCCGTTACACGACGACGGGGCGCGGTTTAAACGCGGGTTGTTGGTGCACCGTCTGCTGCAAAGCCTGCCCGGGCTGGCCCTCGAAGATCGTCAGGCCCGGGCCAAGGCGTTCCTGGCCCGCCCGGTGCTGGCGCTGGCGCCGAAGCAACAAGAAGAGCTGTTGGCCGAAACCCTGGCCGTGCTGACCGACCCCGACCACGCCCACCTTTTCGGCCCCGGCAGCATGGCCGAAGTGCCGATTACCGGCATTGTCGGGGACAAGGGCACCGTGCTGTCCGGCCAGGTCGACCGGCTTGTGGTCACCGATGACGCCGTCACCGTCATCGATTTCAAGACCAACCGACCGCCGCCCGAATCGGAACATGACGTCGCGCCCGCCTATTTGCGCCAGATGGCGGCCTATCAGGCGGTGCTTCGCCAGATTTATCCGGATCGGCCGGTGCGGGCGGTTCTGTTATGGACATTGGGTCCCCGGCTGATGCCCTTGAGCGACGACATTTTAGCCGCCCACGCACCTTGACGGGGAACCGGGCCGTGCTTAGATTCAACGCCAACGGTAACCAATAAATCCTCTGCTTTTTTCAGCCCTTAAGGCGTGTGGGATTTGTTTTTGAGGGTTGATAGGATCTAAAAATGCCAAAACACGTCAGCGATGATAGCTTCGATGCCGATGTCCTGAAATCAGAAGGCCCGGTGCTGGTTGATTTCTGGGCGGAATGGTGCGGACCGTGCAAACAGATCGCGCCGGCACTCGAAGAGCTGGCTGGTGAAATGGGCGACCGGATAACCATCGCCAAGCTCAATATCGACGAAAATCCCTCGACCCCGACCAAGTACGGCGTCCGCGGCATCCCGACATTGATCCTGTTCAAGGGCGGCGAGGTGGCGGCGACCAAGGTCGGCGCGCTGCCTAAAAGCTCGCTGGCGGCGTGGCTCGAGGAAGTCCTTTAGAGTCTATCTGTAAAATATCAAACCCCTCTGATGGCAGGTGGCGCGGCGCGATGCGGGGCATCGGGCAAACGGCGCAACGCGGCGGACGGTCGCCACATGCCACCCCTCCGGGGCCGGTGCCTTTGGGCTTGACCGGCGTCGCGCTTATTGACCGTAGCACCGCTACGCTCTGCAAAGCGCTCCTCCTCCAAGCCCAAATGCCCTCGGTCAGAGTGGGTCAATATTAGCCAGAAAGACTCTAAGCCGCTTCCAGCTTTAATTCGCCCTTTAATTCGCCGCGCGCCTGTCGAATAACGGCGACCGAGCTGGTCAGCGCCAATCCCGCGATGACGACGCCGACGGCCAAATCCGGCCAGCCGGTTTTAGATGCCCAGACGCCGCTGGCGGCGAGGATGACGGCGATGTTGGCGATGGCGTCGTTGCGCGAGCACAGCCACACCGAACGCATGTTGCTGTCGCCCTCCCGATACCGATACAACAATCCCGCCGAGACCACGTTGGCGACCAGCGCCAGGGCGCCGATGCCGCCCATGATGGCGAAATCCGGCAGCGTGCCGCGCATCAGATGAACCACCGTGGTGGCAAGCACCCAGATGCCAAAGCCGCCCATCGCCAGACCCTTGAGCATCGCGGCCGCGGCCCGCCAGCGAAGGCTCATGCCGAGCACGATCAGGGTCATGGCGTAGGTCGCGGAATCGCCCAGAAAATCCAGCGCGTCGGCCTGCAACGCCACCGATTTTCCCCACACACCGGCGGTCATTTCGATCCCGAACATCCCTAAGTTGATCGCCAGCACCGCCCACAGCACACGCCGGTAGACCTTGAGAACCGGCGCATCGTCATCGGGCATTGCGCAGCACGTGGACATGCTAGGCGCCCTCATAGTGGGGTTCGGCGACATGGTCGATCATATCCTTGATAATGCAGTCCACATGCTCGTCGGCGGTGGCGTAAAAGACCTGCTTGCCGCGGCGATCAGACCGGACCAGCCGCGCCGCCTTCAAGAGCCGCAGGTGATGGCTGACGAGAGAGGGAGAAACCCCGACTCGGTCTGCGATCTCGCCGACGTTCCGGGGCTCATCCAGGCAACAGGTGACAATCCGAAGCCGCGTCGGATCACCGAGCAGACGGAAAATTTCGGCGATTTCGACGGCTTGATCCTCGACCACGCGCGGCGTCCTTTTACCAGACATTACTCTCAATATATGAACATATATTCATATGTTTGTCTAGTTAAAAAGTAAGCCGGTTTCAGGGAAACGATCACCAATCGTTGCGCAGCATCCGAAGTTTCAGGAACACCTCTTTAGGGTCCGGCGCATCGCCGATATCGGGAAAGACCTCGCGCAGCGCCTGGATCACCGACGGGCTATGCAGCCGGAAGAAGGTGTTGATTTCTTTTTCGAGGCCGAGGCTCGTCACCATGGCGGCGGCCGGGTCCTGGTCGGTGACCTCGCCGAGCAGCGTTTTGGCGCGCGCATTATCGGGTTCGCGGTCCAACGTGAATTCCAGGTTGTTGGTGAGATAGTCGTGGCCGGGATAGATCAGGGTGTCATCGCCCAATCTCGCCAATTGGCTGGCGAAGGTTTCGAACAGTTCCTCCGGGTGGCCGCCGTTGTGGCAATTGCCGGCGCCGGCGTTAAACAGGGTGTCGCCGCAAAACAAGGCCGGCTGATCGGTGCGCGACAGCACGCAGATGTGGCTCTTGGTGTGGCCCGGCGTGTCCAGACATTCCAATTCGACGCTGCCGCCGATTTTGATGACGTCGCCGGCGGCAAGCCCCCTGTCGATGCCGGGAATGCTTCCCTTTGCCCCGGCATGGGCGAGTAACTTGGCTCCGGTCGCCTTGATGACGGCGGCATTGCCGCCGGTGTGATCGTGGTGTTCGTGGGTGTTGAGCACCTGGGTGATGTCCCAGCCCTGATCCTTGGCGGCGGCCAGACACTTTTCATGGTCCAGCGGGTCAATCGCCATGGCTTCGCCGCTGTCGGGACAGGCAATCAGATAATTGAAGTTACGGTAGGCGTTGCCGGTCCAGATTTGCTCGACGATCATGGCGGGTCTCCTGTTGTTATCCACCGGAGTCTAAACCGGACTAGCCGTTTTCCGCCAGCACCTTTCCGGCCAGATACAGCGACCCGGTGATGAGAACCCTGGCGGGGCCGGGCTGGTCGCGGGCAATTTCCGCCAACGCCGCGGCAACGGATTCCGCCGTCTTCGCCGCGATGCCGATGGTTGCCGCACGGGCGGCAAGGTCTTCGGCGCTCAGGCTATTAGGCTCGCCGGGGATGGTGACGCAGCGAAACGAGGTCAGGCGGTCCTTGAGCGGCGTCAGAAAGGCTTCCGGGTCCTTGCTGTCCAGCATGCCCATGACCAGATGCAGGGGCTGCTCCGGCCCCAACGCGATCCAATCGCGAAGCACAACGCTGGCGGCCTGGTTGTGGCCGCCATCGAGCCAGAGTTCCTGGTCGGGCGACAAAATTCCGGCCAAGGCCCCGGTGTCCAGGCGTTGCAGGCGGGCCGGCCAGTCGATGTTCACAAATCCCTTATTGAGGGCGTCAGCGGAGACCGTGAAGCCTTGCAGCGTGCCCAGCGCCGCCACCGCGATGCCGGCGTTGCGGACCTGATGCGGCCCGGCCAGGTTGAGTTGGGGCAACCCTTGCCTGGTCCAGTCGCGGCCTTCGACCAGCAGCCGAGCGCCGATTTCCGCCGCCTTGGCTTCGATCGCCGCCAGGGCTTCGGGTTTTTGTTCGGCGACCACGCAAGGCACGCCGGGCTTAAGGATTCCGGCCTTTTCCCCGGCGATGGCGGCAAGGGTGTCGCCCAGGAACTGCTGGTGGTCCATGGACACCGGCGTGATGATCGTCAGCGCCGGATCATCAATGACGTTGGTGGCGTCGAGCCGCCCGCCGAGGCCGGTTTCCAGCAGCACGATATCCGCCGGCATCCTGGAAAACGCCAGCATCGCCGCCACCGTGGTGATTTCAAAAAAAGTAATCGGCTGACCGGCGTTGGCGGCTTCGCATTCTTCGAGAAGCGCCCGCAACGCCGCGTCGTCAATCAACGCACCGCCCCCGCCACCACCGAGCCGAATGCGCTCATTAAACCGGACCAGGTGTGGCGAGGTGTGAACATGGACCGTGTAATCGGCGGCTTCCAAGGCGGCGCGCATCATCGCAATCACCGAACCCTTGGCGTTGGTGCCGGATACGTGAACAACCGGGGGCAACGCCAAATGCGGGTTGCCGAGTTGGCCCAGAAGCCGGAACACCCGGTCCAGGGAGAGGTCGATCAGTTTCGGATGCAGCCTGGTTAGTCGATCGAGGATGGGGTCGAAATCAGGAGCGTTTGCCACAGGAGTTGCGGTCCGCCTGAAAGGTTCAGCCCTTTACGGGCTTAACCGGGGGATGGATGTTGGGACCGCCGCCGGTACCATTAGCGGCGGCATCCGACAACGCCAGGACATGCGCCGCCGGGATTTTGTTCTTGAGCAGCGACAACACCCGGCCCAAGGTTTCGCAAAGCTCGGCGCGTGGCACGACCATATCGACCATGCCGTGGGCATGCAGGTATTCCGAGCGCTGGAAGCCTTCCGGCAGCGTTTCGCGGATGGTTTGTTCGATCACCCGGGCGCCGGCGAAGCCGATCACCGCGCCCGGCTCGGCGATGGCAATGTCACCGAGCATGGCGAACGACGCCGACACGCCGCCGGTGGTGGGATCGGCGAGAACGACGATATAAGGCAGGCCCGCATCGCGGACTTCCTCGACGGCAATGATGGAACGGGGCAATTGCATCAACGAATAAATGCCTTCCTGCATACGGGCGCCGCCGGACGACGGCACCACGATCAGGGCGGAGTGCTGAGCCACCGCCAAACGCGCCGCCGTCAACAATCCCTCACCGACGGCGACCCCCATGGAACCGCCCATAAAAGCAAAGTCCAGCGCCGCCACGACGGCGACGTTGCCGCCTATTTTGCCGTGGGCGACGATCAAGGCGTCATCGTTGCCGGTTTTGTCGCGGGATTCCTTGAGCCGGTCGGTGTATTTACGGCGGTCGCGGAACGTCAACGGGTCATCAATTGTCGAGGGGATTTTGACGGTCTGAAAGGCGGCGGCGTCGAACAGCATCTCGAGCCGCTTCATCGCGCTTATGCGCATGTGGTAGCCGCAATGCTGGCAAACGTGAAGGTTTTTTTCGAGATCCCTATGGAAGATCATCTGCGTGCAATCGGGACACTTATGCCACAGGTTTTCCGGAATATCCTTGCCGCCACCGACCAGTTTCCGGAGCTTGGGACGAACAAAATTTTTGAGCCAGTTCATGGGCCTAGGTTACCTTTTTTCCAGCGCCGCGCACCCCCGCGGCCAAATCCGCGACCAGCCCCAGCAGCTTTTCCACCAGGCCCGGCTTGGCCTTTCCCCCGGCATCCAGGTTTGCGGCGATAATGTCGACCAGCGCCGAGCCGACGACGGCGGCGTTGGCCACCGATGAAATCTCGGCGGCCTGTTCGGGGGTCTTGATTCCGAATCCGACGCCGATGGGCAAATCGGTGTGGCGACGGATGCGTTCGACCGCGGAATGAATATCGCCGATGTCGGCCGAACCGGTGCCGGTGACGCCGGTGATGGAAACGTAATAGACAAAGCCAGAGGCGCGTTCGACGATCACCGGCAAGCGGGCGTCGTCGGATGTCGGGGCGGTCAGGAAAATGATGTCGATGCCGGCGGCATGGGCAGCGCCTTCCAACTCATGCATTTCTTCCGGCGGCAGATCGACGATGATCAGGCCATCGACGCCGGCGGCCTTGGCGTCGGTGATGAAGGCGTCGGAGCCGTGAATGTAAATGGGGTTGTAATAGCCCATCAACACCACCGGGGTGTCCTTGTCCTGTTGCCGGAATTCGGCAACCAGCGCCAGCGTCTTTTTCAGCGTCATGCCGCTTTTTAATGCCCTTAGCGAGGCCGCCTGGATCGCCGGGCCATCGGCCATGGGATCGCTGAACGGCATCCCCAGTTCGATCAAATCGGCGCCGGCGTCGGCCAGACCCATCAATATATCCCGCGATGTCTCCAGGTCCGGATCACCGGCGGTGACAAAGGTGATCAGCCCGCCCCGGCCTTGCTCTTTTAGCGCCTCGAAGCGCCCAGCGATACGAGAGGCGATGCGGCTCATTGCGAAACCTCGACGCCGAGCATTTTGGCGACCGCGAACACATCCTTGTCGCCGCGCCCGCACATGTTCATCACCATGATGTGGTCGGACGGCAGCTCGCCCAGGATTTTGCCGACATGCGCCAACGCGTGGCTGGGCTCGAGCGCCGGGATGATGCCTTCCGTCTTGGTGCACAACTGAAAGGCATCGAGCGCCTCCCTATCCGTCACCGAGACATATTCGACCCGGCCGTTATCAAACAACCATGAATGTTCCGGCCCGATGCCGGGATAGTCGAGCCCGGCGGAGATCGAATGGCCGTCCAGAATCTGGCCGTCGTCGGTCTGCAGCAGATAGGTCCGGTTGCCGTGCAGCACGCCGGGCTTGCCGCCGGTCAACGATGCGCAATGCTTGCCGGTTTCAATGCCGTGGCCGCCGGCCTCAACGCCGATGATGCGGATATCTTCGTCATCCAGGAACGGGTGAAACAGGCCCATGGCGTTGGAACCGCCGCCGATGCAGGCAACCAGACTGTCCGGCATACGGCCTTCGCCTTCGGCTTCCTGGATTTGCTCGCGGACTTCATTGCCGATGATGCATTGAAAATCGCGGACCATGGCCGGATAGGGATGCGGCCCGGCGACGGTGCCGATGATGTAAAAGGTATCGTCCACATTCGCCACCCAGTCGCGCAGCGCCTCGTTCATGGCGTCCTTGAGGGTGCCGGTGCCTGACGTCACGGCGCGGACCTCGGCGCCCAGCAGTTTCATGCGAAAGACGTTCGGCGCCTGGCGTTCGATATCGGTCTCGCCCATGTAGACGACGCACGGCAGCCCGAACAACGCACACACCGTGGCCGTCGCGACGCCGTGCTGTCCGGCGCCGGTTTCGGCGATAATGCGGGTTTTGCCCATGCGCCGGGCCAGTAATATTTGCCCGATGGTGTTGTTGATCTTGTGGGCGCCGGTGTGGTTAAGCTCGTCGCGCTTAAAGTACAGCTTGGCGCCGCCGAAATGCTCGGTCAGACGCTTGGCGAAATACAGCGGCGACGGCCGGCCGACGTAATGTTTCATCAGATAATGAAATTCATCCCAGAACGCGGTGTCCGCCCGCGCCGCATCCCAGGCCGCCTCGACCTCAAGAATCAACGGCATCAGCGTTTCGGCGACGAAGCGCCCGCCATAGATGCCGAAATGGCCGGCTTCATCGGGGCCGCCGCGATAGGTGTTCAATTTCTTCATAATCTTCCTCAGGCGATGGCTTGTCGCCTAATTAACCTTAAAAGCGCCCCTAAAAACAGGCTTTTTGTTGGTAATCTCTGCCTCTAAAGACTCTTTGCCGCGGCCAGAAAGGCGCGGATTTTTTCAAGACTCTTGACCCCCGGCGCGTCTTCGACGCCGGACGACACATCGACGCCTTGGGCGCCGCTTATTTTGACGGCGTCGGCCAGATTATCGGCGTTCAGGCCACCCGCCAGCATCCACGGTTTCCGGCACCGAATGCCTTTCACCAGGCTCCAATCGAAGGCGGTGGCGTTACCGCCGGGCCGGGCCGCGCCGGCGGGCGGCTTGGCGTCGAAAATAAAACGGTCGGCGACGTCTTCATAGGCCTCGGCGGCGGCAACATCGCCAGCGGCGGCGATCGGCAGCATTTTCATCACCGCCAGCCCGAAGCGTTGGCGGATGTCCCTCACCCGGTCGGGGGTTTCGGCGCCATGCAGTTGCAGCATGTCAACACCGGCGGTGGCGGCGATCGCGGCCAACAGCGCGTCATCGGCATCCACCGTCAGGGCGACGCGGGTAACGCCGTCGGGTACATTTCCGGTCAGCGTGGCGGCGTGAGCCGGCGTAAGATGGCGCGGCGACGCCTCAAAAAAAACAAAGCCGACCATCGCCGCGCCGCCGGCAACGGCGCAGGCGACCGAGGCCGGGTCCGATAACCCGCAGATTTTGACGGAAACGGTCATCCGCCCAGTTCATCGGCGATGCGTCTGGCCGCATCGGCGGGGTCGGCGCCGCCGGTAATGGGGCGGCCGATGACCAGATAATCGGCGCCCATCGCCACCGCTTGCGACGGCGTGGTGATGCGTTTTTGATCGTCCGTCGCCGCCCATTCGGGACGGATGCCGGGCACCACCAGCTTGAAATCAGTCCCCAATCGCGCCCGCAGCGCCTCGGCCTCCAGGGCGGAGCAGACGACGCCGTCGAGGCCGCTGTCCCGCGCCAGTTTGGCCAATCGCAGGACCTGGGCGGCGACCGTGTCCGGGACACCGGCGGCGGCGAGATCATCGTCGCCCATCGAGGTCAGCACCGTCACCGCCAACACCAGCGGCCTGCCCGCATTATTCCCAGCCGCCTCCCCGGCGGCATGAACGGCGGCCCGCATCATCGCCGCCCCACCCGATGCGTGAACATTGAGCATAAAGGGCTTCAACGGCAAGGCGGCCTTGACCGCGCCGGCCACCGTCGCCGGGATATCATGAAACTTGAGGTCCAGGAACACCGGCAGGCCCAATGCACCGACCGCCCGCACCCCATCGGGGCCAAGCGCGGTAAAGAACTCCTTGCCCACCTTGACCCCGCCGATCAACCCTTTCAGGCTTCGGCCCAGGACCAACGCGCTTTCAAGGTCGGTGGTGTCGAGGGCGACAAAAATTCGATCGGATGGTTTCACGGGCGTTTATCCCTTTTTTCCCTTGGGGCCTTTTATGCCTTGGGGCCGGCAATCGGGCGGGTTATAGCCCTAAGGCGGCGAAAATGCCAGCCGGGCGCCTCAAGCCGCCGGCGGCAATTTCAGGATGTCGTCGGCGGTTTTTTCAGCTTCCGACAGCAACCGGTCGATGCGGTCCTGGGCGGTGGCCAGTTCCCGTTCGGCCTGATCGGCGCGACGCGCCTGGGTGCGCGCCCGGGACCGGGACCCTCCGGCGGAGCGCCAGGCAACCATCCCGCCGACAAAAAAACCGACAACCAGACAGACAAGGACGATCAGATACACCGGCAACGGCACCGCACCCAACGGCCAAAAGTCCAGGCGTACTTCAGTTCGATTATTGATGGAAAAGATGATGACCAATGCCGCCAGGGGGACAACGATGATCCAGTAGAAAACCTTGGCCACGGATGTCGATCCTTGTTGCGTCTTGACAACCTGAACGTAAAGGCCCGGCGAGAAACCCTTAACTGCTGCCGTTCAGTTTATCGCGCAGTTGCTTGCCGGTCTTGAAATAGGGAACAACCTTTTCCGACACCAGCACCGATTCACCGGTCCGCGGGTTGCGACCGGTCCGGGAACCGCGTTGTTTTACCGAGAACGCGCCAAAACCACGCAATTCAACACGGTCGCCAATGGCCAGCGCATTGGTGATTTCATCAAAAATCGTGGTTACGATACGCTCGACGTCCCGCTGGTAAAGATGCGGATTCGACGCGGCAAGCCGTGCAATCAATTCCGACTTGGTCATGCCACCTTTCCCCCCCCTCAGCACTGGGTATCCGATTAATTTGCCGCCAATCCCATTAAGAGCACGAGCGGACGACGCTACCAGAGGTTAGGTTGCCAAAGGGCGATCACGCCGTCAAGACTAAGTCTTTCAGAAAACAGAACTTTTCCGATCTTTGAATCGAACAAATCACGCCATGTTTTGATATCATCGACGACGTCAACGTCCTTAATCGGCAGATCAGCGGCGATTTTATGGGTTTCAGTCAGCCATTTGCGTGCTTCCGCCTCGGCGCCGATGGCATCGACAAGCCCGTTCGCCAGCGCCTGGCGGCCGCTGAAAACCCTGCCATCGGCCAATTTCAGAACCTTTTCCTTGGTCATGGCGCGGCGTTCCGACACCAAGGAGACAAACATGTCAAAGAAGTCGTCAACCAGTTCCTCCGTCACCCTGCGGGCTTCCGGCGAAAAGTTTTCCATGGGATTGGGCTGCGCCTTCAACGGCGCACTTTTAATGATAATCGGTTTAACGCCAATTTTATCCATCAAGCCGGTGACGTTGGCGGTCTGCAACAGGACGCCGATAGAACCCGTCAGGGTTGATGCCCTGGCAATAATGTGATCGCCCGCCAACGCCGTCATATATCCCGCCGACGCCGCCGTTGTCCCCATCATGGCGACCACCGGCTTTTTCTCACTGACCTTGCGAAGCGATTGGTAGAGCGCCTCGCCGCCAACATAGGTGCCGCCGGGGCTGTTGATTTTGACGATCAGCGCCTTGATCTTATCATTATCGGCGACGGCTTTAAGGGCTTCGTCACGGCTTTGGTCGTCGACGATAATCCCCGCCACCGTGATCCGCGCGATGCGGTCTTTCGAAGCGACCAAATCAAACCGGCCGACCGCCGCGATGATGGCGGCAACGACCGCGGCGATGCCCAGCACTCGCCAAAAGATAAGGCGCCTTTTCAGGCGGCGTCTTTCAACAACTTGATCCGCGTCGAGAGACATCTGGGGCTGATCCTAAGATGTTACAGCGGGGATAATGCCGCGGATTATTTTTTATCCGCGGCTTTGGCCTTGGCGGGCGCTTTTTTCTTGGTCTCTTTCTTTTCCGCCTTATCCCCGGCTTTTTCATCGTCTTTATCGTCGGCCTTGGCTTTGGCGGGGGCCTTTTTCTTGGTCTCTTTCTTTTCCGCTTTTTCGTCAGCCTTGGCCTTGGCCGGGGCCTTTTTCTTGGTCTCTTTGGTATCCCCCTTGTCGACGGCGGCAGCCTTTTTCTGGAAGGCGGCGCCCAGAATATCGCCCAAGGACGCACCCGCATCCGACGAGCCATAGCTCTTCATGGCTTTCTTTTCCTCTTCGACCTCAAGGGCCTTGATGGAAAGGGTCAGCTTGCGCGACGCTTTATCGATCATGGTGATTTTGGCATCGATTTTCTCGCCGGCAGCGTAGCGGTCGGGCCGTTGTTCGGAACGGTCGCGGCTGAGATCACCCTTGCGGACAAAACCAGGCATCTCATTGACCATGACTTCGATGCCGGTGACGAGGATTTTAGAAATGGTGCAGGTGACAACATCGCCTTTCTTAAGTTGGCTTATTTCCGCGGCGACGGTGTCCTTGGTCAATTGCTTGATGCCGAGACTGATGCGTTCTTTGTCGACGTCCACATCCAGCACCTTGGCCTTGACCATATCGCCCTTCTTATAATCGGTGAGCGCCTCTTCGCCGGTTTTTTTCCAGCTCAGGTCGGAAAGATGGGCCATGCCGTCGATTTCACCGTCCAGCCCGATAAACAGGCCGAATTCGGTAATATTCTTGATTTTGCCCTCAACCTCGGTGCCGACCTTGAACTTGTTCTGAAAGCCTTTCCAGGGATTGTCCTGGCACTGCTTGAGTCCCAGGGAGATGCGGCGTTTTTCGGGGTCCACGTCGAGCACCATAACCTCGACTTCCTGGCTGGTGGAGACAATTTTGCCGGCATGCACGTTCTTTTTGGTCCAGCTCATTTCCGAAACATGGACCAGGCCTTCAACGCCCGGCTCCAGCTCTACGAAGGCGCCGTAATCGGTGATGTTGGTGACCCGGCCGGTGAACTTGGCTTCGGGCGGATACTTGGCCTCGACGCCTTCCCAGGGATCGACTTCCAATTGTTTCAGGCCGAGCGAGATGCGCTGGGTTTCGGCGTTGAAGCGGATCACCTGAACATTCAGGGTTTGGCCGATCTGCAACACTTCGGAGGGATGATTAACGCGGCGCCACGCAATGTCGGTGACGTGCAGCAAGCCGTCGACGCCGCCCAAATCAACAAAGGCGCCGTAATCGGTGATGTTTTTGACTACGCCCTCAAGGACCTGGCCTTCGGTCAGGTTGGAAATCAGTTCTGAGCGTGCTTCGGATCGGGTTTCTTCGAGCACCGCACGCCTGGAGACAACGATGTTGTTGCGTTGCGCGTCCATTTTTAAAATCTGGAATGGTTGCGGCGTGTTCATCAACGGGGTGATATCACGCACCGGGCGGATATCCACTTGCGATCCGGGCAGAAATGCCACGGCGCCGGAAAGATCGACAATAAAGCCGCCCTTGACGCGCCCGAATATAACACCGTTGACGCGTTCGACCGCCTTGAAGGATTTTTCCAGGTTGGTCCAGGATTCCTCGCGCCGGGCCTTTTCACGGCTGAGCCGCACGATGCCGTCCTTGTCCTCATACCGTTCGACAAAAACATCAATTTTGTCGCCGCTCTTGATGGTGATATCCTCACCGACGGTGCCGAATTCCTTCAGCGGCACCCGGCCTTCGGATTTGAGGCCGACATCGATCAAGACGTCTTCATTTTCGATGGCAATGACCGTGCCGTTAACGACCCGGCCTTCGAAGCGATCATCCTCGCTCAGTGACTCTTCAAGGAGAGCGGCAAAATTTTCTTTTACAATGAAGGTTGCGTCCTTGGCGGGCGCGTTTTGCGCGGTTTCTGTTTCAGGAGCCATGGGGTCCTTTTTTCCTTATCAATCGCGATTAATCGCGTTTTGTTGGCCAACCGGTTGAATCCGGCGGTCTTCGGTTAAAAACAACGCCTCATCCCGGCATGGCCGCCGGGAACCCAAGGACGTCACGAACTATTTGTTCTCGGAATTAATGAAACGGAGGGCTGCGTCAAAAGCCTGATCGGCATCCATTTCGCTGGTATCCAATTGAAGCGCGTCTTTGGCCGGCACCAGTGGAGATACAGCACGATCACTATCGCGCGCATCCCGTTCCTTCATATCGGTGAGAACGCGGCCATGTATAGCGTCGAGACCCCGTTCCCGCAACTCAAAAAAGCGTCTTTCGGCACGAACCTCGACGGCGGCGGTAATGAACAATTTATAGTCCGCATCGGGGCAAACGACGGTGCCGATGTCACGGCCGTCGAGAATCGCCCCTTTTGCAGCCCCAGAGCCAATGTCGGGCGGGTTTTCCGCGAAGGCGCGCTGAAATTCCAACAAGGCCTGGCGCACCGCCGGCACCGCCGAAACCCGGGACGCCGCGTCGGCGGCGGCATCGGTGCGCAGGTCGTCTGCCGCCAGATCTTGAGGGCGCAGCGCCCTGGCGACGTCGGCGGCGGCGACCGCGTCCTCCGGATCGCCGCCCTGGCGCACCAGGTTCATGCCGACGGCCCGGTACAAAAGCCCGGTGTCCAGGATCGCCAGGCCGAAATGGTCCGCCAACCGCCGCGCCAGGGTGCCTTTGCCGGCCGCCGCTGGCCCGTCGATGGCGATAATCATCGGGCTATGCCCCGTTTCCAGGCGCGATGTTGGCGCCGAGGCCGTTCATCAGGGCGGCAAACCCCGGAAAGCTGGAATCCATGGTCGCCGCATCGTCGATGCTGATCGGCTGCTGCGTGGCCGCGCCTAAAACCAGAAACGCCATGGCGATGCGATGATCCAAATCGGCTTCGATATGAACGCCGCCCCTTGGCTTCGATGCGCCGCCGCGAATAGTGAGAGAATCCTCGGTCTCCGTAACATCAACCCCGGCCTGCGCCAGCCCCCTGGCCATGGCGGCGAGGCGGTCGCTTTCCTTGACCCGAAGCTCGGCGAGACCCTCCAGCCGCGTTTCTCCGTCGGCGAAGGCGGCGGCGACGGCCAACACCGGATATTCGTCGATCATCGACGGGGCTCTGGCACCCGGCACCGTGATCCCTTTCAGGCTGGAACTTTCGATCACCAAATCCGCTACCGCCTCGCCGCCCAGCGTGCGCCTGTTTTCGACGCCGATGGACGCCCCCATCTCCAACAGCGTTTCCAACAGCCCGGTGCGCAACGGGTTGATGCCGACGGTTGTCAGCGTCACCCGGGACCGGGGCGCCAACAGCGCCGCCACCATGGGAAAAGCGGCCGACGAAAAATCGCCGGGAACGGTGACGCCGTGGCCGGTCAGTTCCGGCTGGCCGCTCAGGGTGATCCGCCGGCCACCATCGGCGGTGTCCTCGACAGTCACTTCGGCGCCGAAATGGCCGAGCATCCGTTCCGAATGGTCGCGGGTCGGCTCCGGCTCGATCACGGTGGTCAACCCCGGCGTATTCAGCCCCGCCAGCAAGATTGCCGTTTTTACCTGGGCCGACGCCACCGGCAACGCATAGGTGATGGGGATGGGGGCTCTTGCGCCGCTAACGGTGATCGGCAAGCGCCCGCCGTCGCGCGCCGTGAATTGTGCGCCCATTTGGCGCAAGGGCGTCATCACACGCTCCATCGGGCGCTTCGACAGCGACGCATCGCCGCAAAAGGTGGTGTTAAAGGAAAGTGTCGCCGAAACCCCCATCAGCAGCCTGACGGCGGTTCCGGAATTGCCCATATCCAAGACCCCGGATGGCTCGCTGAGGCCGCCGACGCCACACCCGAAAATACGCCAATCGCCGTCGTCTTCGCGCCTGACCTGGGCGCCGAGGGCCCGCAACGCGGCGGCGGTCGCCAACACGTCATCTGATTCCAATAAGCCGGTAATCCGGGTCTCTCCGACGGCAAGGGCCCCCAGAATCAGGGCCCGGTGCGAGATCGACTTATCGCCGGGGACCACGGCAACGCCTGAAAGAGGACCGCTCGGACTGGACTGCAAGGGTGATTTCGGGCCGGCCACGTCAGAAAATCCTTATCAATTTAGGCTTCAATATCGGTATCTTTTCGAGAGGCTGTCTCTACCATAATTTAAACGGGGCGCGGTAGGGTTCAAATGTTTCGGCGCCGCCGGGCAATTTTTTGCGGTGCGGGCATTTTAGTTTTTGACAGAACCCGTGGAAAATGGCAATTGGCACTCCAGAATAGATATCGCAAGCCCAAGGAGGATGCCGGGTGGCTAAAACTGAATGGGGAACGAAACGGACTTGCCGTGGTTGTGGCGAGCCTTTTTATGACCTCAATAAAAAAGAAATCAAATGCCCGAAGTGCGGCGACATCTTCAACCCGAACACGCCGGCCAGACCGAAACGTTTGGCCCCCGCGGCGAAGGCGATTGCACAGGATGTTAGCCAGATCGAGGGCGAGGGAGTCAAAGCGGTCGCCAAAATTGACGAAGACGGCATTGATTCGGCTGCCGTCGACCCCGACGACGACGATGATAAAGACGACGACCTGATTGAAGACACCTCCGATCTCATCAGTGATGACGATGATGTGTCCGAGGTCATCGAACACGTCGACGCCGCTACCGAAGACAAAAGCTAAGCCACGTTTATATCTGGTTATTAAGTAAGGGGCCGTAGCTCAGTTGGGAGAGCGCTACAATGGCATTGTAGAGGTCGTCGGTTCGATCCCGTCCGGCTCCACCATTTAAAACAAGGGCTTAGCTGGAAACGGCTAAGCCGGTGCTGTCAGACGAATGCGAACTCGTCTCAGTTTAGCAGGGAAATACCGGGTTTATGCAGCACAAAG
>JAQBYB010000156.1 GCA_027624235.1 Pseudomonadota bacterium | reverse complement strand
GCCACCCTCCAGCCGACTTTTTCAACAGCCTCGGCCACCACCCGGCGCGCGGGTGAGAAACGTCAGGCGGTGGCCGCGCGCGATTGCCGTCGCCGCCAAACGGACACCGATATAGCCGGTAGCGCCCGTGATCATCAGGTGAAGGCTCGTCATGATAGAAACGAGTGTAAGCCACGGACTGCGATCTTAACAATGGCGGCTACGGAGACATTGGAGACGTTATTCATGGGGGCGCATTCAAAAGGGTTTTGCGGGCAACTTGCTCGCCGCTTTCGCCCCCACGTTAGATGGCAGGCAAAAATCAACCAAGTAACACGTTGACGTTCATCTCGTGAACGTGGTAGTGTTCGTTTTATGAACACGAAATCGCCTAACCGGCGGTTTTTTAAGCCTGAATAAAGGGGAAATGGGCATCTCCCGACCATTCCAAGCGAGTGATTCATGAATAAGGTAAAATCCGACGCGCCTGACCTGGATAATGAGGCCAAGATCACTCTTGGCCTGTTAAACATGGTCGATGACAATTCGGCCACCTCCCAGCGCTCCATGGCCGATGACTTAGGCATCGCGCTCGGTCTCGCCAATGCGTATTTGAAGCGCTGCGTCAAAAAAGGCCTGATCAAGGTCAGCCAGGCGCCGGCCAACCGCTATGCCTATTATTTGACACCCAAAGGGTTCTCCGAAAAGAGCCGGCTGACGGCGGAATACCTGTCGCAATCCTTCAACCTGTTCCGGCACGCCCGCGCCGAAGGGGCGGAATTGTTCGCTCGCTGTCAAAACCGGGGCTGGAAACGCATTGCCCTTTACGGCATCAGCGATTTGACGGAGATCATGACCCTATCGGCCCGGGATTTTGATTTAGAGCTGATCTGCGTGATTAGCGACGCGGGCGGGGTTTCGGAAATCGCCGGGCTGCGTGTCACACCGGACATGCCCGGCCCACATGACGCCGACGCCATTATTATCTGCGATTTCAACAATCCGCAGCCTGCTTATAACGCCGTCATCGGCTGCTTCCCGGCGGAACGGGTTCTTGCGCCGAAATTTCTCGGCATTAAACCGCGAAGCAGCGGGAAGAGGCGGCAATCATGATCATCTGGTGCGCCGTTCAGACCCACGCGCGGGCCGAGGACAAGGCCGCTTTCCATTTGCGCCGCCAAGGCTATGCCGTCTTCCTGCCCAAACACCTGAAACGCCGCAAGCATGCCCGGCGCATCGACTGGGTGCCGGCGCCGCTGTTCCCGCGCTATCTGTTCGTCGCCATAGAACCCGGTGTCACGTCTTGGTGGTCGATCAGTTCCACCGTCGGGGTTAGCCAACTGGTCCGATTTGGCAATCAACTGGCCGCCGTGCCGCAGAAAATTATTGACCAGCTTGAAGCCCGCCAGGACGATAAGGGTCTTGTCAAAACACATGTCGGCTGCGGTTTTAAAGCCGGCGACAAAGTCAAAATCATTCGGGGTCCCTTGGGCGACCTTGAGGGGCTGTTTCATTGCCCCAACGACGAAGAGCGCGTCACTGTTCTGCTCAATCTGATGGGCAGAGAAGTGAAGGTTCGCGTACCACTGGAGACCGTCTACGCCTGCGCCTGAAGCGGCGGAATTTGGTCGGCTCCTTTTTTGTTTTGACGTCCTCCGGGTGAGCGTTTTTCACCCGGACTGCGGTAGCGTGGGAAAATTCAGCCATTCATGCTGGTTAATCGGGACGCAATTCTGGAAGTCGCACGCCAGTCGGAAGACGTTGACGATGGCACGTCGTCGCATTGGCGCCCGGAAAACCAGGTCGCGGGCGAGCATCCCCTTAAAAACGACCCCTTTGCCCTCACCTACGGCGCCGGCGGATTTTCCAGTATCGGCCCGATCGGCGCCATTTCCACCAAGACCGGCCTGTTGCACCGGACGGCCCATCGCATTCTTCAGATTCCGGTCCGAAATATTGGTCGCCGGTTCAACACCTTCGGCGAGATAGACCGCTCCGCCGCAACCATCGCTAAACGCCAGGGCCGGGCTTACGATAAAGACCTTCTTCGCCATGCCGTAACCCTGGCGTTTCTTCGCGACCGGCTCGACTTAGAATCGGAAACCGACCCCATCGCCGTCATTGGCGACGGATTCGCCAACATGGCCTCCCTGATCCTGGACAATCTGCCCCAAAGCCAGGTCATCCTCGTCAACCTGACCAAAACCTTGCTGGTCGATTTGGCTTTCGCTCATAAGGCCCTTCCCGATCTGGGAATCGCTCTGGTTGGTGACGCCGACGAAATGTGCGAGGCCCTGGCGAGGTCCGATATCAGGATTATTGCCGTAAAGGCCGACCACGCGCCGCTTCTGGCCAACATCCCGGTCGCCTTGGGAATCAATATCCTGTCGATGATGGAAATGGATCCCCCGGTAACGAAAATGTACTTCGATGCTCTACGCCAAAGCCCGCGAACCAGCACAGCCTTTTATTGCTGCAACCGAATTGAAAAACAACTGCCGGATGGGACCATGACCCGGTTCTTCGAATATCCCTGGCATCCGGATGACGAAATCCTGGCGGACGAGATCAGCCCCTGGGACAAGTTCGCCTATCGGGGAAGGCCGCCGTTCTATTACAGGAACAATCCCGTCCAGCACAGGCTGGTCCGCCTCAACAAAATATCCCGGCCAACGCCTGACATTTCCTTTCCATAGCCTTCGGAAACCAACTATGACAGTTTTACATCGCCCTTTTGACCAACCGGTTCCGGCCCTGGACGGTAAGACCATTCTTATTACCGGCGGCACAGGCTCTTTCGGCAGAGCGTTCACGAAAACCATTCTTGAGCGTTACAAGCCGAAAAAAACCATCATTTTTTCCCGCGACGAACTCAAACAAAGCGACATGG
>JAQBYB010000155.1 GCA_027624235.1 Pseudomonadota bacterium | reverse complement strand
TCGGATGGCGTCGCGCACGACTGACGATACCCCGTATCGCTGCGTCGCACGCTCCTACCCGAAAGCCCCCGCAAGGCGTCTCTATGGGTTCCTATCAGCGCAGGTTGGTATGAGGCCGGTAAAACCGATTGGGAACGGGACGATACAGGCCGGCCATATGGCAGGCGGGCCGGCCTCTACTTCTTGAAATGCAGACCGAAGTGCACCGGAACGGTAAAGGTTATTTTATCCTTGACGATTTCCTGTGGGATTGGCGGGACCGGTGATGAGCGATCCATCATTCGTCGGACCGCCTGGTTCAGCAGGTGCCATTTCGACTCCTTGATCAATTCATAGTAAAGAATCTTGCCCTGCCGGTTTATCGCGAACTTGAGTGTCACAACGTCTTCCAGCCGGTACATCGCGGCTTCGTACGGGTAGGCCCCATGCTGCTTGAGCCAGAGCATCACGCGATCCTCGTAGTTCAGTTCACGAATTTCGCCCGTCCGATTGCCCGATGCCGTGCCAACCCCGCCGCCCCGGTTAATGAAGGAGAGCTGTTTCGGGGTCTTTTCATCGTCCTTTGCCTCGCTCGCGGTCTTTTCATCGCCCTTTGGCTTGCCTGCGTCGTTCCTTCCATCCACCGGCGAGGCCGCGGCAAGGGGCGGCTTGGCTTGTGCTGTCGATTGCGTCGCCTCGGCCGGCCCCTGTACCGAAAGCCGCCGCCCCAGGGTTTCCATCTCCGGCAAAAGGTTTGGACGCTTCGGTTTGCGCTTTGGGATCGGTGCGGCCGTTATTTTCGTTTCAGGTTTCTCCGCGTCCTTTGTTATCTCGGGCGCCGGGCCGACATCTTTCGCAGGCGGGCTCACAGTCGGTTCCGGGGCACGCTTGCTGGCGGCCTCCGGGGTTTCCGGTGGCTCTGCTTCCTTGGCGTCCGATCCCGGCTTGCCCTCGCCGGGGGCAAAAGCCTGGGCCAGAGCTTCCTGCGGCCTTTGCGCCGGAGCCTGTTCCTTCAGCGCGGCCTTGCTGGGCTTTTCGCCTGAACTTTCCCCTGACTTGCCAAGCTTGACCAGGATGCCGGCGGCGCTCGGCGACTCCTTGCCGCTCTGATCGAAGCTACCGCCACCGCGAAAGACCGGTGGGCTGCCCGGCAGGTTGATCGAGTATAGATAGACCGCAAAATGGGTCGCAAACGCCAGCAGGAAGGCCAGCATCCAGTGCTGTTGGCGCTGGCGGATCAACCCTCGGGCTCCAAGGTAAGCAGCATGACGCGACGCACGCCGACCGCCTCGATCATTTCCATCAACTCCACGACCCGGGCGGCGTCGACGCGGCCGTCCGCCTTGATGCGAAAGACCGCACCGGCATTGGCCGCCAGCTTATCCGAGATGGAAAGCTGCAGATCGACCTCGTCCACTTCCCTGTTGTCGATCGCGAGGCGGCCGTCACCACCGACCAGGATGACCATTTCGTCCAACGAGGCCTGGACTTCGCTGGAAGAACTGGGCGGATCCACGTTGAAATAGTCCACCGAGTGCAGAGCCCCGGTCATAATGAAGAAGATCAACAACAGAAAGACAACGTTGATCAGCGGCAGAATCGGATCGGACTCTTCCTCATGTTTCTGTAATGGCAACTGCATGGATCAGCGTTTCCGCGACAATGAAACGTTGGTGGCGCCGATCCTGCGAACGAGATCCAGCGTGTCGACGGCGCGCTGCAATTGGACGCCGGGATCGGAACGGATCACGATGCGCTGCGCACGGTTTCCCTTCAACTTCGCCGCAATGACCGATTGCAGCGATTGTGTTGCGACCGGCGTGGCGCCAACGGCAATGGAACCATCGGATCGCAGGCTGATAAGGATGGCGCGCTGGCTGGATGCCGCCGCGCCCGCCCCGCTGGAAACCGAAAGATCGATCGCGCGCCAGTCAAGAAAGCTGGACGCCAGCATGAAAAAGACAAGCAGAATGAAGACCACGTCAATCAGCGGTGTCAGGGAGATCAACCGCCCTGTCGGTTGTTGCCGGCCGAACTGCATCGCCCCTTACTCCGCCGGCTGGGCGGCTTCCGCGCCGGGTTCGGCCGGTTGGTCGCCACCTCTTGCAGGACTTAGTTGCACCGTGAAAACCCGCGTCACGGCATCCTCCATGGCCCGTTGCGCGCGATAAACAACGCCTTCCATCCAGTTGTGCGCCGCCGCCGCCGGTATCGCGATAACCAAACCGGCCGCCGTCGTCAGCAGCGCGACCCAGATACCGCCCGACAGGATCGAAGGGTCGACCTTGTTGCCGGCCGCCTGCAGGGCCTTAAAGGCGTTGATCATGCCAAGCACGGTACCCAGCAGGCCGATTAACGGGCTTATATTGGCGATCAGGGCGAGCGGCCTGAGCCCGCTCCGCAGATTATCAAGCTCGAGCCCCGCAACGCGGGTGATCTCTTCCTTGACCAGCTCTTGCCGGCCTTCCCCATCCGTGGATCCGTACAGCGCGACTTCGAGAACGCGGGCGACAGGGTTACGCTGGGGTCGAAGGATATTCATCGCCTCCCGGTTCCGGCCCTCATGCCAGGAGCGGAGCGCCGGTTCGACAAATCCGCGCGCGTTGACCCTGAGCATCCAGAACTGGATGAGTTTTCCGATGATGAGCGTCAGCGTCAGAATGGAAATGGCAAGCAACAGATACATGACGGGCCCGCCGTCTTCCATGAATAGCAATGCCTGCTCGAAGACGCCGACCGGGACCGCCTCCGTGACGTTGGTCGCACCTGCCTTGACTGTCGTCGGGTCTGCCATTGTTAACTTATCCTTCTTGCTGAATCCGCTCCTGTCAATGACACATACAGATGTCCGGTTTTTGTAGCACATTAAATGTCCGCTTTTATTTGCTAGGC
>JAQBYB010000053.1 GCA_027624235.1 Pseudomonadota bacterium | reverse complement strand
CCAAGGGGAAATGGCGGGGAAATTGCCAAAAAATGTCCACCTCATGTCCACCGGATGACTACCCAATGACCACTGCTTGTCCACCCGATGTCCACCCAATGCCCACCGTTTGCCCACCAATGTCCACCAATGCCCACCTTCTGAAAATCCGACTTCGGCGCGACGGCGTTTCGGCGGCGGGGCGGGGGCTTGTGAATTCAGGTGCAAGGGGGCATAACCATGAATAAATTGATTGAGGGCACCTAAGACGACAAGGACGATCTCCCCATGAAAATTGCCATCCTCAAGGAACGCCGCGACGGTGAGACACGCGTCGCCGGGTCTCCGGAAGTGGTCACCAAACTGATCAATCTCGGTTTTCAGGTCGCCGTCGAAACGGACGCCGGCGCCGGGGCGTCGTTTGCCGACGCCGTGTTCAAGGATGCCGGCGCCTCCATTGCCGCCAACGCCGCCGCGGCGCTGAAAGGCGCCGATGTCGTGCTCAAGATTTTGGCCCCGGATGCGACGGAACTTAAAGCCTTCACCAAGGGGCAAATCCTGATTGCCTCGCTGGGCGCGCTCACCAATCCAAATGAAATGAAGTCCTTCGCCGCGGCCGGGTTGACCACCTTCGCCATGGAACTGATGCCCCGCATCTCCCGGGCGCAGAGCATGGATATCCTGTCGTCGCAATCCAATCTGGCCGGATATAAGGCGGTGTTGGACGCGGCGGCGGAGTTCGGCCGCGTTTTCCCGATGATGATGACGGCGGCGGGCACCGTCGCCCCGGCCAAGGTCTTTATCATGGGCGTCGGCGTTGCCGGACTGCAAGCCATCGCCACGGCGAAGCGGCTGGGCGCGGTGGTGACGGCGACCGACGTGCGCCCGGCGACCAAGGAACAGGTGGAAAGCCTGGGCGGCAAGTTCCTGGTCGTCGATGCCGACATGGAAAAGGACGCCCAGACCGAAGGCGGCTATGCCAAGGAAATGCCGCCGGAATATTTCGCCAAGCAAAAGAAAGTCGTCGCCGAGCACATCACCAAACAGGACATCGTCATTACCACGGCGCTGATCCCCGGACGCCCGGCGCCGGTGTTGGTCAGCGAAGACATGGTGGCGTCGATGAAGCCCGGTTCGATCATCGTCGATTTGGCGGTCGAGGCCGGCGGCAACTGCCCGTTGTCGAAACTGGGCCAGATCGTCACCACCAGGAACGGCGTTAAGATCATCGGTCACGCCAACGTTGCCGGACGCTTGGCGGAAGACGCCAGTAAGCTGTTCGCCAAGAACCTGCTCAATTTCATCACCCCCCAGGTTGATGGCGAAACCAAGACGCTGGCCATCGATTGGCAAGATGAAGTCATCACCGGGACGCTGGTCAGCAAGGATGGAAAAGTCGTCCACCCGCGGCTGACGGCCCCAAAAACAGATAAAAAACCGGCCAAGAAGGCGGCCCCTAACCCGGCCTCAACGCCCAAACGCAAGGGGAAATAATCATGGATGCGGAAACCCTTCGGGACATGGCCGCGGAATTAGCGACGCAAGCGGCCGCCCTTTTTCAAAGCACCGAGAAACTCGCCAATGCGTCGACCAAACTGGTCGAGGTTCAATCCCAAGGCGGCGGCGCCGATCCTTTCCTCGGCCTGTTCACGATTTTCGTGCTCGCCTGTTTCGTCGGCTTTTACGTGGTTTGGAGCGTCACCCCGGCGCTGCATTCGCCGTTGATGGCGGTGACCAATGCGATTTCCTCGGTGATCATTGTCGGCGCCCTGCTGGCCGCCGGCCCCAGTGAATTGGATTTTTCCAAAATGATGGGCTTTATCGCCGTGACCCTGGCGTCGGTGAATATTTTCGGCGGCTTCATCGTCACCCAGCGCATGCTGGGGATGTTCAAGAAAAAACCTAAGGTGGGAGCATAACCATGACAGGATTTGCTTATCTCGCCGCTTCCGTATTGTTCATCCTGGCGCTCAAGGGGTTGAGTTCGCCTGTATCGGCCCGGAAGGGCAACATGTTCGGCATTGCCGGGATGGTCATCGCCATCCTGACGGCATTGTCCGACCCGTCCGTCGTCAGTTTCTCGATGATCCTGGTCGGCATGTTGATCGGCGGTTCCATCGGCACCGTGGTCGCGATCAGAATCCAGATGACGGCGCTGCCGCAATTGGTCGCCGCCTTCCACAGCCTGGTCGGACTGGCCGCCGTGTTCGTTGCCGCCGCCGCCTTTTATAATCCCGAGGCGTATGCCATCGGCACGCCGGGCGACATCCATACCGCCTCCATCATCGAAATGTCCCTGGGGCTGGTGATCGGCGCCATTACGTTTTCCGGCTCGTTGATCGCGTTTGCCAAGTTGCAGGGGCTGATGAGCGGCAATCCGATTACCTTCAAGATGCAGCACCCCTTCAACGCCCTGATCGCCGGCTTGATCGTGCTGACCATGCTGATGTTGATCTCTGGCCAGACGCCGACCCTGTTTTGGACGCTGGCGGCATTCAGCCTCCTGATCGGGTTCCTGCTGATTATCCCCATCGGCGGCGCCGATATGCCGGTGGTGGTGTCGATGCTGAACTCGTACTCCGGCTGGGCCGCCTGCGGCATCGGCTTCACGCTTTCCAATCCGGCCTTGATTATTACCGGCGCCTTGGTCGGCTCAAGCGGCGCCATCCTCAGTTATATTATGTGCAAGGGCATGAACCGCTCGATCATCAACGTGCTTCTGGGCGGCTTCGGGGGTGAGACCGGTGGCGCGGCGAGCGCCGACGCCTCGGGCGGTAAATCGGCCAAATCCGGCGCCGCCGCCGATGCCGCCTTCCTGATGAAGAACGCCAACAAGGTGATCATCATTCCCGGCTACGGCATGGCGGTGGCCCAGGCCCAACACGCGCTTCGTGAAATGGCCGACGTGCTGAAGGCGGAAGGCGTCGAAATTGCCTACGCCATTCATCCGGTCGCCGGGCGCATGCCGGGGCATATGAACGTGTTGCTGGCCGAAGCCAACGTCCCCTATGACGAGGTTTTTGAGCTCGACGAAATCAACCACGAATTTTCATCCGCCGACGTCGCCTTCGTTATCGGCGCCAACGACACCACCAATCCGGTGGCCAAGACCGACCCGTCCAGCCCGATCGCCGGAATGCCGATCCTGGAAGCCGGAAAGGCGGGCACGGTGCTGTTTGTGAAACGCTCGCTGTCGCCGGGTTATGCCGGTGTCGACAACCCCTTGTTCTATGCCGACAACGCCATGATGCTGTTCGGCGACGCCAAGAAAATGACCGAGGAAATCGTCCAGGCGCTGGCCTAGGGGCTGCCGGTCATTGCCGTCCAGGCACACGAAAACCGCCGGGACTGATATGCCCTCGGCGGTTTTTGTTACGGTGACCAGGCGAAAGACCTGAAAGGTCTTATCAGAAGCCTTCACGTTCCAGGCGCTTACGCTCCAGCTTGCGGGCGCGGCGAACGGCCTCGGCCTTTTCACGCGCCTTGCGTTCCGACGGCTTTTCGTAGGAACGGCGAAGTTTCATCTCGCGGAAGATGCCTTCGCGCTGCATTTTCTTCTTCAGCGCTTTGAGAGCCTGATCAACGTTATTATCTCTTACCGTGACTTGCACAGATTGTTCTCACTCTTCATGTTAAGATGAGGAAACTTAAAATTGTTTCCGTAACAAGGGTGCGCTATCTATCATACCCTTACCGTAATGGGAAGGCCCGAGCGCCTAAAAATTGGAAATGTTAAGGATTAGGACATGGCCATCCTGAAACTTGCCAGAATGGGGCATCCGGTGCTCAACCGCGTTGCCGACGTCATTGACGACCCCACGGCGCCTGAAATCCACCGCCTGATCGCCGATATGGTGGATACCCTGGCCGATGCTTCCGGCGTTGGCCTGGCGGCGCCGCAGGTGCATGCGCCCAAACGGCTGGTGATTTTCCACATATCCGAAAGCCGCGCCCGTGAAGCCCTGGATGACGACGAGGATGACGAAGATGACGAGGAAAACGGCAAGGGAGACGCCGTCCCGATGACGGTGTTGATCAACCCCGAGATCGAAGCCCTGAGTGATGAAACCGTCATCGGCGTCGAGGGATGCCTGTCGTTGCCCGATATGATTGGCCGGGTGCCCCGGTTCAGGCATATTCGCTACAAGGCCCTGACCCCCGATGGTTCCACCATTGAGCGCGAAGTCAGCGGTTTCCATGCGCGGGTGGTTCAGCACGAATGCGATCATTTGGACGGAATCCTGTATCCGATGCGCATGGAAGACTTGTCGACGTTTGGCTATGTCGATGAAATGGGCCGCAACGAACTGCCTCTCGGCGAACGGATTCGGCAAAGAAAAAAGGCGGCGGACAATGACTGAGCGTACTTCCAGGCGCGATAAAATCCTTCTTGCCAGCCTCCATCACGTGGTTTTTGACGGCTGGACCAAGGCGGCGCTGAAGGCCGGGGTCGCGGACGCGGGGTTTACCGCCGATATGGCCTTGCGGGCGTTTCCCGGCGGGCTTTCCGATTTGGCCGACCATATGGCCGATTGGGTCGACCGCCGCATGCTGGATGAATTGGCCGGCCTCGATGTGGACGCCATGCGGGTGCGCGATCGCGTCGCCGCCGGGGTCAAGGCGCGGCTGCAGGTGCTGGCGCCGCACCGCGAGGCCATGCCCCGGCTGTTGGCGTATTTGACCCTGCCGCAGAACGCCCCGATGGCGGCACGGCAGGCCTGGCGCACGGTGGATGCGATTTGGTGCGCCGCCGGCGATGACGCCGCCGATTTCAAATATTACACCAAGCGCACGCTTCTGTTGCCGGTTTATACGACGACGGTGTTGTGCTGGCTGAACGACGATTCCGAGGACAAGGCCGCAACCTGGGATTATTTGGAGCGGCGGATCGCCGATGTCCTCAAGGTTCCGGCGTTGCAGGCGCGTATCCAAAAGGCGCTGTCGTCGCTGCCGGGGCGGTTTGCCGCCTTTCGCCGCGCCCGCGGGTAAGCCAAGCGGCTGCACGGCAAAAAAGAAGGGGGCGCGATTGGGGGAATCGCGCCCCCTATTTTTTAGGAAATATCCCCGCCCCTTAGAGGCAGGGCACCGTTCCGTGGCATTCTCAGCCTGGGAGGCACGGCATTGTCGGCGGTGGGGGAACCGCCTTCTGAATACATTAATGCACCTTGTGGCCGGTAACGTCCAAACACGCTTTTGTGAGCACTCTCTGGCGTGCAGGCTTCGTCTCGCCTATGATGTTGTCGCCCTAAGGAACGCAAGGATTATGATACCAACCCAGACCACCGCAGTTCATCCTGAAGCGCCCCAGGTCGGGGTGGCTGGCGGCGTGCCCGGCGCCCCACCGCAGGATTTGGCGGATCACTTTCTCGCGTGTACCCGTCTGGGGCGGTATTTGACCGTGTTCGACGGCAGCCGTTTCGTCATCACCGATGATTTCCGCGATACCCCGGTGCTGCCGGAAGCCGCCGCCATGGCGTCGATTTATTCCAAGGATCTGTTGGTCGCCCAGGCTGCTTTGCTGCCGCTGGGGGGCGCGGTCCACAAGATGTCGGTGGCCAAACGCGAAAAATACGAGCGCCTATTCCATTTGGTCGAGGAAAATGCTCTTTCCGAAGTGGTCCGGCATTCGGCCCGTGACGTTCTCAGCGCCGGTTTCCGCAACGCCGAAATCCGGGCCTTGGAGGCGGAACTGGGGGACAAGCTCAGCCCCGCCCGCGTCCGCTACCGGGATTTTCTGGAAATCGTCAAGCAACTGATGGCCCGCAAAATCACCGCCGGGCCGTTTCTGGATGAATTCCGGGATTTCACCCAGGTCGTGGCCGGCAAGCTGGACTTCGGTATCTACAGCTTTTGCCTCGATCGCATGTTCGGCAGCGCCCGCATCACGATGAAGGTAAAAAAGCTTCTGATCCTGGAAATTCTTCAATTTCCGCCGATCATCCGTCGCGAACTGCTGACCAACGTTCTGGCCCTGCACGGTCATATCCGGGAATTGGTGGAATTCATCAAATACATGGTCGCCACCGAACTCGGCAAGAACGCCGCCATCGAGATTGAATTGCTGGAAGCCTTCAAGCTTAAGCGGCTGTCCATGGAAGATATCGAGACCAGCCTGAAAGCAAGAACAGGTCGGTCTTAACCCTCTGTTGCTTTTAACGGTTACTTGGTCGGAACGTCGGCAATCCTATCGTTTTGGATTTTTCTGAAATCGTCCACTGCCTGGGCGATTTTTTCGTCACTCAACGCCAGAATCGCCGCCGCCAACAGTGCGGCGTTTTTTGCTCCCGCCTTGCCGATGGCCAGGGTGCCGACAGGAACCCCGCCCGGCATCTGCGCCATGGACAATAGGCTATCCATGCCGCCCATGACCTTTGTTTCCATCGGCACGCCGAGGACCGGCAACGGAGTCAGGGCCGCGACAACACCGGGCAGCGCCGCGGCCATGCCGGCGCCGGCGATGATCACCTTCAAGCCCCGATCGCGGGCGGTCGCGGCATAGTTGTTGACCTGTTCAGGGTTTCGGTGGGCAGAAAGAATCTTTACCTCATAGGGAATGTCCAGAACGACTAACATATCCGTCGCGCTGCTCATGGTCTCCCAATCGGACTTGGAGCCCATCAGGATACCGATTACAGGATTGTCGTTTGCCATGGCAGAGGTGCCTTTTTGGTCTGTACAGCCCAGGAAAGCGGGCAATTATAGAAATCCTTGGTATGAGGGCAAGCGCCGTCAACGAATCATTAACCGTAAACTATGGTATAATACCCTATCGGCGTTATTTAATGTGTGGAAACCCTGTGGTGAAGGACACGCAGGATGGACGTGAATAGGGCAAACTCCATTTCTCCCTTGGGCTCCGGCGGCTCCAAGAAAGGGCATGCTCGTGACCACGGTGAGGAAAAGCGGGATAAGGATGAGGGGGAAGAGTCCCCTGAATCCCCCTGGGAAGGCACGGAGGCTTTTGCTTTTAATGGTATGCTGGCCGATGGCCTGTCGCCTGAAATTCAAAAAGCATTTGAAGAGCTGACCCAACAGATCGAACCGTTACGGGCGGAAATCGAACGGGCCAGGGGGCGCGAATCCCATTTTAAGGAATTGGCCGAGACCCATGCGTTCCTTCCATTGCCGGGGCGGCGTGAATTTTTCCGCGAACTGACCCACGTGCTGGCCCACATGGAAGGGCTGACAACACCAAGCCTGATCGTGCTGCATCTGGTAAATGCCGATGACATCCGTCGTCGCCTGGGCCGGAATGCGCTTGATAACGTGCTGGTTCATGTCTCATCCGTCATCGATACCATCCTGGAGTCTACCGATGTCGCCGGGAGTTTGGGCGGTAACGATTTCGGCATCATCCAACTGGTATCCGATGTTACCTTGGCCCGAAAGAAGGCCGAGGATATGATCCAGGCAGTTTCGGCCAACCCCTTCCAGTGGCAGGGTAAAACCACCCCTTTGGACGCCCTTGCCGGTGTTGCGACGCTTGCAAATATAGGGACGCCGGAAGCCGCCTTGGATGCCGCGGACAAGGATCTGGTCGGCGGTCAGGGTTTTCTATCCGGTGAAGTTGATGCGCCCGACGCTCCCCCGCACGCCGACGAATAAGCGGGTTGGCCCCGTTTTTACGCAATCAGGTCTTTAGGCAATCAGGCCTTTAAGCAATGATGTCGGGCAAAAGCTGATTTTTGATTTGTAGAATTTGGTCTTTTAAAATCAGCTTGCGCTTTTTCAGCCGCTGAATTCCCAACTGATCGAAAGGCGTGGTGTTCAAAAGCTCGGAAATTTCATCATCCAATCGGCGATGCTTGATCGTCAAATCCGAGAGCTTTTTCATCAGGGCTTCCGTGATTTCCATCGGCCTATAAATTTTATGAGGGAACGGCCATGATAACAGATGTCGGGTTCAAGCGGTAGGGCCGCAGGTCGCCGAAATTAGGTTTCGGAACAGTAGATTTATACGCAAATTTTTACTATGATAGGCGTCGTTGGCATTATTTGAAGAAGAAAGGGTAATGGCATGGGTCTGCACGATAAGAACAATGCTCTAAAAGATAAACATCAAGCTCTTGAAAATGCTATCGAAAAAGAAGAAAAACGACCCCACCCCGACGATATAGAAATCGTCAATCTCAAAAAGCAAAAACTTCGAATCAAAGACCAAATGGCGGCCATCTCCGGCACCTAGGGTTACGCTTGACTGGCCACTCGGGTTTTGTGCCCGGGTAAGTTTTAAAATTCAAAGCAGGTTGCACGATTGCGCCTAGGGATGGTTGCGTCTGTTTTGTTGCGCCTAGATTTCCCGGGCTTTTTCCCTAAGCTTGAACTTTTGAATTTTTCCGGTCGAGGTTTTCGGTAGGGTCCCGAAAATTACCGTTTTAGGCGCCTTAAAGTGGGCGATGTTGTCGCGGCAAAAGTCGATGATGTCGTCAATGCCTGGCGGTTGGTCCGGGTTCTTCAGTTCGATAAAGGCGCAAGGCGTTTCCCCCCATTTATCATCGGGTCTGGCGACGACGGCGGCGGCAAGCACCGCCGGGTGTTTGTAGAGAATATTTTCGACCTCGATGGAGGAGATATTTTCGCCGCCGGAAATAATGATGTCCTTGGACCGGTCCTTGATCTGTATGTATCCATCCGGGTGGCTTACGCCCAGGTCGCCTGAGTGGAACCAACCATCTTTGAGTCCGGCGTCGGTGGTTTTTTTGTCCTTCAGGTAGCCCTTCATGACGATGTTTCCCCGGAACATGATTTCGCCGATGGTTTCCCCGTCATCGGGAACCGGCGTCATGGTTTCCGGGTCCATGACACTCAAGCCCTGAAGCATATGGTAGTTAACGCCTTGGCGAGCCTTCAGTTCGGCCTGTTCCTCAAGGGGACGGTCGTTCCATTCATCGTGCCACGAACAGATGACGGCCGGGCCATAGGTCTCCGTCAAACCGTAAACATGGGTGACGTTAAAACCCTGGCGTTGCATTTTTTCAAGCGTGCTCGCCGGTGGCGGGGCGGCGGCGGTCATGACGTTGACGGGGTGCGAAAAGTCCTTCCGGTCCTCATCGCAGGCGTTGACGACCATATTCAAAACGATCGGGGCACCGCAGAAATGGGTGACCCCATGCTCGGCAATGGCGGAAAAAATATTGGCGGCGGATACTCGTCTGAGACAGACATTGACGCCGGCGACCGCGGCAATCGACCAGGGAAAACACCAGCCATTGCAATGGAACATCGGCAGCGTCCACAGGTAGACCGGATGGTGCGCCATGTTCCAGCCGATGATGTTGCTGGCCGCGTTCAGGTATGCGCCCCGGTGATGATAGACGACCCCCTTGGGGTTTCCGGTGGTGCCGGACGTGTAATTGAGGGAGATCGCCTGCCATTCGTCGGCGGGGAGGCTCCAGTCAAAATCCGCATCGCCTTCTTCCAACAACGCCTCATAGTCCTTTTCGCCCAACCATTCGTGACTGATGTCGTCTCCGGCTTCGCTGTCATCGATGTCGATGACAGCAATGTCCCGTCCCAGATGGGTCAGGGCTTGCTTGACGGTTTCGGAAAATTCGGTGTCGGTGATCAGCAACTTGGCCTCACCCTGGTTCAGGCAGAAGGCGATGGTTTTGGCGTCGAGGCGGACATTCATCGTATTTAAGACCGCGCCTGCCATCGGCACGCCGAAGGCCGCCTCGAGCATTTCCGGCGTGTTGGAACCCATGACGGCGACGGTATCGCCAACAGTGATGCCCCGCTTGGCCAGGGCGGAAGCCAGGCGGCGGCTGCGGGCGTAGGTCTGGGCCCAGGTAAACCGCTTGTTTCCATGCACGACGGAGAGGTGATCGGGATATACCGCCGCCGTGCGCCCGATGAACGATAACGGCGTCAACGGTGTAAAATTGGCGATTTTTTTGCCCAGTCCCCGTTCAAAAATGTTTTTGTTGCTCATTGGCACCCCCTCCTTGCAGAGTGCCACAAAGCGGCTTTGCAAAAAAAGCCGTTTTAGCCCAAACTTCAAGCAATAATGGTCAACGAGCGCAAGGCCGAGGAGGATAAGCATTCACCATGAGCAACGCCTTTGATGACGCCTATCGGCGGTCCATGGACGATCCCGAGGGTTTTTGGGGGGACGTTGCCGAGGATGTGCGCTGGATCAAAAAATGGGACCGGGTCCTGGATTCATCCAACCCGCCTTTTTACCGGTGGTTTCCAGGGGCGGAACTTAACACCTGCTTTAATGCGGTGGACCGCCATGTCGAAGAAGGCCGCGCAGATCAACTGGCGCTGATTTACGATTCGCCCGTTACCGGCAACACGGTTCGCACCTACACCTACCAACAGCTTCTCGGCGAGGTCGCCGGGTTCGCCGGCGTCTTGAAGGCGAATGGGGTGGAAAAGGGCGATCGTGTCATCATTTACATGCCGATGGTGCCGGAAGCGGTTATCGCCATGCTGGCTTGTGCCCGCATCGGCGCCGTTCATTCCGTTGTCTTCGGTGGCTTCGCGTCCAACGAACTGGCGGTGCGAATTGATGATGCCAAGCCCAAGGTCATCGTGTCGGCGTCGTGCGGGATTGAGGTCGGCCGCGTCATCGAATACATGCCGTTGCTGAATGGCGCCATTGATCTGGCTACCCATAAACCCAATCACTGCATCATTCTTGCGCGCCCACAGGCCAAGCCGGCGCTAACAACAGGCCGCGATATCGACTGGGCAACGGCGATGGCATCGGCGACCCCGGCCGATTGCGTGCCGGTCTTGGCCACCGATCCGCTTTATATCCTTTATACGTCTGGCACCACCGGCGAGCCCAAGGGCGTTGTCCGCGACAACGGCGGGCATCTGGTGGCGTTGAAATGGTCGATGAAGAACATCTATGGCGTCGACCCCGGCGATGTCTATTGGGCGGCGTCGGATGTTGGCTGGGTAGTCGGTCATTCCTATATCGTCTATGCACCCTTGTTTCACGGCTGCACGACCATTCTTTATGAAGGCAAGCCCGTTGGCACCCCCGATGCCGGTGCGTTCTGGCGCGTCATCAGCGACCATAAGGTCAATGTCCTGTTTACCGCGCCGACGGCGTTCCGCGCCATCAAGCGCGAGGACCCGGATGGCAAGCTGATGCAGGGTTATGACCTTTCCAGCTTTCGCCACCTGTTTCTGGCCGGAGAGCGAACCGATTCCAACACGCTGCACTGGGCCGAGGAAAAGATCGGCGTGCCGGTAATCGACCATTGGTGGCAGACGGAAACCGGCTGGTCCATTGCCGCCAACTGCATCGGTCTGCACGCCTTTCCGGTCAAGCCGGGATCACCGACAAAGGCTGTCCCCGGTTGGGATGTGCAAATTCTCGATGAAAACGCGGCCCCGGTGAAGGATGGGGACATCGGCGCCATATGCATCAAACTGCCGCTGCCGCCGTCGAGCCTGCCGACGCTGTGGAATGCCGATGATCGGTTTATCGAGGCCTATCTGACCGAATTTCCCGGATTTTATAAAACCGCGGATGCCGGATACCGGGATGAAGACGGCTACCTCTATATCATGGCCCGCACCGACGACATCATAAACGTCGCCGGTCACCGGCTTTCCACGGGTGGCATGGAAGAAGTCCTGTCCAAGCATCCCGATGTCGCCGAGTGCGCGGTCATCGGCGTTGCCGACGAGCTCAAAGGGCAGCTTCCGGTCGGGTTTTTGGTGCTGAAGGTGGGCGTCGACAAGGATCACGCCGACATTGTTTCCGAAGTGATCGCCATGGTCCGCAATCAGATCGGTCCCGTCGCGGCGTTCAAGACAGCGAGCGTGGTCAACCGTCTGCCGAAAACCCGCTCGGGTAAGATTCTTCGCGGCACCATGCAGAAAATTGCCGATAACGAAGACTATAAAATGCCGGCCACGATTGACGATCCGGCGATTTTGGATGAAATCAGGGAAGCCCTTGAAGGAATCGGCTACGCCTCTTCTCGTACAGCGTAAATGGTCTCATCCGCGCGCCTCGGTCTTACACGACCGGCATGATCCTCAGGCGCCGGGAAGACTTATTCCCTGGGCGGAGTGGGCCGTGTCGAAAAGACGTCCTCGGCGAGTTTGAGCACCTCCGGCTTCGCAGCATCGCCCACGTTTACCGCGAACACGGGAACATCTTCCGCCACTAGCGCCCTTTCCCTTTCGGCCTTGGCCTCGCCTTTGAGGAGCAGGGTCTCACCAAATTTCGGGATGCGGTTGGGGGCGTCCGAACTGGCCTTTTTAGGCAGATCTGTTACTTCGGCAACGACGCCTGCCTTTTTACGGGCGATGATGACAATTTTTTCCAGATCGGGCGCCGCGCAAAGGCCGAGGGCGACGGGATTCTGGGGCTTGATATTGGTCATATTCCAATGCGTGCGTTCGCGGATGGCGTTGATGGTCGGCTTGGTGGTGCCGATCAGCTTTGAAATCTGTGCGTCGGACAGTTCCGGGTGGCTCTTGACCAGCCAGGCAATGGCATCGGGCCGGTCCTGGCGCTTGGAAACGGGTGTATAGCGCGCGCCTTTTTGTCGCGCCTTGGGCAGCGGGGTTTTGGGCTTGGCCATTTCAAGGCGGGCGCTGGAATCGGCGATGCAACGGTCGAGTTCCTCTAGCGTCAGTTCACTGCCTGCAATCGGGTCCAAACCCTGCATGCCTGTCGCGACTTCGCCATCGGCAATGGCCTGGACTTCCAAAATATGTAGTCCACAAAATGCGGCAATCTGCTCGAACGTCAGAGCCGTATTTTTAACTAGCCAAACAGCGGTTGCCTTTGGCATCAGAGGATGCGCCATCTTTTTCTTTCCTTTTCCAGAAGGCCTTGAGATCGCCATCGCTAAGGCGGACCCCAATAACCGGGCCTTTATACAGGCGCCGGGGGGGTGGGGTCAAACATCGCCCGGCCAGGGTTATGGAACCAGGACAATTTTGCCGATGTGTTGGCTCGATTCCATCAATTTGTGAGCGTCAGCGGCATTTTTAAGAGGGAATGTGGCATGGATGACGGGGGCCATCTTTGCGTTGGCGATCAGCGGCCAGACGTTTTTTTCAAGCGCCCTTGCGATCTCGCCCTTGCGCTCTATGGACTGCGGTCTCAGAGTCGCCCCGGTCAGGGTCAGGCGCTTCAGCATGACCGGCATGAAGTTGATTTCCGCTTTTGAGCCGCCCAGAAAGGCAATCGACACGTGGCGGCCATCGGGGGCCATGGCCTTGATGTTTCTGGCCAGATAATCCCCGCCGACCATATCCAGCACCACATCAACGCCGATGCCGCCGGTGAAGTCCTTGGCGGCGTCGACGAAGTCCTCTTCCTTGTAATTGACCGTGCGCTCGGCGCCCAGTTCCCGGCAGACTTGGCACTTTTCATCGCTTCCGGCGGTGATAATGACTTTCGAGCCCAGCTTGGAGGCGATTTGTATGGCCGTCGTTCCAATGCCGCTGGAACCACCGTGGACCAGCAGCGTTTCGCCGGGTTTGAGACCGGCGCGGTCGAAGACATTGGACCATACGGTAAAGCACGTTTCCGGCAGGGCCGCCGCTTCAATCATGCTAAGGCTGCCGGGGATGGCCAGGCATTGAACGGCGGGGGCGGTCACGAATTCAGCGTAGCCGCCACCGGCGACCAGCGCACAAACCTTATCGCCGATTTTCCATTGTTGGGCGTTTTTCCCAACCGCGACAACCTCGCCCGCGACTTCCAGGCCGGGAATGTCGGTGACACCCGGTGGTGGCGCATAACGGCCCTCCCGTTGGGTACAGTCAGGGCGGTTGACCCCCGCCGCCTGAACCGAGATCAGGACTTCGCCTTCCACCGGTTCGGGCACCGGCCGGCTCGTCGCTTGCAAGACTTCGGGGCCTCCCGGTTCGGTAATTTCGATGCAGGTCATAGTTTTCGGGATGGCGGTCATGAGGTCTCTCACTCGATTATTTTGGAGGTCTGTGCTAATACACAATATAGGAAGGGTGGACAATGGATACCGACGATCTGCAACCCCAAAAACAAAAACCGGCGCTTAAAAACCTTGACGTACTGTCCGTCGAGGCGCTTGTCGAATACATCGCCGACTTGGAGGTCGAAATCGCCCGTGTCCGCGAGGCGATCAAGGGGAAGAAAGGCGCCCATGTCGCCGCTGATCAGTTTTTCAAGAAATAGTATTTCGGGGCGCCCGTGACCGGGTTTTTCTGAAGAACATCAGCCACCCGATAGGGCCCAGGAATAAAACGATCACGATCCACCCCCAACGCGACCCGATCGGGCAGCCGGAGTCCGCCGCTGCCTTCCAAGGGCCACTTTTCGGTGAAATTCCAACATGGATCAACGGCAGAACAAAGCCGATGATTAATAGCGCCCATGCGCCGGTTACACTCATCCAGGGAGTTCCTTACCCTTTTGGTTTCGGGCCAATTCATCGTCACCATACCATGGAACATCGAGGCCACTAGGCTATCCGTCCTAACCATTAACTAAGATTTAAGATATCCCGGTTAGGCTGATCGTGTGGATGAGGAATAACCATCATCCAAACAACTTCGACGCCTCCCTGTTGAACTTGCCGCCCCTCCGGGGGCGGCGCTTTTTTTCTCACCTCTGGCTTTTGAATCATGGCCGTTCTTGCACAGGTATCTCTTTGAGAGGGGTTGACCGGTGGGCATGGGCTTAGGTAAGGTTCATGATATAGAATTTCGAAGGCGAGTTTGACAGGGTTAAGGCAATAAAAAGGGGGCTACCGGTAAACGGTGGCCCCCAAAATTTTTGTCAAATGGAACCATGCCATGATCCATAAACCGACGGAAACCAGGGACCGGTATCCTCATTTTATGTCCGTTCAGACCCGTTGGTCGGATAATGACATCTATGGCCACGTCAACAATGTGACGTATTATTCCTATTTCGACACGGTGGTGAACTGCTTTCTGATCGATGCAGGCGGCCTGGATATTCAAAGGGCGTCAATCATTGGAGTCGCCGTTGAAACCATGTGTAATTTTAAAAAACCGATTGCCTATCCGGAAACCATCGATGCCGGTCTGCGTGTCGGTAAGATCGGCCGTTCAAGCGTTCGATTTGAAATAGGAATCTTTCGCAAGGGCGATGAGGAAGCGGCTGCTGCGGGGCATTTTGTCCATGTTTTCGTAGACCGGGCAACCAACGCTCCGGTGCCGGTGCCGGATGCCATTCGGGCCGCGCTGGAGCCTATTCGGGTGACGGAATAATCAAAAAAAGGGCGCGCCCGGATCAGGAACGCGCCCTTTGCATTGTTGGTGCGACGAAAGGAGGGAGGCCCTATGCCGCCTTCTTTTCAACCCGCTTGGGCTCATGGGTATCGATGCTGATCTTACGCGGCCTTGATTCTTCGGGAACTTCACGCTCAAGTTCAATATTCAGAAGGCCGTTGACCAGACCGGCACCGACAACCTTGATGTGATCTTCAAGGTCGAAGCGGCGCTCGAAAGCGCGCCCGGCAATACCGCGGTGGAGAAACAATTTTTCTTCGGCACTCTCGGCGATCTTGCCGCTGATGATGAGGGTGTTTTCCTTGGCCGTAATATCCAGATCCTGTTCACTGAAACCAGCGACCGCCATGGTAATACGGTAGGTGTCCTCGCCCGATTGTACGATGTTGTAGGGCGGGTAGGCGTTGGCCGAAGGTTCCATCCGGGCAGACGCGTCTAACAGGCGCCGCATCCGGTCAAATCCGACGGAATTACGAAAAAGGGGAGCAAAATCAATGGTCTGCATAGCCATATTCTCCTAAAGAAGCGACATGGTTTATGGGGTCCACCCAGAGAGGGTAAGGCTGGAACCCCTTTATCAAACCCAAAGGGCACTCCGGCAATTACGACCGCGAATATCCTTCAGGCGCTCATGACACCGGACCCAAAAGATAAGGCATCCGGTGTTCGCTAAGGATATAGGAAGGCGGTTTTTTGTCCGCAAGGGCGGCAGAAAATATTTTACTGGACGGGTGTCTTTGTGGGTTGGCTTGGGGCCGCGGCGGGGGCTTCGAGGCCAGCGCTTTCGGCAGCAGGGGCAGGGGCGGGCTCATCCCACAGGACTTCAAAAAGGGTAATGTCATCGCCGAAACCCTTCATTGAAAAGCCGCCCAGGTTATTGAACTTATAACTCTTGCCGGCACAGATCCCGCGGACGATTTCCGAAACATAAATCTGATCGGCCGACGCCTTGTCGACAATCCGTGCCGAAAGCTGGACCACGGTGCCGAACAGGTCGTTGTCCTCGGCGATAGGCTCGCCGGCGTTGAGGCCGATCTTCAGGTGCAGCGGCAGGTCCGGGGTGGCCTGATTGTGGGCCATGGTTTCCCGTTGCATCAGGATCGCGGCCTCGACGCCGTCAGAGGTCTTGCCGAAAGACGCCATGATGCCATCACCGGTGTGCTTGACCTCTTTGCCGGCATGGGCGCTTAGCGCTTCGCGGACGATCCGGTTGTGAACGCGCACCACCTGTTGCGCGCCGGCGTCGCCCAAGGCCTGGGTCATTGCCGTCGATCCGGCGATGTCGGTGAACAGGACGGTAACGGGGCCGGCCTGGTCCTCCTTGGGCTTCGGCTTGTTCCACTCGGTGAGCGCGTTATCAAGCAGCCTTGGCCCGGCGGGCTCATCGGTGAAATAAATGTTCATGGCATTGCGGCCGGCCTGGAACATCTGCATGTAACGGGAATCGGCCATCAGATATTCCTCATAGCGATCGGCGAAGGAGGCGGCGTGGGACTTCTTGAAGCCCATAACCTGGACGCCATCGGCGAGAATCTTGGAGCGTGAGCGGAAATCGATGTCTCTTTTCTGGGAAAGGATCTCACAGGCTCCGGCAAGATACAGGTTGACGCCGAATTTATTGAAGTTGTCCATTTTTTTCTGGTCAACCTGGGCGCCCTCCAGGGCTTGGCCTAGGAATCTCAGCATATAGGCTTTATGTTTTTCCGCCTGGGGGGACAAGCCTTCGGGCGGGGATGTAGCCTTCTTACCATAGGTCTCTGCATCCAGAACGATGCCCCGACCGGCCTGGTCATCGCCTGGTGGTTTCTTGTTTTTTTCGATCTCGGCATTCAGGCGATCGGTGGTGGCCTTGTTTTCAACGTCCATGGCTTCTTGCGCCTTATTGGAGGCCACGCTGATTTGTTCGATCTTGAAATTCTCGACTCCCATCATGGCCTCGTCCAGGCTGGCCCTATCTGAGGCGCCAGCGGCTCCGGTGCTGGGTCCGGCGGCAATCCCTGTATCGGCCTCCTTCTTTTTTTGGGCCGGAGTGGCTTTGTTTTGTTGAGCTTTTTGCGCCCGTTTTATCATTTTTTTTGTAGGGCTCGGTCATTGCTCGAAGAGTCAATCTTAGTATGCCGCATGACGCTGATCGCCATTCCCGTGACGCTAATCAGGAAGGTGAATGCGAAAACACTAATCAGCAAATTTGATTCCGCATTGCCGACGAAATGGATGCCAAATATGCGAACCCCGCCCATCATCTCATCAACCATCATGGCGGCGCCGGCGGAAAGCAAAACGCTGAATAAGACGACCAGCAGCAGCTTGACGATAACGGTCGTCATCGTTGAGGTTTTTTTAGGTTTTACGCTGCTTCTCTGCGCTAGCCGCGGCTTTGCATCTTCTGCGAAGTCGTCGTCATCATCATCATCGCTGAGCCATGAATCGTTCCGGCTGGCGGCAGAAGACGCGCGACTGTACCCGCCACCGCCACCGCCGGAATCTCTGGATTGGCCGGACCTCATCGTGGCGCTTTTGAAGACGATAAATTCGGCGGTGGATTCCTTTTCTGTATCGAAGACCTCTTTGATAACCTTGACGGCCTCGATGGATGGCAGCTGGTCAAGCTGCCGGCCTTCTTCAATTGCACGGGTCTTTTCATGGCTATCAAAGCGGGCATGGATGCTCCATCGCCCGTTTTGCTGAACCTGAACTTCGTAATTTACCTGCTGAACCATCCGCCATCCATCAGCGCCATTCCCTCTACGACGTCAGAGTGAGTTCGCCCTATATTTACCATGTTGCAATGTGCTAATGCACTTTTAAGCCGCAACCATGGGGTCTACCTACAGATTCCACAAATTATAGAGATAAAACGCTAATCATCCCACTATATCAAAACCTTAACATAGGGGCAAATATACTAGCCCCATACGATAGGGATCGGCTTGGCAGATCGCGGATGAGATATCGATTGGGATTAGGGATTAACCATTCCCACTTTCAGGCCCATTTTCAGGTTTCGCCGATCCGGGAGAGTGATCGGTTGTGTCCGGGCCAGCTTGGGTCGCCGCTTCGGGTTTATCGGTGGGGGCATTCGCCGCCTCGCCGCTACCGTTCCAGATCACTTCGTAAAGGGGGATATCTTCCTCGAACCCCTTCATGGGGTAGTCGCCACAGTGGCTAAAGTTGTACCCCTTGCCGGCGCACATCCCGCGGATGATTCCCGAAACATAGATCTGATCGGCCGACGCCTTGTCGACAATCCGTGCCGAAAGCTGGACCACGGTGCCGAACAGGTCGTTGT
>JAQBYB010000052.1 GCA_027624235.1 Pseudomonadota bacterium | reverse complement strand
GCGTGTTGCGGTTTTGAATTTGAGGCACCTATCCGTAGCACGCTCCGCCATTCATAAGACCCTTGTACAATAGCACCATTTTGACGTACAATTTGGGTCAAGAAAAAAAGGATCCAGACCATGACGGCAACAACGATTTCAACAAATAAACGCATTAACATTCGTCTCAATGACGAAGCCAAAAATGCCATTGAACGCGCCGCTTCATTTGAAGGAAAAACGGTCAGTAAATTTATTTTGGCCAGTGCCCTAGCATCTGCGGAACAGGCAATCCACGAGCACGAAACCATGTCGCTCAACAAACGGGATTCTGAAGCATTCTTTAATGCCCTCTCTAAACCCGCCAAATTCAATGCTAAACTACTTTCCGCATTTGAAGAGCATGGTCAGCGTGTTACCACTGAATGAGCAAGCAACCCAATCTGATTATTGAGCCGCTAAGGAAAAATCATAACCGGGTGGCTTTTTCTTGTGGCACTGATGAACTCGATAATTACTTTAGGCGCCAAGCATCTCAAGACACCAAGAGACGTATCGCTCGGATTTTCGTCGTACGCTCTGAAAGCGATGACGAAGCCGTTCTGGGCTTTTACACTCTGAGCGCTCTTTCAATAGACCTTTCAGTTTTACCTTCTGATCTTGCAAAAAAGCTTCCTAAGCACCCCATTCCCGCCGCCCTGATTGGACGACTGGCTGTGAGTTCAGAATCTCAAAGTACGGGCATTGGCAAGATCCTTCTTGCTGATGCCATTCAACGCACGCTCGCTGTCAGCGATGAGATTGCCGTATATGCCATGGTTGTTGATGCCTTAAATTCTGAGGCCGAAGGTTTTTATATGAGCTTTGGCTTTACCAAGTTAAGCTCAGATACGAACCGCCTGTTTTTGCCGCTAAAATCCTTTTAACGGTTTCATATACCTACAGATCAATCCCGACCAGCGGCGCGGCGCTTTCGCCTTTGCTGTTGGTGATCGGAATCTTGACGTTGACGTTGTCCCCCCAGGACGCGATTTCCAGGGCTTGCGCCTGCATTGTGTTGAAGTCGTCGGCGAAGACCTCGAACGAAATGGGCCGGCCAGCAACGATTGTGATGGCGTCGAGGGCAAAGGCTTTGTAATCGCTGACCCCGGCCTTGCGCATCAGCGTCGGATTGGTCGTAAAACCCTGGATCAACGGATTTGCCGCCATTTCACGGATGCCGTCAAGATCGGCGCCGTCGGCGAAAATCTTGATGTTCAGGTCACTGGGGGATGGCGGGTTGGTCATCGTCTATTCATTGCCTTTGTCTGTGAGGGACAGGATCAAATCCGCTGCCTCGGCGAGGCTTTGGACCACTCTGTCCGGATTGTCCGGGGCCTGCTCCGAATACCCCTTGTCGATAAAGATCGTCTGGCAGCCCGCCGCCTTGCCGGCGCCGATATCGCGCCAGCGGTCGCCGACCATATAACTCCGGTCCAAGGTGATATCATGCTCGCCAGCCGCCTCCAAGAGCATCCCCGGCTCCGGTTTATAACAAGGGGCTGTGGAATCGAAACAGGTCTTGATTTGATCGATGGCGAGAGTCTCCATAAGTTCGGCGTTGATCGCCTCGACCACGTCGCGGGAAACCTTGCCGGCGGCGACGTCTGGCTGGTTGGAGACGACGATGGTCATAAAACCGGCGGTTTTTAGCCGCTGGATGGCATCCCCGGCGCCGTCCAAAACCGCCAACGCATCGAGTGAGGTAATGGCATAGGGCCTTCCATGGCGCACGTCTGTGCGGATGATCACTCCATCACGGTCGAGAAAAACGGCGCGTTTCATGAAAAACCTGAATTCTTGTTGCGATTTTAGGCTGGGAAAAAGGTACGCTACCGAAACCCCGGTGAAAACCGGATTATAAGGATGACAGCCAGAATTAGGGACAATTTGTCACAATGATGCAGCGGTTGTTCGAACTCATCCGCCGCGGCTGGCGCAAACCGCCGCAGGTGATCGCGCGCTGGCTGATGCGCCAGGCTGGGGCCGAATGGTATCAGCGCAGCGCCCCGGCGCGCGACCGCGCCTACGACCAGGGCGCGGTGCTCTCGGCCCTTGGCGGCCAAAGTCTCGACATCCTGTGGACGCGGCTGGGGGCGGCGCCGTTCCCGGCCTATCTGGGGCCGATGGAGCAAGCCAAGGTCGAGGCCCTCTGCCCCGGCGACGCGGCGCGAATTCTTGCCGCCGCCGACGACGCCGTCGCCCACCGGGTTGATTTTCTCGGCTCCGGCCCCGTCGATCTCGGCACCCCGATCGACTGGCACACGGATTTCAAAAGCGGCCATTCATGGCCCACCGTTCCCTTCCGCCGCATCGATGTTATGGACCCATACCGCGACAGCGACATCAAGGTGCCGTGGGAACTGTCGCGGCTGCAATGGCTGATCCCGGCGGGCCAGGCCTACATGATGACCGGCGAGAAACGCTATGCCGACGCCGTGCGCAACATTATCGAAGACTGGGCCGTTTCCAATCCGCTGGCCCAGGGCGTCAACTGGGCCTGCACCATGGATGTGGCGTTACGCGCCATCACCCTGGTCTGGCTGTTTCATGTCTTTCACCGCGCCGCCGCGTGGCAGGATGCCGGCTTCCGTATCCGTTTTTTAAAATTGTTGTATCTACACGGAGATTTTACTGCGCGGCATCTGGAATGGTCCGACATCAACGGCAACCACCTGATCACCGATGCCGCCGGGCTTGTCGTTGTTGGCCTGTTTTTCGGCGATGCCGACAAGCCCCGAAAATGGCAGCAACGGGGCTGGAAAATCCTCACCGATGAGCTGCCGAAGCAGGTCTTTGCCGACGGCGTCGATTTCGAGGTCTCCTCCGCCTACCACCGGCTGGTGACCGAAATCTTCCTGTTGCCGGCGTTGTACCGCCGCGCGTTAAGCATGGACATCCCCGACGATTATGCCGGTCGCCTGATAAAGATGGCCGAATTTACCGCCGCCTACAGCCGCGCCGATGGCTCGGTTCCATTATGGGGAGACGCCGATGACGGCCGCGTGCTTCCCTTCGGCGGCCTCAATGAGAACATCAACGATCACCGCTATCTGATCGCGATAATCGGTCAGGCCTTCGGCGACGATGCGCTGGCCGCCCCAGCATCGGGGCCGATGCCTGAGGTGCTCTGGACGTTGGGGCCAGGCGCGGCGAAAGCCGTTGCCGACCAGCCGAAATCTCCCGGCTCCCGCGATTTCCCGGACGCCGGCGTCTATGTCATGCGGGGCGGTGAAGATCATGTCTTCATCGATTGCGGCCCGGTCGGCATGGGCGGGCGCGGCGGTCACGGACACAATGACTGCCTGTCCTTCGAGGCGGCGCTGCGGGGCCAGCACCTGATCACCGACTGCGGAACCTACGTCTATTCCGCCGATCCCAAGTGGCGTAACGATTTCCGCTCGACCGGGTTTCACAACACGCCGGTCGTCGGCGGCGAAGAACAAAACCGTTTCGTCAAACCGGAATACCTGTGGTCGCTGCATAACGACGCCGCCCCCCAGGTCCGCCATTGGCAGACATCCGACGCCGCCGATTGGTTCGTCGGCGCCCACACCGGCTACCACCGCTTGCCCAATTCGGTGACACCGGTGCGCGGTATCATGCTGGACAAAACCAGCCACCGGGTCGCCGTCATCGATAGCTTCGAGGGATCCGGCGATCACGGGGTCCGCGTCCCCTATCATCTCGCCCTCGGCGTCGAGGCGTTGGAGGAAGGACAAGGGCGATGGCGGCTCAAGACCGCCGCCGGAGATTTCCTGGTGATCGCCGATGTCGGCGACGATTGGACCGCAACCCTGGGCGACGGCTGGGTATCGCCATCCTACGGGATCAAGCATCCGGCCAGGGTTCTGAACTTTATCCGCCACGGGCCGCTGGCGCCGTTGGCCGTCGGCTTCCTGCCCGCCGACGACGCGCCCGACGATCCGCTGCAATGGCTCGCCGACGCCGTCGCGGGCTTTAAGGGTGCCGGTTAACCAAGGTCAAAGCCGCGCCGGGATAAATTCTATAGAAATGTCTCTTGAAACAGCAACGTACGGAAAGGGACCAAAGAGATGAAGGAAAACCAACCCCGGCGAAATTCCGCCAAGGTGCTGCCTCTGGCGGTGTTTTTCACCTTTGTCTTTGCCATCGCCCTAACCACCAGGGCCGCGCCTGCGCAATCTGCGGATATCGTCGTTTATAAATCCCCGACCTGCGACTGCTGTAAAAATTGGGTCGCCCATATGCAGCGCAATGGCCATTCGGTGAAAACCCAGAATTTGGACGACCTCGACATGATCAAGAAAATGGCGGGGGTTCCAGAACCGCTTCAATCCTGCCACACCGCCATGGTCGACGGTTATGTCGTCGAAGGCCATGTTCCGGCGAAGGATGTTGAACGCCTGCTCACGGAACGCCCCAAGGCGCGGGGGATCGCCGTTCCGGGAATGCCCGCCGGCTCCCCCGGCATGGGCGGCCAGGCCGAGCCCTACAACGTCATGCTGTTCCAGCCGGACGGATCGTCCAGCGTTTACGCCAGGTATTAGCCAGCGTTTACGCCAGGTATTTGCCAGCGTTTACGCCAGGTATTTGAAAGTCTCTAACCCGCCCTCTTAACCTGCGGGCGTCATGAATTCGGCCAGCGTCAGGGCGACGACCTCCGTCGCCTTTCTCAAATCATCGAGCACCAGGCATTCGTTGGCACCGCCGGGAGAGACGCCGGAGGCCGTGTCCGGCCCTGCCCCGTACAGAACGCTGGGAATGCCGACCGCCGCGTAATGCCGGGTCGCGGCGCCATACGGAACGCCATACACCGGAACCGGCGCGCCCATCACCGCAGATGACCGGCGCTCCAAAACGCCCGCCAGATTATCCGTGCCCGGCCCCGGCTTCATCGGCCTCGACAGCTTGATCCGATTGATGCGGCAAATGGCGCCCTGAGTCTGGCTGGCTTCCTCGGCGATCAAGGCGGTTAGCTGTTGTTCGACCGCCGCCGGGTCCTCGTCCGGCAGCAAGCGGCGGTCGAGGGTGAACACCACCCGGACGGGCGCCGTGTCGGGGCGGTAGCCGCCTTCGATCTGGCCGATCACCAGCGACGGCGAGCCGATGCCGGGAATTTCCGAACGGATACCGGAATAGGTCCGGCGCAGCGCATAGAGCGCATCCATCACCGTTGAGGCTGCCTCCATGGGATCGGCGGAGACTTCGGAACCCATGCTTTCGATTTCCACCCGCAACTGCAAATCACCCGTTGATGAGGTGCCGATGGCGTAGGCATTGCCGCTGCCCAGGGCGTAATCCGGATTAACGATGGTGTTATCCAAAAGCCACTTCGACCCCCACAGCCCATCGGCCTCACCATCGAAGGTAAAATGCAGTTCCACCGTACCCGACAGGTCCGGGCGGGCATCGCGAAGCGCCGCCAGGGCGCACGCATAAACGGTCAAATCCGCCTTCGCCAACGCACCGAGACCGTAAAAAACGCCATTCCTGATTTCAGCGCCGAAAGGATCAACGCGCCAATGGGTTCTGTTCCCGCAAGGCCGGGTGTCGCCATGGGCGACCAGCGCCACCACCGGGCCGGCGGCGAATTCATGGCGAACAACCAGATTGGTGATTTCGGCAGAGCCATTCGGGGAAACCGCGTGGCGTTCCACGCCAAATTCCAGAGTATGCAGCGCCTCGGCCGTTAATTCAGCAATGGCGGTCATATCCCCAGGCTCGCCGGCAAACTGGCTTTCCGAAGGCGTTTTGACCAGATCGGCGAGCCACTGAAACTGATTGGCCCGGCGGGCGACCAGATTTTCGCGGATTTTCGATTGCAGGTTTTTGTCCATTTCCCACCGAGGCTTGCAAACTGGGGCCGATCCGTCAAATTAGAGCGCCCTTTGACCCCAGAGAAGGAAAAAATGGCAGACCTAAAAAGCCTAGATCTAATTAAAACCCTGATTGCCTTTGACACCACCAGCCGGGAATCAAATCTGGCGCTGATTGCCTTTATCCAGGCGTACCTGTCCGGCCACGGGGTCGAGAGCATGCTGGTCCATAACGACGCCGGCACCAAGGCTAATCTGTACGCGACACTGGGCGATACGGACAAGGGCGGCGTCATGCTGTCCGGGCACACCGACGTGGTGCCGGTGGATGGCCAATCCTGGGACACCGAGCCGTTTCAGGCGACCGCAAAGGACGGCAATCTTTACGGTCGCGGCACCGCCGACATGAAAAGCTTTATCGCCGTGGCCTTAGCCTTCGTTCCGGAATTTCAGAAACGCCGCCTCAAGACCCCTATCCATCTGGCCTTTTCCTACGACGAAGAGGTCGGCTGCATCGGGGTGCGGCGCCTGATCGACAAGCTCAAGGAGATGCCGGTCAAACCGGCGATGTGCATCGTCGGCGAGCCGACTTCCATGCAGGTGGTCACCGGGCACAAGGGCAAGCGCAGCTTTATCGCCAACGTGCGCGGGCTGGAATCCCACTCGGCGCTGGCCCCGATGGGCGTCAATGCCGTCGAATACGCCGCCGAACTGATTACGTATATGAGAAACATGGCGCGCCGGATCGAAGCCGATGGCCCTTTTGACGATCTTTACGAAGTCACCCACACCACCGTCCACACCGGCAAGATATCCGGCGGCGTGCAGTTGAATATCGTGCCAAAGTCCTGCCGGGTGGAATTCGAATTCCGCTATCTGGGCATTGATGACCCCGATACCCTGGAAGCCGAAATCCGTGACTACGCCACCAATACCCTGGAACCGCAGATGCAAGCCGTCAGCGCCGGCACCGGCATAGATATTGAGTGCTATAACGATATGCCGGGGCTGGAAATGGACCCCGGCGAAGACGTCGTCGCCTTCGTCAAGGCCCTGGCCGGGCGTAACGATCACGCCAAGGTCGCCTTCGGCACCGAGGCCGGTTTGTTTCATAGCCGAGTCCAAATCCCGACCGTGGTATGCGGCCCCGGCGACATCGCTGTCGCCCACAAACCCAACGAATTCATTTCGCTGGAGCAAATCGCCAAATGCGAAGACTTCATGCAGAGGCTGGCCGATCGAGTCTCGGAAGACTAAGGATGAATAACGAAGGCCCCAACCCGGCACCGGCCCAAGACCTTCAGGCGCTGATCCAAGAGGCCGCCGGCAAACACCATTCCGGAAACCTGGCCGAAGCGGAGACGCTGTACCGGCAAATTCTCGACGCTGACCCCGGCCATGCCGACGCCAACCACCTGTTGGGCGTCATCCACATCCAGACCGGGCACCCCGATCAAGCCTTCCAGCGGATCAACCAAGCCATCAAGGCCAACCCCGGCGTTGCCGATTATCACGGCAATCTGGGAACCGCGCTTCGCGGTCTGGGGCGGCCGGGTGACGCACGGGCGGCCTATGAGGCAACCATTGCCCTCAACCCAGAGCACGCCCAAGCGCATTACAATTTAGGCCTGATCCTTCACGAACAGGGGCTGTTGGATGAGGCGGCGCAGCGCTATCGCCAGGCGATCAAGATCACACCCGATTACGCCGAGGCCTACTGCAACCTGGGCAACGTGCTCAGGGAATTGAGCCAAGGTATTGAGGCCATGGCCGCATACGGGAAGGCCATCGCCATCAACCCGGATTTTGCCGACGCCCACAACAACCTGGGCAGCGCCTACCTGGACGCCGAGGAAACGGAAAAAGCCGAAAAATGCTATCGGCGCGCCATCGACCTCAACCCCGATTACGCCGATGCCCATTACAACTTGGGATCGGCGCTCAAAAAACTGGGCCGCCGGGGCGAGGCCATCAAAAGCTACCAACACGCCGTCGCCATCGATCCCAACTTCGCCCGCGCCCACAACAACCTGGGCAGCGCCCACCTGGAACTGGGACACCTGGACGAAGCGCTTGCCTGTTACCTGAAAGGGATGGCCCTGACGCCGGGTCCATCGCGCATTTCCAACAATTATTTTCATGCCCTGCTGTATGACCCGGACCTCACCAATGAGGATTTGTTCGACACCTACCGGCGGATTGTCAACGAGCGCCATCCCGGCCCGGCTTCCGCCGCCGCCGATGTGCAGACCGCGCCGCCGGACCTAAGGGGGAAGTTGCGCATTGGGTATCTGTCGTCGGATTTCCACGACCATCCCGTCGGGCACAACACCCTGGCCCTGATCGGCAACCATGATCACGCCAAGATCGACATCTTTTGCTACGCCCATGAGACCAAGGAAGACGCCATCACCGGGCAGTTCAAAAGCCACGCCGATCACTGGCGGCCGATTACCGGGTTAACGGACGAAGAAATCGCGGCGCAGATCAGGGACGACGGCATTCACATCATGGTTTACCTGGGTGGCCACTTCGACAACAACCGCCCGTCCGTGGCGACCCGGCGCCCGGCGCCGATTCAGGTCAACCTGTTCAATGGCGCCACCACCGCGCTCGACGAAATGGACTACTGGATAACCGACTGCGTTGTGCATCCCGCCAATAGCGTCACTGAGAAATTTACCGAGGAATTGGTTCCGGTATCGTCGTTTTTCGTTTGGCGGCCGCCGGAAGATGCGCCGCCGGTATCTTCGCTGCCGGCCGAAGAAACCGGCTTTATCACCTTCGCCTCGTTCAACAAGCCATGTAAAATCAATAACGCGGTATTGGACCTGTGGTCGGAAGTTCTGCGGGCGGTGCCGAATTCCCGGCTGATGCTCAAGTACAAGGACTACTTCGCCACCCCCTCCTTGCGGGACAATGTGTTGGGCCATTTCAGGGCCAAAGCCATCGCCGAAGACCGGATCATCCTGATCAACGGCGATGACATCTTCCGGGACCATCTGGCCTGTTACGCCCAGGCCGACATCGGCCTCGACACATTCCCTTTTTCCGGCGCGACCACGACCTTCCAGGCCTTATGGATGGGGGTGCCGGTCATTTCCCTGATGACGGATCGTTTTATCGGACGCATGGGCGGGGCCTTATCCACCCATGTCGGCCTGGGGAATTTTGCCGTCGATACGCCCGGCGAGTACGTTGACCAGGCCGCCGCCCTGGCCGCCGACATCCCCCGGCTCAAGGAATTGCGGAAAACCCTGCGTCACCGTGTTGCCGATTCCCCCTTGTGCGACGGGCCGGGGTACGCCGCCAGCGTGGAACAGGCGTTTCAGGATATGTGGAAAGCCCGCGGCGCGCCATGAGCGAACCGGACCTTCAGGCGCTTATCCAGAAAGCCGCGGCCCTGCACCAGGCCGGGCGGTTGTCGGAAGCTGAAACCCTTTATCGCAAGGCGCTTGCCGCCGACCCGGAAAATTTCGATGCCAACCACCTGCTCGGCATCGTCCTTTCACAAACCGGCGATCTTGACGCCGGGATCGAGCGCCTTCAAAAGGCGACCGCAATCAATTCCGGTCTGTCGGAAGCCTGGACCAACCTGGGCAACGCGCTCTACAAAGCCGGCCGCGTCGAAGACGCCGAGAACGCCTTCCGCCGCACCCTTGCCCTTGATCCCGTCAATCTTCAGGCGTTAATTCCGTTGAGCAACGCCCTGATGGCGCTGAACAAGCCCGAAGAGGCCGCCGATCATTACCGCAAAGCCCTCGCCATCGCGCCGGACTCCGCCGATGTGCTGAATAACCTGGGCAACGCGCTCCAGGATCTGGAACAATTCGAGGACGCCATCGATAGCTACGGCCAGGCCTTGGCGATCAACCCCGAGAATGCCGACACCTGGTGCAACCAGGGCAACGCGCATCTGAAACTGGGCAGGCTGACCGAGGCCGAAACCAATTATCGCAAGGCGCTCACCCGCAAGCCCGACTACGTTGAGGCGCTGAACAACCTCGGCAATGCCATGCAGAACCTTGGCCGGATCGATGAGGCCGTCGATAGCTATCATCAGGCGCTGGCCATCGACCCCGATTACATCCCTACGCACAGTAACTTACTGGTGACGATGCCGTTCCTGCCCCGTTTTAGCGCCGCCGAGGTGTTTGCCGCGTCGAAGCGCGCCGGGGCCACGATAGAGGCGTCGATCATTGGCCAAACACCCCTCCGCCACCTCAACTCCCCCGACCCGGACCGCCCGCTCAACATCGGCTATCTGTCACCATCCATGTCCATGCATGTGTTGGCGCCCTATATGGAACCAGTCTTGCAAGCGCACCGCCGCGACCGGGTTTCCGTTCACGTCTACGCGCATGTGCCCAACCCCGATGAGACCACGTTGCGGCTTAAAAGATTGGCCGACCACTGGACCTTCGTCCACGCCATGTCCGACGATCAGCTGGCCGGGAAAATCATCGGGGACGGCATCGATATTCTGGTCGACCCCATGGGTCACTGGGACTCAAACCGGCTGACGGTTCTCGCCCGCAAACCGGCCCCCATTCAGGTCTCTTACTTATGCCAAAACATGACCTCCGGCTTATCGGCAATGGATTATATCATCGCGGACCGCTGGCTCAATGAAGGCGGCGCCATGCAGGCCTTCGCCACCGAACAGGTGGTCGAATTGGCGAGCGGCTTTCAGGTTACTTCTTATACCGCGGAAACACCGATCACTGTGCCGCCCTCGTCGGCAAACGGCTTCATCACTTTTTCCAGCTTTAACAACCCGGCCAAAATTTCGGACAGGTGCTTAGGGCTATGGGCGCGTGTTATGGCCCGCCTTCCGACGGCGCGATTGCTGATCAAGGGACAATGGCTGGACCTGGACGTGAAACGCGCAATTTTTCTCCAGCGGCTGGACGATCACGGCATCCCGGCCGGGCGCGTAGATCTCAGGGGTTTTATTCCGGGGCCGGATCACCTGTCCGCGCACAATCTTTGTGATATCGCCCTGGACACCGCCCCCTTTACCGGCGGTAGAACCACCGTCGATGCGCTGTGGATGGGGGTGCCGGTGGTTTCCCTGATCGGCGATACCGTCACCGGACGGTTCAGCTACAGCCACCTGGCACGGGTCGGCGTGCCCGAGTTGGCGGCCCAGAGCGAGGATGAATATGTGGAGATCGCCGTCGCCCTGGCCGAAGATTCAGGCCGGCTCGGCACCTACCGCCGGACGCTCAGGGAATCATTGCGGGCGTCGCCGTTGTTTGATGCGGCCTTGCATGCCGGCGAATTGGAAGACGCCTTCCGGGTGATGTGGCGGCGCTGGTGCGAGGGTTAATCGCCGAGGTCCAGGGTCTCATCCCAGGCGCCGTGCAGGTCTTCGACCGCCAACAGCGTCACCAGGGTGGTGTCGATCAATGACGATGCCGGGATCGGCGCTTTGCCGCTGCGGCAGCCTTCTAAAAACGCCTGCGCTTCCTCGGCAAAGCCCTTTTGCATGGTCCGCGATTTTTGGCGATTGGTTTTATCACCGTCGATCAGCTCCAGAGACCGCCAATCATCGATGACGGCGATTCTCTCCTGACCAAAAATTTCCAGGCGTTCTTTCGGGAAACTGGAATTGCCGTTGGCAAAATAATGGACCGTGCCCATGGAGCCGTCGTCGAAACTAATGGTCATCGTCACCACATCGGCGGCCGACAGATCAGTGCGCCGGGGATTGAGGCCGGTGGCGTGCAGGTCAACCGGACGCGCGCCGGTGATCGCCTGCATGGTGTCGATGAAATGGCAGGCCTCGCCGATGATGCGCCCGCCGCCGACACCTAAGTCGTGGACCCATGCCGACGGGCTATCCAGTTCAATCCGCCCGGCGTTGACCCGGTAGATCATCGCCAGCGGTTCCCGGCGGCCGTCGAAGTGAGCCCGGACGGCCTTGACGTAGGGGCTGAACCGCCTGTTGAAGCCGACCATCAGAATGCCGCCTGACTCCCTGGCGGCGACCTCTATTTCGGCCAACTCGTCCCGGGTCAGGCACAATGGCTTTTCCACGAACACATGCTTGCCGCGCTTCAGGGCATCAATGACATACGCCGCGTGGCTGTCGTGGCGGGTGGCGATGACGACGGCGTCGATATCCGCATCGGCCATCACGGCGGTCGCTTCGCTGGCCGAATACGCCGCCCCGGTGTTTTTCTTCATGGTGTCGGCGGCGATGCCATGGGCGGAAACCACGCCCCGGACGTCGAACCCGCCGGTGCCGGTCAGCGCCGGCACCAGCACCGACTTGGCGAAGTTGCCCGCGCCGATGATGCCCAGTCCGATTTTACCTTCTGTCTTCCGTTTCGCCGACTCCGGCGGTTGTGATGCCGCCGACGCCTGCATCCCAAAGCTCAGAATAATACCGACAACGAACTCGTCTTTAGCGCCCGTCACCAGGTCGTAGGCCTTTGCCGCCTGCTCAATCGGGAACCGGTGCGTGGTCAGGGCCTGCATGTCCAACTGCCCCGCCGCCGCCATCTCCAGAAACGCCGACATGTTGCGCCGTTCGGTCCAGCGCACGTAGCCGATGGGATAATCGCGGCCCTTTTCCTCGTACTCGGGATCATAGCGGCCGGGGCCGTAAGACCGCGATTGCAGGATTTCCAATTCCTTTTTGAAATACACGTCGCGGGAAATATCCATCTTGACGTCGCCGACAACGACGACCCTGGCGCGGTCACGGCAATGGCCGGCGACCATTTCAAACGGCGCGCCGGAATCCCTGGACCCGGCCGTCAACAACACCGCGTCAACACCATGGCCGTCGGTGACGGCGGCAATATCGGCAGCGAGAGACGCGGCGTTGGGCTTGGCCGCGATCACCGCACCTTGAGCGCGGGCCAGTTCCAGTTTCGCTTCATCCAGGTCGAGGCCGATGACCTTGTATCCGGCGGCGCGGCAAAGCTGCAAGGTGATCTGTCCGACCAGGCCAAGACCGACAACCAATACCGTGGCGCCGAATTGCTGATCGGCCTGGCGGACGCCGTGCATGGCGATAGCACCGAGCGTCACATAAGCGGCGTCTTCATCGCTGACACCTTCGGGCAACGGCACGAACAGATTTCCGGGGATGGCGACGACGCCGGCATGGTTGGCATGACCGGCCCCGGCACAGGCGACCCGGTCACCGACGGCGATGCCTTCGACGCCTGAACCGACGCCCAATACTTCACCGGCCAGCGAATAGCCGAGGGTCCGGGGCTCGGATATCACGTTCTGAACCGCCTTATAGGTCGAGAATAGGCCGTCGTTGAGGAATTTCCTGATTACCCGGCGGACCAGGTCGGGCCGCGCCAGGGCCTTGCCCAAATAGCTTTTGTTGGCCAGTTCCAGAGACGCGCGATCAGTCCCGGCGCTGATCAAGGACGCCGTGGTCCTGACCAAAATACCGTTTTCCGGGACCGCCGGCCGGGGCGCATCCGCCACCGAAAGCTTGCCGGTCTTGAAGTTCTGCACAACGATTTTCATGGGCCGCCCGTAAATTGTAATGATTGCGGTTTTGTCCGCGCCCCAACCTAGGGAATTCGGCCCTACGAATCAATGAGATAGAGTTACAACAGGCGAGGAGCGGCGTCAGCCGCGACAGGGACGAGAAAAACTAACGGATGGGCCGCCTAATTCATCTTGGCGCGGGCGACGAAACTGCCGTCGGCGCGAACATCAAAGTATTCGGCCATGGCCGGATGATGGATGGGGTTCGTGTCTTCATCGGGAACCAGATTCTGTTCCGAGACATAGGCGATGTAGGGCGACTTGTCCGGGGTCTCGGCGAGCAGGTGGTAAAACGGCTGGTTCTTCCGGGGACGCACATCCTCGGGTATGTTTTCGTACCATTCCTCGGTGTTGTCGAATTCCGGATCGACATCATAGACAACGCCCCTAAAACCATAGACGCGGTGGCGCACCAGCATGCCGATGCGGAACTTGGCTGTCAAATGTTGGGCCGAAAATGCCATGCCGGAAGTCTACCATCGCTTACCGCAACGGCAAGCACGCTTTCCGGGAATCCCGGAAAACCCCAACAAAACAGCCCACAGCCGCCTCAATCGGGGGCCGGGCAGTGGCATTTATGGAAAAACGATTCTCCGTCAGGCGGCGGAACGCAGGCGCTGTTCGGGCAAAGCCTGGGCCAGCCAGCCCACGGTCTCGGCGTTCAGATAGCCCTCTTTATCCATGGCCGTACCGAACAAGGCGTCCGGCGCGTTGCAGTAATATCGGAGAAAATACCGGCACGCTTCTTCGGCGGTCGCCCTTCGCGGCGCATATTTTGTGATTAACATTGATCCAACCCTATCCATCTACTGGAGAGGACAGTCTCGGTCAAAAGGCTTAAGAGAATCTGAATCAAAACGGCTATTACGTTGCGCCCCCGCAACGTAAACGCGTACCCCCAAGATAGGCCCCATAGGATGCCGGGCTAACCTACATATTGAGAACCAGGCTGCCATACCGGTATACTGGTGCAACAAAAAAAAATCCGAAAAAACCATTTCCCGGAGGATTCATGAACGCCGACGCGCCACGAACCATTCGCCTGGGCCCCGCCGACAACGTCATCGTCGCGCTCGGCCCCATCAAACCGGGCACGGCCATAGCCGGCGAATCCGTCACTACCACCGGCCCTGTCCCGTCCGGCCACAAGTTGGCGACGGCGGCCATAGCTTCGGGCGAGGCGGTGCGTAAATTCAATCAGATCATCGGCTTCGCCACCGCCGAGATCGGGCCGGGGGACCATGTCCATACCCACAATTGCGGCTTTGCGGAATTTGCGCGCGATTACGCCTACGGCGAGGACGCCCGCGGGCCGGGCTCTCATCATTGAAGGGGCAAGTCTAAACCGCCCTCCCGGCGGGCGCATTGACCGGGGTCATATTCGGAGAAATTTAGGGTTGGCTGGGGTGCAGGGATTCGAACCCCGATTACGCGGGTCAGAGCCGCGAGTAATAACCGTTATACGACACCCCATCGGTATCTGCCGTTTGCATCGCCGGTGTGCATTCCTTTAGAGCATTCCGCCGGGAATCGAAACCATTTTGTACCCTGGGCGGGGTCGCACTAAGATAGCTGACAAGGCCCGGAACAGGGCCTATCAATACGAGGGAGGCGATCCGCGTGCCCAAGGGGTCCAACAACACTCGCGCCAAAACCGCTGCGTCAACGGCCCAAACACGTCCGCCGTGTTATGCCGCCATCGACCTCGGCACCAACAACTGCCGGATGCTGGTGGCGCGCGCGGAGGGGGACTCCGGCGGTGACGGCCTCCACGTCATTGACGGGTTTTCGCGCATTGTCCGGCTTGGCGAGGGCTTGGCGGCGTCCGGGCGGCTGTCGGATGACGCCATCGAGCGCACCATCAAGGCACTGAAAATTTGCGGCGGAAAAATCCGCGACCGCGGCGTTGTGGAAACCCGCGCCATCGCCACCGAAGCCTGCCGCCAGGCCGCCAATGGCGATGAATTCCTGGGCCGTGTCGAGGCGGAAACCGGCCTGACGATGAAAATCATCTCGGCCGTTGATGAGGCGGAACTGACCCTTGCCGGCTGCGCGCCATTGCTCAACACCGATCACCCCAAGGCGCTGCTCTTCGATATCGGCGGCGGCAGCACGGAATTAATGTGGATCGACACCCCTTCAGGCGGGCCGCCAAAGGCGCTGGATATTCTGTCACTGCCGATCGGGGTTGTCGGCCTGGCCGAGGAATTCGGCCAGGACGCCTTGGCGCCGGAGACGTTCGAGATCATCGTCGAGCGCGTCGCTGGCGCCCTCGCCCCATTCGAGGATCGCCACCAAATCACCGAAGACATCGACGCCGGCCGCGTCCACATGCTCGGCACGTCGGGAACGGTGACGACGCTGGGCGCCATTTACCTGGACTTGGCGCGATATGACCGCGCCCGGGTCGATGGCCTGTCGATCCGCATGGAGAGCATTGACGCCATCTGCGCCAACCTGATGGGGCTTGATTTTGACTCCCGCCACAACCATCCCTGCATCGGGCCGGGACGGGCCGATTTGATGGTCATGGGCTGCGCCGTTATTACCGCGATCTGCCGCCGTTGGCCGGCCAGCCACCTGACCGCGGCCGACCGTGGTATCCGCGAAGGGCTGTTATTGGATATGATCGCCGCCACCGCCGTTGAACCCATCGGGGCGCCATGACAAAAAAAACCGCAAACACCACGGATTCCGGCCGGGGCCGCACCCAACGTCTGAAAAAGTCCAAGGGCCGCAAGGAATCCTCGACCCGCTGGCTGAAACGACAACTCAGCGATCCCTATGTGGTCGAGGCCAAGGAACGGGGCCTTCGCTCACGCGCCGCCTTTAAGCTGATCGAACTGGACGACCGCTTTCATTTCCTCAAACCCGGCGGGCGCATCGTCGATTTGGGCGCCGCGCCGGGCGGCTGGACCGTGGTCTGCGTTGACCGGGTCAACGCGCAAGGCGCGTCTAAGGGAAAACAAGGCCGCGTCGTCGGCATCGACATCCAAGATACCGACCCGGTCGGCGGCGCCACCCTGATTTGTCACGATTTCATGGACGTTGCGGCGCCGGGGTTGCTGAAAGACGTCCTCAATGGCCCCGCCGACGTGGTGCTGTCGGACATGGCGTCGCCGGCCACCGGCCATGCCGCCACCGACCACCTTCGTATTGTCGCGCTGTTGGAAACGGCGTTTGATTTCGCCTGCGAGGTGCTGGCCCCCGGCGGCGCCTTCGTCGGCAAGGTGTTCAAGGGCGGCACCGAAAACAATTTGTTGGCGGAAATGAAAAAACGCTTCAAAACCGTCAAACACGCCAAACCGCCGTCAAGCCGCAAGGAATCCGCCGAGACCTATGTCGTCGCCCAGGGATTTAAAGGCTGACCGGCTCCCGGATGGTAGGGATTTATAGCCCAAAAAGGTCGATGGTCGGTTTGCGGACGCGGCCCAAGGCGGCGAGGGTCTCCAGAATTACGGAATTACGGTGACAGAATTACGGTGACAGTGCACTTAACTCTCCATATTTCAATTCCGCAATTAAGTGCACTGTCACCGTAACAAGGCTCAGCAAGTTTTTGTAAATGCTCAAAAGTCGGGTCGGAGAGTTCTACTTGGCGAATCATAATCACCTCATAATACCAAAATATGATTCGTGCCTATCCGGTTAAGACATACACACACTAAATATAGTGCAACCGACACGCCTTGCCGACCCCGTTAAATGGTCAGTTTTTGACCCTTAGCGGACATCCAGTGGATTACAGGGACAGGTGCAAATCACGCTGTATTGGTAGCGTCACCGTGACTGTGGTTCCCTTGGCAACCGTGCTCTTGATGTCCAGTTCACCGTCATGGAGGTCAACCAACGATTTTACGATCGACAGCCCAAGGCCGGTGCCTTGATGGCTTTTATGAGGATCGGACACGCCCCTGACGAAGGGGTCGGTGATGGTCTCGATTTTGTCAGCCGGGATACCCTTTCCCGTGTCGCTTACCTCGATGGTGTGGTAGGTGTTCGTGGCTGTCGCCCTGAGCGTGACCTTGCCGCCTTCGGGCGTGAACTTGACGGAATTGGAGAGCATGTTGAGGAGGATTTGTGTGATCGCCCGTCTGTCGGCGTAAAGGGGTGGGGTGTCTTTGGACACCTTCATCACCAGGTCGATGCCAAGGGACTGCGCCTGTTCTTTGAGAATGACCTCACATTCCGTGACAATATCTGAAATGGAGAAGTTCTCTTTGGCCAATGGCCGCTTGCCCGCCTCGATGGCCGAGAGATCGAGGATGTCGTTTACCAGCGACAATAAGAGTTCACCGCTGGAATGAATATCCTCGGCGTATTCCTGATATTTGTCGCCGACCGGCCCAAAATACTGATTCCTGATGAAGTCGGAGAACCCGAGAATAGCGTTCAACGGCGTCCGCAGATCGTGGCTCATGGTGGCCAGGAATTCAGACTTGGCTTGGTTGGCCTGTTCGGCATCCACCAATGCGAGGCGGCGGTCTTCTTCGGCCTGCTTGCGCTCGGCGATCTCGTGCTCAAGATCGTTGTATTGGCGCTTCAAGATGCGATCGGCACTTCGAACAATCAAGAATAGCACCCCATATAGCAGCCCCAGACCGAGCAGAAGATAGATCACCACCGTAGCCGTAGTCTCCCCAATATCGACAATCTGGGGGGTCACATCGGAGTAGAGTTCGAATACACCTTCCACCCGACCACCGGGGCCATAGATGGGCAGGTAGGTTTCAATGAGATGGCGGTTTTCCACCTGCCCATCGAATGACCAGAATGTCTCCCGAAATGAACTTTTTGTTGACGGCTTTCCATTCCGCAAGACCTTCTCAAAACCCTCTTGTCCTTCCTTGCTCGAGCCAATTTGGGAGAATTCCGACGAATAGACCGTAAGCCCATCCATGCGGTACATCTTGACCTTGAGGACCGGCAGGCCAGCGGTCAGGGCCTTCAGGGTGACATGGATTTTTTGTGTTTCCGGCTGCGCCCGCAACGCATCGCCGTCAATCTCCGCAACGGAATTTACATAATCCGTGTACACCGGCCAGATGTTGTTGGCGAAGGACTGCGCCAGTGCGACGTTCTGAGCCTCGATCAGCTTTGACAGGTTGACGACCGCGTTTTGCCGATAGAGCAAGCTCAACGCGACGGTCAGCAGGATAATGGCTGCTGCGCTTGCAAGTGAGAAATATCGCTGAAGTTTAAACATTGGAGGATTTTCACCAGCTAAAGTAGAAATCAGCGGTTCGGGTAAATTTTTATATCAATTCAACAAAAGCCGCTAAACTGTTCGGATAACCAGGACCACTTCATCTCGCAATTTATTGATGCCCCCATCTTGTTATTCTTCTACCAGAAAACTAGGCGAGCATTGTGTTACAAAAAATATCATTGTGTGTCAAAGGCGATATACGGAAACAGACGGGTTTCCACATGTTACATTTTGGGAAATTTTCGGACCGCTGACCTTCGTCCCATGTCCGCCCTTGGCTGAGGCTGTTGAAAAACTCGCCAATCGGGGAGCGCTGATTATAGGCGGATTGGATTTTGCAAGAGACAGG
>JAQBYB010000154.1 GCA_027624235.1 Pseudomonadota bacterium | reverse complement strand
CGGCGGCGGCGCCGGGATCGGCATCAATGTCGGCTCGGCCGATTTTCGGCGGCGTTGGCCCGGGATCATCGTCGCCTCGCCCTTCGGCGGCGGCGCCTGGATCGGGATAAATTTCAGGTCACCCGAACCGCCACGGTTGGTTGCGGAAACCCGCGGAAATGTGGAGGACTTCCGGGAACCGGATGTCGCCCCGACCGTCAAGTCGTCGGACTCCACGGCGTCCGCCTCAAAAATCTTATCCTTTTGACGGCGCCACTTTTCTAAGGGGCTGCTGTCTTTCGAATCTGAGTGTTTAACCACGGTTGATCTTCTTTCCCTGCCGGTGGTTAAGGCACCACGCCGCACCAGACCATGATGATACTCCATTCTACGCCAGGGGAAGTGACCACCGTCACTTTTTCCCTTGGCCGATGTCCCTAGAGCAATTCCGGTTCACCTGCGTTCACCTAGAATGCTCTACGCCTTTGTTTTAGACGCAAATTCGTCGTCGCGGATGTAACCATCCGCTCGGGATTTGCCCTAGCGGCCCTTAAATTCAGGCTTGCGCTTTTCCATGAACGCCTTGCGGCCTTCCTGGTAGTCCTCGCTGGCGAAGCAGTCGTCGACGACCTTTTTGCAGAGGTCGAGATCGCGGGCGTCGGCGTCTTTAAGGATCTCGCCGATGACGGTTTTCGCCGCCAGCACCGTCAGCGGCGCGTTGGCGGCAATGGTGGCGGCGTAGTCATCGACGTAGGCCGCCAACTCTTCGGGCGGCACCACTCGATTGACCAGGCCCATTTGCAAGGCTTCGGCGGCGTCGAACTGGCGGGCGGTGAAAAATATTTCCTTGGCTGCCGCCGGGCCGACCTGATCGACCAGAATCTTGAGGCCTTTCATCTTGTAGCCGAGGCCCAGCTTGGCCGCCGGAACCGCGAACCGGCAATCGGCGGCGGCGAGGCGCAGATCGCAGGTCATGGCGACGCCTAAGCCGCCACCGATGCAAAAACCATCGATCTTGGCGATCAGGGGCTTTCTGGCATCGACCAGCGCGCAGGTGGCCTCGGAGACGGCTTCGTCGTAAATGGCGACGGCGTCTTCGCCCGAGCGCTGTTTGGCGAATTCGGAGATGTCTGCGCCGGCTGAAAACGCCTTGCCGCCGGCGCCGGCCAGCACGATCACCCGGACCGCGTCATCGTCGGCGAAATCCGCCATGACGATGGGGATTCCCTGCCACATCTCATAGGTCAGGGCATTGCGCCGGGCCTGATTGTCGAAGGTGATGCGGCCGACGCCGTCTTTTTTATCGATGATTAATTGGTCGGTGATTTGGTCCATGGGATTCCCTGGTGTCGCTGAATTCGGTATGGCGCACATTGTTGCCGCTAACGTTTTTCCAGGCAACCAGTTAATACCGGGCGGGGCGCTTGATAAGTCCATAAAGGCTGCTTAGATTCCGATCTCCCCTAAAAGCAGAGGAAACTCCCTGTTGATTGCCGCAATCGAACGTCTCACGGGCCTGGAATGGAAAAATCAGGGCACCGTATTCCTGGTCGGGTTGGGGCACGGCGGCATCCATTGGACCGCCGCCACGCTGTATCTGCTGCTGCCGTTCATCACCCGCGACCTCGGGCTAAGCTATACCGAGGCCGGGATGCTGGTTGCGGTCTTTCACATTTCCGCCTTTGTCGCCAATTTCGCCAGCGGCCTGATCGTTGACGTTACCGGCAGGCGCGTCGTCTTCCAGGTGTTGTCGCTGGCCGTCGGCGCGGCCGCCTTGTTGGCGTCGGGGTATGCCCAGGGAATTTGGTGGCTGGTGCCGATGGTGGTTCTGATCGGGGCGACCAATAATCTCTGGCATCCGCCGGCGATCTCGTTTCTGTCCCAACATTATCCCCGCCAACGGGGCTATACGTTGTCCATCCATGCGCTTGGCGCCAACACCGGCGACGCCGTTGCCCCGCTGGCCGCCGGCGCGCTGTTGGTGTGGTTGAGCTGGCGGCAGACGGCGTCCCTGAATGCGCTGCCGGTGTTCCTGGTGGCGGGGCTGATCTGGTTCGTCTTACTGAAACGCGACACGCCGGCGAAGCCGGCGGCGGGTGCGGAAAAAACCGAACACGGCATGGGCCTGGCCGAATATTTCGATGGCCTCAAGGCGTTGGTCAAGGACCGCGCCGTGCTTCATCTCAGCCTGATGGCCGGATTCAGGACCATGGCCCAAATGGGGCTGTTGATCTTCCTGCCGTTGTATCTGGCCGACGTCATGGGGATGGGGCCGTTCATGATGGGGGTGACGATGATGGCCCTGCAAGTGGGCGGCATGTGCGCGACACCGGTCGCCGGCGCTTGGTCGGACCGGATTGGCCGCCGCCCGGTGGTGTTGGGCGGCCTGTCGATCACCACGGTATTGATCGTGGTGTTGACGGTGGTGCAAAACGAAATAGTCTTTGTCGGCGGCGTCGCGGTGATGGGGTTCGTCATGTACGCCGCCCGCCCGGTCATCCACAGTTGGATGATGGACCTGGCCCCACCGGAGGTCGCCGCCAGCGCCACCTCCGTGATGTTCGGGGTGCAGGCGTTATTTACCACTGTCATGCTGATGGTCAGCGGCGCCATCGCCGATGCATGGGGATTGGGGGTCGTGTTTTATCTGCTCGCCGCCTCGATGCTGGCGGCCAACGTGCTGGTCTACCTATTGCCCAACCAGCTTCCCGGCGAGAGCGGGATTAATCATAAAAATAACAGAGAATAGATAAGGAGAAAGGGCGATAAGGGGAGATAAAGAAGTGATCGAATATGCCGCGCCTGCGGCGCAGGTATGTTTTTTATCCCCTGATCCGCAAAAATCCCCACATCGCCTTTTCCCTTTCTCGGCAGCCTGCTAGAGCATTTCCGGTTCACTTGCGTTCACCTAGAGCATTTCCGATTTATTTTGACGCATAACCGTCTGCAGCAAAGAAGTTTCTGCATTCTTCTGGCTTGAACAGGTCACAAACTTTTCCTGC
>JAQBYB010000051.1 GCA_027624235.1 Pseudomonadota bacterium | reverse complement strand
TCCCCCTTTATTTTTTTTACTTGGGTTTTTTCAGCCTCAGCACGTGATGATGATCGGCGGCATAGAGGCGGCTGTCGTCGAAGTCTTTTTGGGCCAGCACCTGGCCGACCAAAATCAACGCCGTGCGGGTGATGCCGGCGGCTTTGACCTTATCGCGAATGTCGGCGAGCGTGCCGCGAATGATTTTCTGGTCCGGCCAGCTGACCCGGTAGGCGACGACCACCGGACAGTCCTCGCCGTAATGGGGAACCAAATCGCGGACCACCGGCACCAGATTGTTGACCGACAGGTGAATGGCCAGGGTCGCGCCGCTTTGCCCCAGTGATGAAAGATCTTCGCCGTCGGGCATGCCGGAACTGCGCACCGAGGTGCGGGTCAGGATCACCGTCTGGCTGACATCGGGCAGCGTTAATTCGGCTCCCAACGCCGCCGCCGCCGCCGCATAGGCCGACACCCCCGGCGTCACGTCGTAGTCGATGCCGAGCCCGTCCAGACGCCGGATCTGTTCGGCGATGGCGCCATACAGCGACGGGTCGCCGGAATGGACGCGGGCGACATCGTGGCCCGCCTTATGGGCGGCCGCCATCTCGGCGATGATTTCATCCAGGGTCATCGGCGCGGTATCGATGACGCGGGCGCCAATCGGGGCTTCGGCGACAATGTCGGCGGGCACCAGCGAGCCGGCGTACAGCACCACCGGGCACGCCTTAATCAGATTGAGGCCGCGCACCGTAATCAGATCCGCCGCCCCCGGCCCGGCGCCGATGAAATGAACGATCATCGCTAAATTTTTCCCGGAAATACAATTCCGAACCGCCCTGAAAAGGGGATAAGGGGATCGTTGGAGAGAAGGAGATTATTCATTTTCAATCCGCCTGAAATCCGCTTTTTCCATGGCAACGTTAACCAGCAAGGCAACTTTCAATCCGGTCGCCCTCACATACGAGCGTACCTGGGCATAATGGGCCTTACTCAATGCTTCGACCGTTTTTAATTCTACGATCACCTCTCCATTCACGACGACATCCAGGCGGTGGCGCCCGACCAACTCATCCTCGTACAGAACCTCGACTTCTTTTTCAGATTCCACGTCGAGATCATGTTTTTTTAATTCAATCAAAAGCGCTCGATGATAAACGCCTTCAAGAAAGCCCGGACCAAGGGTCTGGCGCACCTGGATGGTGGCATCGATGATCGTCCCAGTAAGCGTGTCCGTCGGTTCAGGCATCAAATATCCCCCTATCTCCCTTCATCCCCATATCCCCTTTCGCTTAACGTATCGACGGGCTCCATTTTCGCGGCATAGCCGCGCGGCGTGTAGACGCGGGGGCCATTGCGAGTGTCCATGACGCGGGTGTTGGAAGACCCGATCAGCACCAGGGTCAGCATATCGACCATGTCCGGCTCCAGATCAGCCAAGGCGATCACTGTCAGGGTCTCGCCGGCGCGGCCCAGGTTGCGGGCCAGCACCACCGGCGTTTGCGGCGGCCGCGCCGACAGCAAGATATCACGGGCCATGACCAGTTGTTTCTTGCGGCGCTTCGAGACCGGGTTGTAGAGGGCGACGACGAAATCCCCTGCCGCCGCCGCTTGCAGGCGGCGCTGAATATCCTCCAGGGGGGTCAGCAAATCCGACAGGGAGATGGCGCAGAAATCATGGCCGAGCGGCGCGCCGATGCGGGCGGCGGCGGCCTGCATGGCGGTGATCCCCGGCGTCACCGAAACCTCGATGCGGTTCCAGTCGGGGCGATTTTCCCGGTCCAGCAATTCGAACGCCAATGTCGCCAGCGCGTAAATCCCGGCGTCGCCGGAACTGACCAGGGCGACGGGACGGCCTTCGGCGGCCAGATCAATGGCTTGGCGGACGCGGTCTTCTTCGGCGCCGAGGGCCGACGAATGCAAATTTTTTCCGGCGATGATGTCTTCGATCAGGTCCAGGTAAAGCCCGTAGCCGACGACGTCGGAGGCTTCGCGTAAGGCCTTCGTCGCTTCCGGCGTCCGCCAGTCGTGCGCACCGGGGCCGATGCCGACGATGGTCAGCCGGCCGCGCGCCCGGCCAACCGCCTCAACGTCGATGGGCGCAACGGCGCGGGCCAGGGCACAGGTGGCGCGCGCCGATTTTTTCTTTTCGACGACCAGTACGCCGTCTTTTCCCGCCGCCGCCAGCGCCGCGCCCTCACAAACACCGTGGCAACCGACCTCGGCAAAAACAACGTCGGACGGATTGGCCAGTCGCGGCGCTTCGGCTTCCAACGCGGCGGCGCTGAAGAATCGCGCCGGAACGTTTAAATGCGCCGCCAGGGCATGCACCGCCGCTTCGTCGGCCTTGAGGTCCAGCGATACAACGCAGGCGACCGCACCGGCGGCCAGCCCTGCATCTTTCAGCGTTTTTTCGGCGAGGCCGATTAATTCGTCGGCTTCGGCGCCGCGTTCGCAGCCGACGCCAAGGGCCAATACCGGCGGATGCAGGATCAGATCATCGCCGCAATCGGTGATCGCTTTGTCGGTGACGCGCACGGCCATCGGGGCGGCGGCGGTGAATACCGCGCCCGACTCCGTCAACCAATCGGCGTTTCCGGCGTCAACGGTTAACCCGACGGGGCCGCCGTCCAGCAATGCCCTGGTGATCGCCTTCGCGGCGGCGGGGTTATGCAATCGCCAGCCGGATGGCGGCTCGTCCAACGCCAGTCCCAAACTGACATCCCCGGCGGTGGTCACGGCGGCAACGCCGCCGGTGGCTTTGGCAATCATCCGCGCCAATCGGTTGGCGCCGCGGTGCCCGCCCAACAACGGCACCACCGCGCTGCCGTCAGACGCCATCGCGACGACGGGCGGCTCGCTGCGTTTGTCGGCAAGGTGGCCTGCCAAGGCGCGAATTAATATGCCGGAGGCGCAGACGCCGATGATGGGGCGGGAGTCCGCGAACAAGCCCTGCACATGCTGGGCCACCTCGGCGAAGACGACATCGGCGCTATCGGCACGGCCTTGCAGGCCATGAATTTCCGAACCCGGCAACAGCGGTTTCAGGGTTGCCGCCAACGCCAATCCGCCCGGCCCCAACACCACCAGGGCGACATTCTCTGGAAGCTTGCCGGTCATCGTCATGGTTCCGGCCGTTCATCGCGGCGGACCAGCACCATCGAGAAATAGGGCGCGGCGTCCTCATCCATGTCCTGAAGGGCGCAGACTTTTTCCTCGGCCATGGAGGCGCGCTCGACATAACACGCGTCCTTGTCCAATCCCAGTTTCGTCAGCACCCGTTTGACCTTGGCCATGTGGCGACCGACTTTCATGATCGCGGCGGCATCGGCCTCTAAAAGGCGCCTTTCCAATTCTTGTTCTTCCATCGGCGCAGGCAGGATGCTTAAGGTCTGGTTGCGCGACACCAAAGGTCGGCCGGAGGCGGCGGCGCAGGCGCCCAAAGACGACACCCCCGGCACCACCTTGGTTGGGTGATCGCGGCTCAACCTTGCGAAAATGTACATGAATGAGCCATAGAGGAACGGATCACCCTCACACAGCACCGCGACGTCCCGGCCCGCCGTCAAATGCCCGCTTATTTCGGTTGCGTAGCGGTCATAAACGTCATCGGCGGGAAAGTTTCCCGGCGTCATCGGCGTGCGGATGCAGATTTCGGTCTGGCCGCCGGGGAAATGCGCCGCCGCGATCGAGCGCGCCAAACTGTCGCCTTTTTCAGGCGCCGGATAGGCGATGACGGCCACCGATTGAATAATCTTCAGCGCCTTCAGGGTGATCAGTTCCGGGTCGCCGGGGCCGATGCCGAGGCCGTACAGGGTGCCGCCGCCCCTATCCTCGGCATTTTTATGTTGCCCTTTATGATCCATGTTCATTTTTTAATCACCGCCAACTGGGTGACTTGTTTGAGCGGGCGGAAGGTGGCGCGGGTCCCGACCGGCGCGGCGCGGCTGATGGACAAGCGGACCAGATCACCGCCGAATTCGTTTTGAAACGCCAACAGGCGTTGTTCGGCCTCAATCGTGACCGCGTTGGCGACCAGCCTGCCGCCCGGATTGAGGGCTTGCCAGCAGGCCTCAAGCAACCCCGGCGCCGATACGCCGCCGCCCAGAAAAACGGCGTCGGGCTTTGTTTCGATAGCGGAAAGAATGCCGGGGGCCTCGCCTTCGATGATGGTCAGCTTGGGCACGCCGAGCCTGGCGGCGTTGGTGGCGATGACGGCGGCGCGTCTGGCGTCGCGTTCAACGGCGAAGGCGTCCGAATTGGGTTCGGCCCGCAGCCATTCGATGCCGATGGCGCCGGAGCCGGCGCCGACATCCCAAAGCACCTGGCCCGCCAACGGCATCAGCCGGGCCAGCGTCACCGCCCGCACTTCGCGTTTGGTGATCTGGCCGTCGTGGTCATAGGCGTCTTCCGGCAACCCCGGCACCCGGGACCAGGCGTCGGGGACGGCCTCCTTAGCGGCGACGCATTCGACGGCGATGGTGTTGAGATCATCGACGCGCTCGCCGCGCCAGGTTTCGGCGCTTGCCTGCCGACGGGTTTCGTCGCCGCCCATATTTCCCAGCGCCGTCACCTGGCTAGGCCCGAAGCCCCTGGCGACCAGCAATGCCGCCAGCTTGCCCGGGGTTTCACCGTCCCAGCTCAACACCAGCAACCGTTTTCCCGGCGCCAGATGCAGGTTGACCGCCGCCAGCGCCCGGCCATGGACGGTCAGGCATTCGACTTCCGCCAACGGCCAGCCCATGCGCGCGGCGGCGAGGCTGAAGGCGCCGGGGGCAGGCAGAATGGTCACCGCCTCGGCGCCGAACCGGCGCACCACGTTGGCGCCGACACCAAAATTCAAGGGATCGCCCGAGGCCAGGATAACCACCCGCTTGCCGTCCATTTTTTGTATTTCATCGAAAGCCGCCTCGAAACCGCCCTTCCAGTCGATGCGCAAGGCTACGCCGTCCGGCACCTTCGATAGATGCCGCGCGCCGCCGACTAATACCTCGGCGTCTTCGACCACCTTGCGGGCGATGGGGGACAGTCCGTCGAGGCCGTCTTCGCCGATGCCGACGACGTTGATCATGGCTCCCCCGCCCCATTTCCCGCCTCATTACCCGCCTCATTACCCGCCTCATTACCTGAGAGGGCATTGACGCAGGCCGCCGCCAGGGCGCTGCCGCCGCGCCGTCCTTTCAGGGTGATAAAGGGCACCCCCAACCGGGGCGCGTGGGCGATCAGGGCGTCCTTGGATTCCGCCGCGCCGACGAAACCGACGGGAAAGGCGGCGATCATCGCCGGCGGAGCCGCACCGGCGTCGATCAGTTCCAACACCCGGAACAGCGCCGTCGGCGCGTTGCCGATGGCGACCACCGACCCGGCCAGGGCGTCGCCCCAATAATCCACCGCCGCCGCCGACCGGGTCGTCGATTTTTCAAAAGCCTTCGCCCGCACGCCGTCATCGTTGAGCGTGCAGAGGATGGCGTTGGCGGCAGGCAGGCGGCCCCGGATGATTCCGTTCGCGACCATTTCCACATCCACCAACACCGGCGCGCCGCGTTTCAGCGCCGCGCGCCCGACTTGAACTCCACCACCGGCGAAAACCAGATCGCCGGTAATGTCGGGCATGCCGCAGGCGTGGATCAAACGCACCACCACGTCGGCCTCATCGGCCTTGAAGCCCGACAGGTCGGCCTCGGCGCGGACGGTGGCAAAGGATTTTTGATAAATCTCCGCCGGATCGCGGATGTAATCGAACATCGCCAATCCCTTCGTCAGTCTTTGTGATGATGGTGATGGTGGCCGCCTTGAACACCGTGATCATGGGCATCTTCACCATCGGTGCCGATACCCTGGACATGATGGTGGTGCCCGGCCTGGGGCGCGCCGACGTCAGCTTCGTAGCCGATGATCTGGTCGCGGTACTTGCACAATTGGCAATTCATGGCGTTGTTGCCTTCAAGCGCCTCGTGGACACGCTCGACGAAGGTATCGATCAGCAATGCATGATCGTTGAGATAGGACGCCTTCAGAAATTCGATTTCCGGGTGACTGGCGGCGGCGGCATCGGCCCAGTCGTAAATACGGCGCACCAGGATTCCGGTGAACAGAAAATAAGGAAACACGATGATGCGGCGGTATCCCAGTTTCACCGCGTGGGCCAGCCCGGCATCGACCAGCGGCGAGGCGACGCCGGAATAGCTGACCTCGGCCCAGCCGAAGCCCATGCCTTCCCACAACATCCGCGCCACTTTCGAGACGTTGGAATTGGCGTCCGGGTCGTTGGTGCCGCGCCCGACCACCATTAACAAGGTGTCCTGGCGCGCGGCCTCGGAGGCGGCGTCCTTTTCCGCCGCCTCAATGCGGCTCCGGGCGGCTTCCAGCAACTTATTGTCGACCGCCAATTCGCGCCCGAAAATCATTTCAATGCCGGGGTTTTCGGCGGCGAAATTATTGACCTCGGACGGCAGGTCATTTTTGACGTGGCCGGCGGCGAACAGCATTCCCGGCAGGCAGACGATTTTTTTGGCGCCGCGTTGTTTAAGTTTATCGAGCCCGGTCCTGATCACCGGCGTGGCGAATTCCAGGAAACCGCTTTCAACGTCGAAATCGGGCAGCCTTTTGGAAAGGTGCCCGGCCAGCGTATTGAATTCCTTGATGGCGTTGTCGTCGCGGCTGCCGTGGCCACAGATCATGACGGCGGTCTTGTCTGTCATTACGCTTGGTCCTTGCCTTCGAGCGTCATTGTTTTCAGATCGTTTTCCGGGATTACCTGGTCATTGCCTCTGGGCAACCTTAGTCCGGTGACGACAGCATATAGATTTTACGCTCTGGGAAAAGCCTTCTTAAACTGCCATGCTGCCACCCATGTTGATCTTTGGCATGACCGGCTCCGGTGGCTTCGATCCGCTGGTATTGTTGTTGATGGCGATGATCGTCGAGGCCTATACCGGCGAGGCCAAGCGCATCTTCAAGGTCATCCGCCATCCGGTTGTCATCATCGGCGACGTCATCGTTTTTTTCGAACGCAAACTCAACCGCGAAAACCGCAGCCAGGTCGACCGCGCCATTCGCGGCGCCTTGGTGGTGGTGTTCCTTTGTGGGCTTGCCTTTGGCCTCGGCTGGGGGGTGTCCTGGTTGAGCCTCAACCATGCGTTCGGGTGGATCATCGAATTCGCCGGCATCGTCATGTTGTTGGCGGGGCGCAGTCTTTACGACCATGTCAGCGACGTTGCCAAGGGGCTGCGCCAAAACGTCGAGGAAGGCCGCCGCGCCGTCGCCCATATTGTCGGCCGCGACCCGGACAGCCTGAACGGCGCCGGCGTCGCCCGGGCGGCGATCGAATCGCTGGCCGAGAATTTCAGCGATGGCCTGATCGCGCCGGTGTTCTGGTACGTGCTGTTCGGGTTTCCGGGTTTGCTGGTCTACAAGACCGTCAACACCATGGACAGCATGATCGGCTATCGCTCGCCGCGCTATCGCGCCTTCGGCATGACGGCGGCGCGGCTGGACGATGTTCTGAACCTGATCCCGGCGAGGCTGGCGGGATTATTTATCGTGCTGGCGTCGTTGTTCGTGCCGACGGCCAAGCCCGGCGCGGCGCTCAGGATCATGCTCAGGGATTCAAAATATCACCGCTCGTTCAACGCCGGTTGGCCGGAAGGCGCCATCGCCGGCGCCCTCGGGCTAAAACTGGCGGGACCGCGACACTATCCGGGAACAACGGTGAACGACCCCTGGATCGGCGACGGCAACGTGGCCGCCACCGCGAAAGACATCAGCCGGGCGCTTTACCTGTATTTCGTCGCCTGCCTGATCAACGGCATCTGGGTCGCCGCCATCGCCATCGTGCGGTTCAGCCTGTAGCGCCCCATTCCGCGGCCCGCACTGGTTCCGCCAGCGCCAGCAGCCCGTCCAGGTCGAGGTGGGTTTCCAGATGATCGGCCAGCGCGTCGAGGGTGTCTTCGATGAGCGCGTCATAGGCAATGCCGCCCTGATGGCCGAGGGGACCAAAGAGCCGGGCCAAAAAAGCATGACGGAAGCCGTCGGCGGCGAACAGCCCGTGCAGGTAGGTGCCCATGACCAGGCCGTCTTTGCTCCTGGCCCCCTCAAAACGCCCGGCGATTTCCAGAAACGGGGCGGCAAGACCGGCGCCGGTGGTTTTGCCGATGTGCATCTCGTAGCCATCGACCGCCTCGCCGGTGGCGATGTCGATGCCGGTTGTCCGGGTCAGCGTCTTGTCGCCGTCGATTACCGTTTCGATGTCGAGCAGCCCTAAGCCCTCGGCCTCGCTCGGCGGGCCTTCGATGCCCTTCGGGTCGGCGATGTGGGTTCCCAAAATCTGATAGCCGCCGCACAAGCCGACGACCAGGCCGCCACGGCGGTGGTGGGCGGCAATATCCACGTCCCAGCCTTCGGCGCGAATTTGCGCCAGATCGGCCAGCGTCGATTTCGATCCGGGAATAACCACCATGTCGACGTCGCCGGGGATCGGCGTTCCCGGTTCAATCATCCGAACCGCAACGCCCGGCTCGGCGGCCAAGGGGTCGAGGTCGTCGAAGTTGGCGATGCGCGACAACCGGAGAACCGCGATCTTGATGACGGCTTTTTCGTCCCCGGTTTCACCATCGTCAAAGCCAAGCGAAACCGCGTCTTCCTTCGGCAGCAGGCGGGCGGCGTCAAAAAAGGGTACGACACCGAAACAATCGAGGCCGGTGTTGGCCTTGATGATATCCAGGGCAGCGTCGAACAATTCCGGATCGCCGCGAAATTTATTAACGATATAACCCTTGGTGCGGGCGCGTTCGCTAGAGGACAGCAGCGCATGGGTGCCGACAAGGCTGGCCAGCACGCCGCCGCGCTCGATATCGGCGCACAACACCACCGGCACTCCGGCGGCCTCGGCGAAGCCCATGTTGGCGATATCACCGTCACGAAGATTGGCCTCGGCCGGGCTGCCGGCGCCTTCGACCAACACAAGATCGGCATCCCCGGCAATGATCCGGAAGCTTTCCAGCACCCGGGGCAACAGTTTCGGTTTGAGGGCGTGGTAATCCCTGGCCTGGGCGGTGCCCTCCATGCGGCCCTGGACGATAACCTGAGCGCCGGTTTCCGATTGCGGCTTCAACAGCACCGGATTCATGTGGACGCTTAAGTCCGCCGCCATCGCCTTCGCCTGCAAGGCCTGGGCGCGGCCGATCTCGCCGCCGTCAGCGGTGACGGCGGCGTTGTTGGACATATTCTGCGGCTTGAACGGCCTGACCCGCAGGCCGCGTTTTGTGAAGGCCCGGCCCAAGCCCGCCACCAGCAAGGATTTGCCGACGTCGGACCCGGTGCCCTGGATCATCAGGGCGCGGGAAACGTCGATGGCGGGATTACCGGAACCGGGCAAGGGCGGACCTCAAAGGGTCGGCCTTGGAATTTTTAAACCGGCCCTCAAGGACAATCGCGTCCGGCGTCGCGCCTTTGCCATAAAATGATTCGTTCATATCGCGGCGACGGGCCAGCACGGCGCCTTCGAACGAGGCGCCGGCGAAAGCGCCGACCTTGGCGTTGGTGAAGGCCAAAATGTCGGCGCGCAGGTTGGTCGTCGTCGAGGCTTCCATCCCGGCCCCGACCATGCCCACCGTAATCCCTAAGTCGGCGCCGAATTTGCCCTGGTCCTTGATGATCGACTTGAGCGCGCCGTCATTGCGGATGACCAGAATGGTTTCCGTGTCCTGAACACCGAACTGAAACCCGAAGCTGGCGGCGCCCAGGGTATAGAACGCCGGATAGCCCCAGGTGCCGTCGGCGTTACGCGCCAGCAGAACGCCGCTGCCGCCCTCGGCGCCGACGAAGAACCCGGCCTTGACGACGGCCGGCAGGATCATCACGGCGCGCGCCGTGGGGATGTGCCTGGAAAAATCCTTCAACTGCGGCTGGCGGGCGATATTGTTCAGCGTATCGGCGGACCAGTCGAGAAGCCGCAGCGATCCTTGCGCCGGCGTTTCGCGCATTTCCTGGCACGCCGCAAGCCCGAAGACGCCAACCAGCACGACAACCAAACCTGCAAACCGCTTCATTTTAAAAAACTCCATCCTCAAAACTCGATGCCGGCTTGGGCTTTGACGCCGCCCCGGAACGGATGCTTGATCATGGTCATCTCGGTGACCAGGTCGGCGGCCGCTATTAAATCATCCTTGGCGTTGCGCCCGGTGATGACAATGTGCAGGCCTTCGGGTTTCGATTTCAAGGTCTTGATGACGTCATCCAGCGGGATGTAATCATAGCGCAGAACGATGTTCAGTTCATCCAGAACAACCATTTTATACTCGCCGCTGGCGATCATTTCCTTGGACGCCGCCCAGGCGGTTTGGGCCGCCTTGATGTCGCGTTCGCGGTCCTGGGTTTCCCAGGTGAAGCCCTCGCCCATGGCCTTGATGGTGACCAGATCCGGAAACTTGTCCAAGACGTCGCGTTCGCCGGTTTCCCAGACGCCCTTGACGAACTGAACGATGCCGACCTTCATGCCGTGGCCGATGGCGCGGATGGCCAAGCCCATGGCCGCCGTCGATTTGCCCTTGCCCTTGCCGGTGTGGACGATCACCAGGCCTTTTTCGATGGTTTTGGTAGCCAGGATTTTGTCCCGCACGGCCTTCTTCTTGGCCATCTTAAAGGCGTGGCGTTCATTCAGGTCTTGTTCGGTTTCGCCGTCGTTCATGGTTTTTCCTCGGATTTTCTTGATATCGACTTGCTCCATTTTTTGACGCCGAGTGTAAGAGCAACAAAGGTAGTCTCAAAAAGGAGAATCGCCCCTATGATCTCTAAGACGGCACCGTCCCAACCTTCGAGAAGAACCCAATAGAAGATAATTACCTATACGACGTTTAACGCAACTTTCCACATGAACTATTTTTTACCACAATCTTATGCTGCACCAGACAATTCAACGAGCGAGGCATAGGTGCTGTTGAGCCGTGGCCGCCACAGGCCGCGATCCTGCGCCTCCATCAGTCTTTCGCTCATTTCCTTGAGCGCCGCCGGATTGTGCTCTTCCAGAAAGGCGCGCACCGTCTCGTCGCCCAGATAGGCATCGAAGACGGCGTCGAAATGATGGTCCTTGACGCATTTCGCCGTCGCCGCGAAGGCGAACATGTAGTCCACCGTCGCCGCCATCTCGAAGGCGCCCTTGTAGCCGTGGCGCATGACGCCGGCGATCCATTTCGGATTGACGACACGGGCGCGGACGACGCGGGCGACTTCTTCTTCGAGCGTGTGCACCCGGGGGCGTTCGGGGCGTGAATGGTCGTTGTGATACACCGCGGGCTGGACCCCGGACAGCGAGCGCACGGCGGCGGTGATGCCGCCTTCGAATTGGTAATAGTCGTCGGAGTCCAACAGATCATGTTCGCGGTTGTCCTGGTTGTGGACGACGGCCTCGACCTTTCTCAGCCTGGTTTCGAACAGGCCGTGCTGGGCCTGGCCTTCGACACCGGAGCCGTAAGCGTAGCCACCCCAGGCGACATAGGCGCGGGCCAGGTCTTCGTCCGTCTGCCAGCCCTTTTCATCGATCAGCGCCTGCAGGCCGGCGCCGTAGGCCCCCGGTTTCGAGCCGAACACCCGAAACCCGGCGCGAAGGGCGGCGTCCTCCGCGCTGGCGCCGTCGGCGACCAGGCGCGCCGCTTCGGCCTTGGTTCTTTCCGCCAGCGGGTTGTCCTCATCGCTTTCCTCCAGCGAGGCGACTTTGCGGGCGGCGGAATCAAACAGATCAATCAGGCCGGGGAAGGCATCGCGGAAAAACCCCGATACCCGCAGCGTCACATCGACGCGGGGCCGACCCAGCACCGAGACCGGCATGACCTCAAACCCGGTCACCCGCCGGGACGCGGTATCCCACTGCGGCTGCACCCCCATCAACGCCAACCCCTGCGCGATGTCGTCGCCGCCGGTGCGCATGTTGGACGTGCCCCAGGCGCTCAGGGCCATGGTACGGGGCCAGGCGCCATGATCATGCTTATGGCGTTCGACCAGCAGCGACGCCGATTTCCAGCCGAGCGTCCAGGCCGCCGGCGTCGGCACGGTGCGGGTATCGACGGAATAAAAGTTTTTTCCCGTCGGCAGCACCTCGGGCCGTCCGCGGGTCGGCGCGCCGGACGGGCCGGGCTCAACGAAGCTGCCGGAAAGCCCGGTCATGAATCCCGCGATCTCGGCAGCGCCGGACGCCTCGACTGCCGGGCGCAGCGAGGTTTCGATATAGTCCAGCACCGCACACGTCGCTTTCCAGGCGGGATCGGCGGCCGCAACGCCGGACACCAGCCGCGCCGCCAGGTCTTCCAGGCGCTCGACGGTGTCGCCGACGGTGCGCCAGGGATCGTCACCGGAAAGCACATCAGGCTTCGGCCCGGTCCAGGCCGCGCCCATTTCGCAATCGAGAGGATCAAAATTGAGGCCTAAGTCCGTGCACAGCGCCCGGTGCAGCGACCGGCCTTCGCCGCCTTCGGCGCCGGCGCCTAATCCAACGCGGGGGATGCGGACCAAGGCCACCAGCAAATCCGTCAACAGGCCGCCGACCGGCGAGATGCCGAATACATGAAGGCCGTCGCGGATCTGCATTTCCTTCAACTCACACAGATAATTATCGAGTTTGGTGATCGACTGGATCTCGGCCTCACCATCGGTGATGCCGCAGTCCTGATCGAGCCCGGTTTGCTGGCATAGCTCCAGAATTTCATGGTTGAGAACGTGCAGCCGGCGGGGGTCAAGTTCCTGGGCTTCGTAATATTCATCGACCAATTGTTCCAGATCGCGCAGCGGCCCGTAACTTTCGGCCCGGCTCAACGGCGGCGTCAGGTGATCGATAATGACCGAGCCCAAGCGCCGCTTGGCCTGGGTGCCTTCGCCGGGGTCATTGACGATAAACGGATAGATATTGGGCAGCGGCCCCAAGGCGGCTTCCGGATAGCACCCGCTGGACAGCGCCAACGCCTTGCCCGGCAACCATTCCAGATTGCCGTGTTTGCCGAAATGAACGGCGGCATCGGCGCCAAAATCGCGGCGCATCCAGGCATAAAAGGCGAGATAGTTGTGCGGCGGCACCAGGGCCGGGTCGTGGTAGGTTTCCTTGGGATCGATGTTGTAGCCCCGCGCCGGTTGCAAACAGACGGCGATGTTGCCCAACCGGAACGCGGCGATGGCGAAGCTGCCGCAATCGACGTCGCCGGGCCGGAAAAACGGGTCTTGTTCCGGCGCGCCCCAGCGCTCAAACACGGCGTCCTGCACGGCCTTCGGCAACCCCGCCAAGAACTGCTGATAATCGGCCATGGCCAGCGTTTCGGACACGGTACGGCTTGAAAGCGCCCCGAAATCATTGGTCGGGCCGGCCATCATGCGCGCGATCAGGGCGGCGCCGTCGGCGGGGATATCGCTGATGGCGTAGCCTTCTTTTTGCAGCGCCCTGAGCACCGTGACGGCGCCGGCGGGGGTGTCCAGGCCGACGCCGTTGCCCAGCCTGCCATCGCGATTGGGATAGTTGGCCAATATCAGGGCAACACGCCGCTCATGCGCCGGTTTCAGCCGCAACGACGCCCAGTTTGACGCCATTTCGGAAACGAAACGAATGCGGTCGGCGACCGGTTCGTATTCGACAATATCAGTTTCGGTCAATGCATCGCGGCGTTTGCGGCCCTTAAACGACACCGCCCGGCTCATCACCCGGCCATCGACTTCGGGCAGCGCCACGTTCATGGCGATGTCGCGGGGGCCGAGGCCACGGGTTGAATGGTGCCAGTCGTGCTCATTGCCGCCGGAAAACACCACCTGCAAAACCACCGGGCCGGCTTGTTCCGGGGTCGAAATAGCATCGAACGGCGTCGGCGTACGTTTGATTCCGGGCACCGAGACCGCGAAGCCGGTGGCGTTGAGGATGACATCGGGGGCAGCGCCGAGCAGCAATTCCTCGACGGTCGCCGCCGCCACCGGGTCTTTCAGGCTGGCGACGAAAACCGGCAGCGCATTCAGCCCGGCCTCGGCCAGGCCATCGATCAACGCGTCGATCACCTTGAGATTACCGGACTGGACCAAGGCCCGGTAAAACACCAGGGCGCAGACCGGCGCGTCTTTTTTCCAGGCGGCCTTGACGGTCCTTAAGTCCGGGAACTCAAGCCCCGGCCAGTATAGCCCGGCCCGCACCAGGGGCCGGGGTTCGCGCCATTCAGCCTCATACCCAATAAGGCTGGCGGCGAAATTCAAAAAATCCAGGGCATTGTCAGGACCGCCCTGAACCACATATTGCCAAAGCCGGCGCTGGGTTTCGGCCGACACCGTGGACAGCGCCGCCAGTTCAGGATCCGGCTGGTCATCGCCGGGCAGAAAGGCGACGGGGATATTATTGTCCCGGCAAATGCGGGAAATGGAGTCGGTGCCGTGCGGCCAGTAGCCGCGCCCGCCCAACAGCCTGACAATGACCAGCTTGGCATGGCGGACGATGTCTTTGCCGTAATGATCGGCGGCGTGATCGCCGCCCAGGTGCAACAGATTGGCGAGGCGGAGGCTGGGGAACCCATCGTCACCGAGCGCGTCGTTTTGCCGGGCGCGCGCCTGCGCCAACGCCGACAGTTCGGTATCGGCCGCCGACAGCACGATGATATCGCCCGGAGTCTGGCCCAGATCGACGGCGTGTGATCCGTCGTCAATGACGCCGGGTTCAGCGGCAAGAAGATGCATTTTCGTAAGTCCCTGTTATTCCTTCAAGACGTGCGCCAGTCCTGCGTGCATGACCACTACCCGGTCGGCGGCGGCGGCAACGGCCTGGTTCATACGCCCGGCATTGTCCATATAGGCTCGCGCCAGGGCATTGTCAGGCACTATTCCCAGGCCGACCTCGTTCGACACCAAAACCACCGGGGCGGCGCACGATCCGAGGCCATCGGCCAAGGCGCGGATGTCGCCGTCGACATCCCGGTTTGCGCCTAAGATGTTTGAAAGCCACAGCGTCAGGCAATCGACCAGCACCGGATGGTCGGGAGTCGAATGAGCGGCGAGCCAGGATGTAAGCGCCAAAGGCTCTTCAACGGTTTGCCATTCAGGGCCGCGCCTTTCACGGTGTTCCGCAATCCGCGCCGCCATCTCCGCATCCCTCTCGACCTCCTTGGCTTCGGCGGTGGCCAGATAGATTTTGTTGGCAAAGCCATCAAGAAGGGTTTCGGCGTACAGGCTTTTGCCGGAACGCGCCCCGCCCAGAACCAATGTCACGCGTGCTAAAACAGGGGCCAGCGGGGAACTCATTCCGGCACCAGCCGGTTGACGCCGACGACCCGCCACACCCCGCCCTTACCCCTGAGCAATCCGTCTTCGACATTCTCAAGGATGGTGGTCGACAAGGTATCGATGCGGATCGCCATGCCTTGTTCAGGCTCCAGCTTCAAGGCCACGGCCATGGCGGCGCGGATGGTGCCGCCGTGGACGACGGCGACGATGTCGCGGCCTTTGTGTTGTTCGCCCAAGCGGTCGATGACGACGCCGGTGCGGGCGATCAGGTCGGCAAAGCTTTCGCCGCCGGGCGGCCGGTTGCGGGTCGGATCGGACCAGTAAACTTTATAGGTCTCCGGGTCGGTCGCCATCATCTTGGCCCAGGACATGCCCTGCCAGTCGCCGAAATTCTGCTCGCCGAGATCTTCCTCGACGAGGGGCTCCGGGAAGTTAAGCCCCGCATCGGCAATAGCGCGGGCGGTTTTTTGGGCGCGGCTCAAATGGCTGGTAACCCAGACCGCATCTTGGGGCAGCGCCTGGGCCAGGGCCTTGAAGTGGGCGCTGTTGGAAACGTCGCAGTCAATGTCGCTGGAGCCGTAAATCAGGCCGTCGGCGTCGACGACCGGTGCGTGGCGCACCCACCACCAACGGGTCACGGGGCTCATAGCGCCGCCGCCGCGGCAATCAGAATGACGGTTTCCGCCGCCTGTTGCTGGGCGCCGAGCACGTCGCCGGTGACGCCGCCGATCTGGCGATTAGCCAGCCAGGCGACAAAGGCCGCCGCCGCCACGCCGAAGGCCAGCGCCAACACGCCGCCCCACGGCCCAAGAAACAAAAACGACAGCAACGCCCCCAACGCCAATCCCTTCATCCAGCCTTCCCTATCGGGCGCTCCGGCATTGGCGGCCAAACCGGATTTTCGCGCCGGGGTCATAAAGTGCATGGCCGCCGGCAACAGCCCCCGTGACAACGCCGCCGCGGCAATCAAGGCGGCGGCGCCCAGGCCCGGTCCGGGAAGGCCGGCCAAAACGCCGGCGCGGATGCCGACGGAAAAAATCACCGCCAACACGCCGAAGGTGCCGATTCGCGAATCGTGCATGATTTTCAGCTTCGCCGCCATCGTCGCCCCGCCGCCGAAACCATCGGCGACATCGGCCAGGCCATCTTCGTGCAGGGCGCCGGTGACCAAGGCAGCCACCGCCAAGGCGATCAAGGCGCAGGCCAGCGGGTCCAGGCCCAAAGCGGTGGCGGCCATCAGCGACAGACCGGCGATCGCGCCGATGCCGGCGCCGACCAGCGGAAAGGCGCGAGAGGCCAAACCCAGCCTGCCTTTCTTGGCCCCACCCTTGATCGACGGGAATGGCAGGCGGGTCAGAAAAGCGCCGGACACGCAGCAATCGCGCCACCAACCGGCAAGCTCGATCGACAGAAATGTCTTAATTTTGCTCAATTTTTCCATTCACCTGATCCTTGCCCGGTGTCCTTCAATCGGCGAATTTTGCAAGGCGCGCGGGCGTGTAAATTCGTTTATAGGTTAAGGCGGACACAAAGGAAATTCCTGGATTGAGGAATCTTAATACCGATGACAGCACTTCCCGCCATTCAAAGCCTTGATGACGTCGGCCAAGCCTTGGCCGCCCTGCCCGGACCGGACCGCGATGCCGCCGACGCGGCCGGCAACCGCGAGCCACAATTGACCAAGCCGCCGGGGGCGCTGGGCCGGTTGGAGGATTTGGTTGTCTGGCTCAGTCAGTGGCAGGGCCACCATCCGCCTACCATGGGAACGCCCAGGGCCCAGGTCTTCGCCGGAAATCACGGCGTCACCGGACAGGGAGTTTCCGCCTACCCCGCCGACGTCACCGCCCAGATGGTCGCCAACTTCGAAGCCGGCGGCGCCGCCATCAATCAACTTTGCCAGGTCTTCGGCGTTAGCTTCGCCATTGATGCCTTGGCGCTCGACCGGCCGACCAAGGACTTCACCATTGAGGCCGCCATGACCGAATCCGAATGCATCGATGCCTTTGTCTTCGGCATGGGCGCCGTCAGCGACGGCACCGATGTCTTGTGCCTTGGCGAAATGGGGATCGGCAATACGACGGCGGCGGCGGCGATTTCAATGGCGTTGTTCGGCGGCGCGGCGTCGGCGTGGACCGGCATGGGCACCGGCGTCAGCGGCGCGGCGTTGGCCAATAAAACCAAAATCGTCGCCACCGCCGTCGCCGTTCATGGCGCGGCGACGAAAGCAGATCCCTTACAGGTTCTCCGCTGTCTCGGCGGACGGGAAATGGCGGCGATTGCCGGGGCGGTGCTGGCGGCCCGGTATAGAAACGTGCCGGTGCTGCTCGACGGCTATGTCGCCACCGCCGCCGCCGCGCCCTTGCGCGCCGCCCAACCGGGGGCGCTGGATCATTGTCAGATCGGCCACGCCTCGGCCGAGCCCGGACACGCACGACTCCTGGAAAAACTTGGGAAAACGCCACTGTTGAATTTGGACATGCGGTTGGGCGAAGCCACCGGGGCGGTCCTGGCGGTCCAGATTTTGCGCGGTGCGGTGGCCTGTCATAACGGCATGGCGACCTTCAAGGACGCCGCCATCAGCGGCAAAAAAAGCTAGCAGGCTATTTATTTTAACCGCAAATTCGTCGTCGCAAATGAGTCCATTTGTTTAGGTTTTACTTTTATCGCTCAATCTTTTTCCAGGTACATGTCAGCCTCGCTGCGCTCAATCCGGCGTTGAAGTTTGAGCATTTCGAGACGGCGGCCGTCCTCGGCAATCATGCTTTCGATATAGCGCCCCTGGAACAGGTTGATGCCCATGGAGCGTCCGAAATCGACGGCTTCGCGATTGTCGCACCGGCACATAATCATCCGGTCCGGGCCGCCGGTTTTAACAATATTTTTTAATTTCATATACAATTCGTCGCCGCCATCGGCCAAGTCCGGGTGCCAGATCAACTTCGACAGATCGGCCCCCAGGCGTTCGCGGTCAATGAAACCGATGGTCTCCATGGTCAACCCATCGAGGCAAACCTTGTATCCCTTTTCCTGAACAAATTCTCGGGCAAAGACATAGGCGCTCAAGTCACAGAAGATGTCTTCCTTTTGCAACTCGATAATCATGGCGCCGCGTCGCCCGGCGGTAATGTTGTCATCGAAGGCCTGAAATTCCGGTGACAACACCGTGGCGACGTTGATGTTAAAACTGATGTCACCCGAAAAAGAAATGCTGTCGGTCTTGGTCAGCATCGACAGCATGCGCCGATCAAGCGTCGTGGTCAGGTGCTGAAACAGCCACCGGTTGGCGACCAGATTAACGTCCGGCAGCATGGTTTCGCGCATATCCTTAATCGAAATGAACAGTTCCGAGAACAACTGCTCCGGCACCATTTGCGCGTCCAACCGGCAGATGAACTGGCGGCGCACCAGGTTCGACAGATCGGCCCGGGTGAGCGCGGCTTCAACCCTGGCCAGAACCTTGGGCGTCAAGGGTTCGCCCTTTTCCTGTTTCGCCTTCAGGGCGGCGCGGGCATCCATGCGGCCACGAACCTCGGATTGGCGTTTTTTCTCCGCCTGCGCCATATTTTGGACGCTTTGAAGAACGGCATCAAAATCCCGTTCGACGTCGTACCAGGTGGCGAATTTTTGATCAGACGCCTGTTCCTCGGAGACCAGGGGGTCGTCATCAAATAAATACCGGATTTGTTGTACGGCGGTTTCGACCTGCGGCTGGGCCGTCTCCTTATAGACAACGAAGATGTCCGAGTTCTTCACCGTGAAGACCTGCGCGTCCAAGGAGGCGACCAGCGACTCGAAATTTCCGGCGGCGGCGCGGATATGCTGATCGCGGCGGTTCATGGGCCGAAGCAGGGAAAGATGCAGATGGGCAACCTTGCGCCCCTCTTTATGGTTTTCCAGGCGGCGCATGTAATCCAGCAGCAGGCTTTCCTGTTGCGGGAGTTGTTTTTCCGGGACTATTGCCATGATTCAGACCGCCTTCAAGGTTGCGCCTTGGGCGCCGGCAGGGGTTGGGCCGGGGCGGGGCGCGCCGGGGCAGGGGCGGGGCGCGCCGGAGCCGGAGCGGGG
>JAQBYB010000153.1 GCA_027624235.1 Pseudomonadota bacterium | reverse complement strand
CAAAAAAGCGTACACCGTCTTTGAATACGCCGTCCTCGCCCAGTACCCGGTCAGACACCGCCACCGTTTTAAGCGCCGGGTGGGCGTCGATGATTTCCCTGCGGCGTTTGCCGACGACACCGTATCCGGCAATCCCGACCTTAAAGGGCGCCGTCATTACGCTTTGTTCCCCTGGGGTGTTCTGTACAGCGCGGAAACGGCGTCATTGTCCCGACCGAGGCGTTCGGATTCCACGGCATCGGCAACGTCCACCCAGTCGTCGGTTTCGTCGGAGCGGTAGAAAGCATGCAGCAGCTTGAGGGTGCCTAAGCAATCCTCGCGGCTGACGGGATAGGGCGTGGCGTCGGTGAAAAAGCCGACGATATCCTTATACATTTGCCGGTGGCCAAAACCGTAAACGGCGCCGGCGCCCTTGATGCCTTTAAAGTCTTCGGAATTTTCCGAACACACTGAAGGGTCCGGCGTGAATATCTGCAATTCGTTGACGGCTATGCCGCCGATCTGCGCCAGGCCCTTGGAGCCGACGATGGAGATCGAGGCCTCGAAGTCATCGGGCCGCGCCGCCGTTGTCGCCTCGATAAGCCCGACGGCGTTTCCATCAAAGGTCAAGGTGGCGATGGCCGTATCCTCGACCTCGATGTTGGCGCCCAGGGTGCGCATTTGGGCGTTAACGCGGGCGACCTCGCCGCCGAGATAGCGGATCAAATCGACATGATGGATGGATTGGTTGGTTAGCGCGCCGCCGTCATGGGAAAAGGTGCCGCGCCATGGCGCCATATCATAATAGCGTTGCGGTCGGCACCAGCGTACGCGGACGGAAACAATGCGAACATCGCCCAGTTCCCCAGCCGCCAGCGCCTGTTTGACGCGCTTAACCGCTTTGTTGTGGCGGTTCTGAAACACCGGGAAGATTTGTCGCCCCGCTTTATCGGCGCTCGCGTATGCCGTTTCCAACTGTGACGGACGCATGAAGGTGGGCTTTTCCATGATCACGTGCTTGGCGTAGTCATTGATCATTTCCATGCCGTGCTCGAAATGCATGCCGCTGGGAGTGATGACGGCGGTAATGTCGATGTCCGGCACGGCGTCAAACATGTCGCGGTAACTCTCGAACGCTGGCACGGAGAATTCATTGCCGTAGGCCCGGGCCTTCTCGAGATCAAGATCGCAGACGGCGGCCAGCGTAACGCCATCGACCTCGTTGATGGCGCGGCAATGATGGCCGGCGATGCGGCCACAGCCGATGAGGGCGACGTTGAGGGGCGTTTTGCTCATGATGCCTGTTTCGTTTCGTTGGATGAGGGCGCGGAGTTGCCGGGGGCTGTATCGATATCACCAGACAGCAATGTTTTCCAGACCTCCCAATCCGGATCACAGAGGATATCGTCCCAGGCGATCTGTTCGGGCTTGGCCGCGCCGCCGATAACGCTTTCGGCGGCGCTTTCACAGGTCACGGCGAGCGCCCCGTACCCTGCCGGCAACACATCAATGGCGATGCTGTCTTCGAGCATCAGTCGGTAAGCCGGGATGCCCATCAACCGGGCCTCAAGGCCGGAAGTGCCGGTGGAATAAAGCACTGCCGACAGTCCGTTCTGGTCGGCCAGGGATGTGTCGCTGCGGCTGATATTGGTTTGCGCCTGGAAATCATAGGGGTACATGGGGTGGGGTTTGACCACGACCGCTCGGCCATTGGCGGCGATTTTTTTGGCGACTTCCAGTTGAAGCGTCGCCGCTGCGGAAACGGCAGACAAAGGAACAAACACCGGCCCGGTTGGATCGTAGAGCCTTCCTGAGAACCGGGGAAAACGGAACGCGCCGCCCAGCACGACCCTATCCTCAGGCACGCCCCAGGCGATCATTTCCGCTCGGTAAGCGGGACCGTCGGCGACGACAACATCGGGAATGCTGGCAAGCCCGTCGGGGTTGGTGGCGGTGGCGTAATTGAATTGATGGGGACCGATCACTGTGTGCTGATACCCGATCAGGGGGATTTTTTTTGCCCGACCGGCCCGGCACAGGTTGCGTTCCCAGCCATGATTTTCCCACGGCCACAGCACCCGCCCCGGCTTGGCGGCTTCCATCCATCGGTCCTGGCAATGCGCCTGCCACCGGTTCATGGCCACCCCGCCGCCACTGTTTTCCATGGCCTGGGCGCGGCGGACAAGCCACCCGGTTGCCCCTGACAGATGCTTGCCGGTGGGACACCAGAAAGAGAAAATGATAGAAAGCGCGAAAAACGGATTGCCCCAGGCGTGCAGGCTTGCCGTTTGGTTGCCCGCCCCCAGTTGGCGCGCCTGCCGGACGTCGCAATCGGTATGCAATAACCGCTTAAGGCCGGGAAATTTTTTCATCAGATCGCCGAAATAGGCATCCTTGCCGTTGGTGTCGCTGGCTGGATGGCCGTACACCAGGATCACGGCATCACCGGCAACCATGACCCGCCTTGTGCTTCGAAGCTGCAAGGTCGCTGCCGCCAGCTTTGCCGCCACTTTTGTCCTGGCCAGCCAGCCTCGGAAGGCCAGGCGGAGGGTCACGGGAAACATTGAAGGCGCCTTTCCCGCATCGACACCGGGCAGGGTCGCCAGTTGGCGAAACAGCCACGGGTCGTCACAAAGAACCAATGTTTTGGATGCTTCCTGGCCCAATTCACGGGTGAGGCGGCACCACGCCAGCATGACGCCAAAATCGCAACCAAAGGTTCCCGCCGTCGGCATATGGGCAAATTCGGCGCTCGGCTCACCGGCAAGGGCGCGGCCCAGGGTCCACCAGGTTTCACGCTCGGCCTCAAAAGCCCGTTCAAGGCGTGCCGCCAATTGCGGTAGCTTTCTTTTCTCGCCATCAGCAAGGGGGGGTGTCCCGGTAACGGAAAGCCAGGCGTCGTATTTTGAAGACGCAGGCAAATCGCGGAAATGTCGTAATAAAACAGGCATGGCAGCTCAGAAGCCGGGAACGGGGATGGCGCCGTTAAAGCGTTTTCCAGAGCACGGGTTTTGTGGCAATGTCCG
>JAQBYB010000050.1 GCA_027624235.1 Pseudomonadota bacterium | reverse complement strand
AAACGAGGCGATTCGGGCCGATTCAGGGGGTGAATGGTCATCGAGAGAGGGGGATTGACACCAAACACCACGCGATTCACCGCTTCTCGGGACGCCGCTGCCCTGGCGGATCGGGGAAAAGGTGGTTTGAAATACCTATATACTATACATCATCACCGCGAGGCGGATCACCTCGGGCGAACTGTTGAAATAGCGGAATGGATTTTTCATTCGAAAAGGCTAGGGATCATCACCAGGCAGCTCAAGCCGATTTGCTCTGACAATGCCAAATATCCGAGTGGATTCGCTTAAAGCGGTCAGGTCACTGGCCGGCTGGAAAGCAGGGATTGAACCTTTATTTCATTCGACTGTACATGTATAGTCAAGTGGTCCTCTAAGGGCATAATGATGTGGGGCGGCATGCAAAATACCGTTCAGACCAGCGAAAGCGTCACGGCAGGCACACCGGCCAAGTCTGCGAATGCCGGGCACTGGTCTTGGGAGACGCTAACCGATGATAAACCTCATCTAGTCTTTGTCATGTCGATCGGTCTCGGCCTCAGCATATGGGAGGCTGCGGGTCGATTATTGTCAGGCGTGTTGCTGGCGCCGCCGAGCGACGTTCTGGTCCATTTCGCCGCCAAAATTGCCGATGGTTCCTTACCGGTGGCCTTTGCGTCGTCCATCCAGCATATGGCGCTCGGATATGGCCTGGCGATTCTCGTTGCCCTGCCGGTCGGCATCGCGCTCGGACGGAGCCCATCCTTCGCAACGGCGTGCGAGCCGATCATCAACGCCGTCTACGCCATTCCGCCAGTCGCCTTCATCCCATTTTTGATCGTTTGGTTCGGGCTCTATTTTGAAGGGCGCGTGGCGTTGGTTTTCTTAATGTGTTTCTTCGAAATTCTCATCAACGTGCAGCAGGGCGTGCGCAATGTCGATGAAGGCCTGCTCGAAGCGGCAGAGTCTCTCGAAGTCCGGGGCTTAAAACTGTATCATTCGGTTGTCCTCCCGGCGGCTCTGCCGTTTATCTTCACGGGCCTTCGGGTAGGGATCGGGCGAGCCGTCAACGCCATGATCACGGCGGAACTTTTTTTTGCTGCCGTCAACGTCGGCAAGATGCTGAAGGACAGTGGAAACGCATTCGACACCGCCGCCATGTTCGGTATCATATTGAGCCTTTCGATATTCGGCCTAGTCTGCCAGGAGGCGGTGCAACTGGCCGAGCGGCGTCTTCTGCCTTGGCATCACCGGGAGGCCGCATGAGCCCGGCTCGAAAGTGGACCCTTCGGCTGATCGGGGTTGGCGTATTCCTTCTGATTTGGGAAGGCATCGGAAGGCTGGCGGGCGATGCATTGTTCGCGCCGTTGAGTTCGGTGATCCGCGCCTACCCGGAAATGATATCGGAATACAATCTATTTCAGGAACTCACCGGCAGCCTGCGCCAGCTCGTCATCGGATACTTGTTGGGCTGCGTCGTCGGCATCACGGTCGGCGCGGCAATGGGACGGTCGCGCCTCGTCGATGGCCTGCTACAGCCGTGGGTGAGCATGCTTTTCGCGACGTCGATTGCCGCGCTAGTGCCGTTGTTCATCCTGCTTTTCGGATTTGGGCTGGCTTTCCGCGTCGCCATCGTTTTCATGTCGACGGTCTGGTATGTGCTGCTCAATACCTATCACGGTGCACGCGGTGTCGACTCCAACCTGTTGGAAGCCGCCCGGGCATTCGACGCAACGCCGCTACAGACACTTCGCATGGTGCTGTTGCCGGCACTCTACCCGTACATTCTGGCTGGAATGCGGAACGGGTTGGCGCACGCCATCCGGGCCATGGTGATCGTCGAGATGTATATTGTCGTCGGCTTCGGCGGCATCGTCTACAATACCGGGCTCGAGATCGGCACGGCCCCGCTTATCGGCACGCTGCTGACGATCATGACCGTCGGCGTGGTGCTCACGGAAATTCTCAAGGCATTGGGGCGGCTGACCGCCCCGTGGTACGAGCGCGGTCAACGCGCCTGATCAGACTCGCGAAAACCAAATGAAAATTGGCACAACATGGAGGAAACTGAAATGACATCGCATAAGACCGGAAATTCCCGCCGCGATATTTTGAAATTCGCGGCTGGCGGCGCCACTCTCGCGGCCACGGGCGGCCTCATGTGGCCGAGCGCGGCAATGAGCGCCGAAAAATTGAAATTGATGAATCTTGGCTTCGTGCTTGGGATTCATAGCCCCTCGACAAAGGGGCTGGTTGAAAACTTGCCGAAGTTGGGCGTCGAGTTGGAAATGCAACGTTTCGGCAAGATGCGCGATAACGTGCAGGCCGTGCTCGGCGGCGCCGGCGATGTCGGCGTCAGCGGCCCGATCGTCTTGCTGCGCAGCGTCCAAGCCGGCAGCGACGTGCGAATTATCGGAAACTATTATGTCCACACGTCGTTGGTGGTCGCCGTCAACGCCGACATCATCAAGTCCTGGAAGGACTTTGAGAAGGACGAAGTTTCGGTTGGCATTAACTCGCAGGGTGACATTACCCAGGTCATGACGATCGGCGGCATGCTGAAAAACAAGGTCAACATCGACAAGGTTAAGTGGGTCGATGTCGGTGGCAGCGGGGCCCGCACGAAGGCCCTGATCGGCAACCGCGTCCAAGCTACGATCGTTCACTTCGACCAGTTGCCGCAGCTCCAGAAGGAAGGCAACTTCAAGACCATACTGGTGCCGTCCGAGCACTATCATCCGTGGATCAACGAAGTCGTATACACGACTGGCGCTTGGTTGGATAAGCCGGGCAACCGTGAGACCGCCGTCAAGCTGATGAAGGCGATTATTTCGGCCGGACGCGACGCGACCAAGGATTTTGCCTACTACAAGGACGCGTTCCTCAAATACGCGACCATCAAGGGCAAGGATAAAATGCCCGAGTCGGACATGCGGTCCTATTGGGATACGATTGCCCATAAGATGGGCGTCTGGCCAGCCGACAATGCCTTCAAGTCGTCGCATATCGAAAACTTGATGCCCTATTACAAGGCCGCGAAGGCCGTTACCGACGCGCCCATCAACTTCGCCAAGGTCGTTGACGAAAGCATCGTCAAACAGGCGTTGAAAGAACTCGGATAAAGTACGGATCAACTCGGCGACCCCGCGCCCACCCGGTTTTCGGAGTGGCGCGGGGTTCGACGGTCAGGGGCCGAGATAGTGACGAGCATATCCCTAAAGAGCGTGACCAAGATATACGGTGGACGGGGCGGCGATTCGACCCTGGCCCTTGACGGTATTTCGCTCGAACTCGGAGACAGTGAATTTGTCAGCATTTTAGGGCCGAGCGGTTGCGGCAAATCGACGCTGCTCCGCATCATCGACGGGCTTATCGGGTTCGACGAGGGCGAGGTTCTGTTCAACGGCCAACCGGTGACCCGCCCGAAGCAGGACCGCGGCTTCATCTTTCAGGCGTTCAATCTTTTCCCTTGGCGGACCGTGCGTGGCAACATCGAGTTCGGTCTCGATGTCAAAGGCATGCCCCGCGATCAGCGCCGGGAAATCTCCGACCGTCTGATCTCGCTCGTCGGCCTGTCCGGGTTTGATAAGAAATATCCGCATGAACTTTCCGGCGGCATGCAGCAACGGGTCGGCATCGCCCGGGCGCTGGCTATCGAGCCTGAGGTTTTGCTGATGGACGAACCGTTCGGTGCACTCGATGCGCAGACCCGCGAAGACATGCAGGACGAACTACTTCGTATTTGGAGCGCTGAAAAGAAAACGGTGCTGTTCGTTACCCACTCGATTGAAGAAGCGATATATCTGTCGGACCGAATAATCATGATGACTCCAAGGCCCGGGCGGATACTCGCTGATTTGAAGGTGCCGTTCGAGCGGCCGAGGACTGAGGAGCATCGGACCCAGGCCGATTTTTCCGCGTTTCGTCACGAAATCTACGGGCGGCTCAAGGCAGCGCACCAACTCGACGGCGGCGCGGGCAGGTCTTAAGCTTGACGGGCGACATTTAGGCGCCGCCGCGCAATAGCGGCCCGAGCGTCGCGACATCGGGGTTCTCGGCTAGGGTGTCGACGGCGGTTCGCAGGTCTTCCGCCTGCGATCGTCCAAGCACCGGCTGGGCGAGATCGAGGAATTTCGCAACGATCACAGATCTGCCGAGTGGCGCCGTGGCGTCGCCGGGCGGATTGGAGCTGTCAGCGGACATGGTCGTTCCATCTTTGAGACTGACGTCGATCCGGTGCGGCCATCGTTTCGGATAGAATTCATCCAACGCCTTGTCATGGCGAACCCGGATACGCGAAAGCAGATGGCGGATAGCCGGGTTGCCGATAGTTTCCGGCTCCAGAGAGTCCATGCCCACCCGCCCCATCGCCAGCGCCACGGCGGCACCGTATTGATGGCTCATCAGCGCATCGAAGCGGGTCTTAACGTCAGGACGATCTGATGTCACGACCGATTGATCAAAGGCGGCGATCATGACCTCCTCCACATTGGCCGGGTCTATTCCATGCTTCTGGCGTAGATCGAGCAGCGCTGCGATCGGGCCATGCGTGAAGCGGCAGGTCGGAAAGGGCTTCAAAGCCGTCTTGGAATACGACCAATCTTCACCCAGGCGGTCAATCAGGCGCGCCGGATCGGCATCTTTGGACATGACCCGAAGCACACCGAAGCGGCCGCTTAGAATATCCCCGGCGCCTCGCAGGCCTTGCTTGGAAAGTAGGGCGGCGGTGACGCCGGTCTGAGCCGCGCGCGCGCCATTGAGCGCCGAATCGGTCATCGTTCCGGTGTCGATGAATTGGCGCAATCCCGACGCCGCGCTCCCAGCATGCCCGAGCGCGCCAGCAACCCCGTCGGCGTCGAGTCCGAGCACCCTGGCCGCCGCCGCCGCCGCGCCGAGCGCGTTGCACGTCCCCGTGCAGTGATATCCGGAGGCGTAGTGTCCGGGGCCGAGCGCGTCGGCAACCCGGACCGAGACTTCGTGACCGGCGAGAACGCCGGCCAACAGATCCGCGCCGGACGAATGGCGGCGCTCGGCCACCGCCAGCGCGGCGGCAAGGACGACGGTGCCCGGGTGAACGGGGCCAGCCTCATAGGTGTCATCAAAAGTATGAATGCGGCCGTGGAATCCATTGACGAAGGCGGCTGCGGCGGCCGGCAGCGCCTTGCCGCACCCGACAAGTGACGCTTCGGCCGCGCCGCCGCCAGCTTCCGCCACGGCGCGGATATTGGGAGAATCCTCCGCGCTCAGGCCGGCACACATGACGCCGAGAGCGTCGAGTACATGCTCGCGCACATTGCTGGCCAGATCGGGCGGCACGTCCCGCCAAGCGAGGCCGGCGACGAAAGTGGCCAGGCGCACATCGGGGCTCATTTTCGCCCGACCGGTAGCGTCATGATCAGATTATTGTATTTGTCGGCTTCGACGCGGGCACCGACGCCGATCACCACCGTCGATTCGACTTCCTCGACGATGGCCGGTCCCTTGATCTTCGCTCCGGCGGCCAGCGCATAGCGGTCATAGACAGGACAATCGATGAAACGGCCGTTGTCGATGTCGTAAACCTTTCGATGCCCCTTGAGCGCGGCGCGCGCTCCGGCGCCGGCCGGAAATTTCTGCAATTTGATGTCCGGTTTGGGCCCGCTGACAACGGAGCGCCAATTGACGACCTCGATCGGATGGCCAGGGTTGGTGCGATGGTATCGTGCCCGGTAGCGGCCCAAAAACGCGCGTTCCATTTCCTGAAGTTGCGCCTTGCCAAGCTTTCCAGCCGGCACCGGCACCAAAAGATCGAATGTCTGACCGGCGTAGCGGATAGCCGCTTCACGGCGGACACTGATGGATTTGTTGGCGATCCCCGCACCTTCCAACATGCGGCGGCCAGCGGCCTCCATTTCCTTGAATACCGATTGGGTTGCTTTCATATCCACGTTATCGAGTGGCTCGCCGGCCGTCCGTATCAACTCGAAAGCCGGCGGCGATACCAGGAAACCGAACGCCGACATGACGCCGGCGCGGGCCGGGAAGACGACCCGCTTCATGCCAAGCGCCGCGGCGACACGATGCGCATGGACCGGGCCGGCGCCGCCGAACGCAACCATCGTATAGTCGCGTGGATCTTGACCGCGCTGCAGGCAGTGAACTTTGGCCGCTCGCGCCATGTTGTCGTTGACGACTTCGTGGATGCCGACGGCGGCGCGATAGCTGGGCACGCCGAGAGGTTTTGCGACGTGTTCGGAAATCGCCTTCACGGCTAGATTTCGGTCCAATGCCATCCCGCCGCCGAGGAAAAAATCGGCATTCAGATAACCAAGAAATAGGTCGGCATCGGTCACCGTCGCCGCGGAGCCACCTAAGCCATAGCACGCCGGACCGGGGTTGGCGCTGGCGCTCTCTGGCCCGACTTTAAGCAGACCGAGCGCCGAGACTTCGGCGATGCTGCCGCCGCCGGCGCCGATTTCGATCATCTCGAGCACCGGGGCCCGGATCGGCAGGCCGCTGCCGCGCGCGAAACGGTAGACGTGCCCGACTTCGAACTGTCCGGTTCGGCTCGGTTCACCGTTTTCGATGACGCAGATCTTGGCCGTCGTTCCGCCCATGTCGAAAGCGATCAGATCGCCGTAATTGCTGACACCGCCGATATATGAGGCCGCCATGGCGCCGCCGGCGGGTCCGGATTCTATCAGGCGCACTGGGTATTCAACTGCTGTGGCGCGTGGGATGGTGCCGCCGTCGGATGTCATGATCAACGGGTCCGACGCGGTGACGCCGATGAGTTCGAGTTTGGTCTTGAGGTCATTGAGATAGCGCCGCATCACCGGCCGGACATATGCGTTGGCGACGGTCGTGCTGGCACGCTCGAATTCCCCGATCCCGGGGCTAACGTCAGAGGAAAGCGATACCGAAACCTGCGGCGCCTCGCGGGCGAAGATTTCGGCGATCGCCTGCTCATGGACCGAATTCCGGAACGCGTGCAATAGGCAGACGGCGACCGCATCGATTCCGGAACTGACAATCTGCCGCGCCAATTCCCGAACGTCGCGCTTGGCGAGCGATGTCTCGACCTGACCGTCGGCCTCGATACGCTCGGTTATCTCAAAGACCATGGCGCGGGGGACGAGGGGGGCGGGCAGATCGATCTCAATATCGTAGATGTCGTAACGGCTTTCGCGGCCCATGGTTAGGATGTCGCGGAATCCGCGAGTAACGATCAGCGCCGTCTTGGCGCCGCGCCGCTCGATCAGGGCATTTGTCGCCAGCGTCGTGCCGTGCACGAAGACGCGAACGTCCGCCGGCTCGACATTATTTTCCTCGAGGATTTTCTTGAGACCGGTCATGACGCCGCGCGAAACGTCGACGTAGTCCGTTAGAACTTTGCCGACGGTGAGCCGGCCGGTTCGGCGCTCGATCAGCGCGAAATCCGTAAAGGTGCCCCCGATATCGACGCCGAGAGCATATCCCGAATGATCGGTTTTGTGTTGCCGGCCCTTATTTCTTGGCATCGGGTTTCTCCCGGTAACCGTAATCTCTATAAGCCGCCTCCGCCGAGACGATGCCGTCGGCGACATCGCGCGCCACCGCGGTCCGATCACGTTCGGACGTGGGGCCGACACCGCCGGAACCGGGAATTTCCAAAGTCATCACGTCCCGGTTCTGCAACACAACCGGCAGCTTGTCCGGAACCTCTTTGCCGTTGACGGCATGGCGGCCACCCATGCCCGCGCCGCCGCCGTGCAATCCCTGCGGAGCAGTTTTTAATTTTCCGTGTTCGGCGCGGACAATGATCGGTAATGGCGAGACCGATTCGAATTCGAACACCTGACCGCAGCCACCCCGGTAGCGGCCGGGACCACCGGAATCCGGCCGAATCAATTTCTTGCGTACCCGCAGCGGCACGATGCTCTCCAACACCTCGACCGGTATATTGGAGGAGTTGGCCGGGAAGCTCATGGTGTGCAAGCCGTCCTTATGCGGTCTGGCCCCCATCCCGCCCATCACGAAGATGAGATCGGAATAAGCCTGGCCGTCAGGGCGGCGGCCGGCCATGTAGACAAGGGATTTATTTCCGGACTCGGCGAGCATCCGGTCATCGACGACGTCCTTGAGGGCATCGAGGATGGCGATCGGGATGTAGTGTCCGCTCGACGGTTTCATTTTGACAGGCGCCGGAAACACCGGATTGAGGAAGCATCCCTCGGGGGCAACGACGCGGATGGGCGCGAAGGTGCCTTCGTTATTCGGGACCGTCGGGCATGCGATGCATTTGATCGTGTACATCGACCAAACGTACGTATAGACCAGCGTGCAATTGATGCCGTAGGTCGACTGCGGCGAACTGCCCGCGAGATCGATCTCGACCGTGCCGTTCCGGCTGGTGACGCGGGCGTGAATATGCAGCGGTTCGTCGAAGCCGTCGACACTGCTTCGCCCTTCATAAACGCCTTCCGGAATATGTTCCATGATGCCGCGGCGCATGGCGGCCTCTGATTGGGCGAGGACCGCCGCCGACAATGAATTGAGATCGCCGATCCGGTGGCGCTCGATGAATTCGGATACCTTTTCCTGCATCACGTGCAATCCGGTGATCAAGGCCCGGACGTCGCTGGAAACCTGACGCGGCACCCGCACGTTCGCTTCCAGCATGGCGAAGAAGGTGGTGTTTTCCCGTCCGCGTTCGACCGCTTTAATCGGTGGGATGATCAATCCCTCTTCATAAACCTCCCTGGGCGCGCCGGAAAGCGAGCCGCCGATATCCGCCATATGCGCCATGCATTCGGCGAAACCGACCAGCCGGCCTTTATGAAATAGGGGAGCGACGACGGCGATGTCGTTGAGATGCCCCATGATCCACCAGGGATTGTTGGTGACGATGACATCGCCCTTGGCGAGCGTCGACACTGGGTGGATCTTGAGGATCTCCTTTACCGCGATCGACGATGTGCCGACCTTGGACGCGATGCTGATATCGGCGGCGAGCATTCGCCCGTCGGCATCATATAACAGAACACCGAAATCGCGGCCTTCGACGACCACTTTCGACATGGATGTGCGGACGATGGCGTAGGCGGCCTCGTCGACTAGCGCGATCAACCGACTCCAGAGTATCTCCAAGTCGATGGGATCGAACGCGGTTCCTGGCCGCAGACGACGCCGATTTGCTTTCACATCGGAATCTCGACGGCAAGCAGCGGCGCGTGCTGCTGGGCGCCGTAAACGTCGGTGTCGCCTATGTCACCGGCGGGTATCAAACGCGGCAATGTCGCCTTGAACGCAAATCCGGCATCATAGACGGTGAACAGCACGTCCTCGGCCTTTACTTTGTAAAGCTTGGCGAACAATTCCGGACCAAGGACGCCCGTGGCCTTGACCTTTTCGAAAGTTTCGCGGTCCCCGAAGACGGCGTCGATGGTGAGTTCGAACGGACCGGCATTCTTACTTTTGCAAACCAGTGCGATATCGCCGATTCGCGGCATTGCGGCCTCCTAAGATCAAATGTTTTCGTAGTCGATGGGGAAGCGCGACAGTGCATCGCCCGGCTCGACGACATGGAACACGCTAAACCGGTAGGCCGGTCCGCAGGCGATGTCGGATGGCGAGAACGGAAACGCCATGTTGCCCTCCTTGCACATGCGGTTTGGGAAATCGACGTGCAGGATGTTGGTCCGCGAAATGGCGAGCACGGCGTTTGCGGTCTCCTGATCGGCGGCCAGCACCTCGACCAGGATTCCGAGCTCATGCGATTGGGTGTTTACGACCGGTTCCCGCGAGTTCATGACCGCGTTCTTGCCGAAGACCCGGAAGGTAAGCGTGTAATCGTCTTCCTTCACACCGAAGGCGGCAGCCTTATAGCTGATGTTCTCGCGAACTGAGTCGAGGAAGCTGTCGAACTGGCCGATTAGGCCCGGATCGCGGGTGCCGCAAATGGTGATGGCGCGGTAGCCGATCAACTCGGCACCTTCGAGCTTGACCGTGTAGACATCGTCCGGGCGCCATTCCATGCCCGAAACCTTTACCGCGCGGTCACTGACTGCCTCGAACGTGCAATGGGTGGTGTCCAGCACGCCGCCGGGTTCTTGGTGAATCACCGGGCTCGCATTTTCATGCAGGCTGTGGTTAGCGACCGACATCGGCGTACATTTGCGAATCGGATTGGTCGGCTCCAAGATGATGCCGTCCTCTAAAACGTCGACCAATAGACAATCGTGTCCCTTGGGCCAGGAGGCCGTCGCGCCGCATTCCAGCATTTTGCCGGCATACCACGCTGGGGCCGGGGGTAATTGCGCGCGCGTCGCGCAGGCCGCCCAGGGGGCTGGATCGCTTGACCGTCCGGCGAGAATCACTTGCGCGCCTTCATCGAGTGCGCGGTAGAACGGTTCCGGGCCCATCATGCCGACAATCCGTTCGGCGCGGTCGACGGTGGCGTCGTCGAGCTTCGGCACGTTGCGGAGCGCCCGCACCTTGCCGTCACGCATTTGCTTCTTGACCCACCCCTTGTCCTGTTCTGAGTGGATTAACGCCAATTTGAACTTAAGATTGTCCTCGCGGGCGATTTCACGGACGATGTCGGCGACCACCTGCAGGTGCGGCTCGCCACCAGCGCCGCCGCACGATCCGATGACCAGCGGGATATTGGCCGACCGTGCCGCGCGCAGCATAAGTTGGATATCGCGCTTCATCGCCATCCGAGAATTCAGGCACTTTCCCGACCCCAGATAATGCGGACCAGGATCGGTGCTGCCGCCGTCGACCCCAATCATTTGCGGGCTTCGCGACATGCCGGCCGCGAGAGATTCCTCGGGAAAGCCGTAACCCAACAACCCGCTCGTGGACAGCAAGCGATACTCGCCCATGACATCCCCCTGGCTATGATCTTAGCTCTTTGACGAAGATAGACTATACCTCTGTATAGTCAACCATGGTCAAGTGGATTAGGTGGGCGTGAGTTTATGTTGCAGCCACTTTACGTGCGCATACAAGACGAACTCCGTGGCAAAATCGCGGCCGGAAAACTTGGCCCCGGCGACCGGGTGCCTTCCGAAAACATCCTTGCCCGGCGTTTCCAAACCACCCGGACCACTGTTCGGCAGGCATTGGCGCAACTTGCATACGAGGGCCTAATTCACCGTCAGGCGGGACTCGGAACCTTCGTTTCCGGTCCGCGGGTCGAGGCTAAGCTCGACACCCGGCTCCGGCAATCGTTCGAAGAGCAAATGGAGGGGGCCGGCATGCGTGTCGACTTCGAACTGCTCTCATACAAAGTGGTCCCGGCACCCGAGCACATACAGGAAACGATGGGGCTCCGCGGCCCGCGCGATGTCTACCGCATGGAGCGGCTTCGTATCGTCAAGGACGAAATTGTCGGCCTTGAAGTACGTTACATCTTGAGTGAATGCGGCGTCGAAATTCCGAACGAGAATCTGATCAGAAAATCCGCGGTCGCCTTCATGGACGAAACCTCTGCCGGCCCGGTCTATACTGTCATCGTTTCGGTGCGGGCCGACGCCGCCAACCCCGACGTGGCGGCGAAACTGCAGATGGCGAGGGGCGCGCCGGTGCTGATCCGCGAACACCGGTTTTATGACAAGGCGGGGCGGGTCATTCTGTGCGGTGACGCGATCTACAAGGGCGACGCCTATCGCTTCTCCTATTCCCTGCGATACGACGGAGTCACGCCGTCCAATTCACCAATCCCGTGAACCGATGACCGACGCCATCACCCTCGAATTGATCCAGACGCGCCTGACTTCTGTGGTCCGCGAGATGCGCGGCATCATGATCAGGACCGCAATTTCGCCGATGATTCACGAAGGGCACGACTTTTCATGCTCAGTTTTGTCGCCTGTGGGCGACTTGGTGGCGGCTTCCGAGGTCGAGCAGCCAACTCATATCTCGGCATTGCCGTGGTGCGCGCGAAGCGTCGTCGCCCGATACGGTGACGATATCGGCCCCGGCGATTTATTCCTCCACAACGACCCATATTCCGGCGGTTCGCACCTCAATGATGTGGCACTCTATTACCCGGTGTTTCAAGGCGGCACGCCGATCGCGTTGCTCGGCGTGATGGCGCATTGGCAGGATGTCGGCGGCATGGTACCTGGCAGCCTTTCCGGCACCGCAACGGAGATATTTCAAGAAGGGGTCCGTATTCCCGGGTTGCGGATTGCACGGCGTGGAACCGAGATTGCGGAAGTCACGGATCTCCTGTTCGCCAATGTCCGGCAAAGCGACGACCGGCGTGGGGATTTGCGGGCGATGGTCGGCGCCTGCCGGATTGCCGAGCGGCGGTTGCTGGGTCTTCTCGAGCGGTTTGGCGTTCAAACTGTGAAAGAAGGCACGGCGGCCCTCTTGGACCGCACCGAAGCGCGAATGCGGGCCGCCATATCCAGCGTTCCCGATGGCGACTACGATTACGAGACCTATCTCGACAACACCGGCGAGTCGGCCGAACCGCTGTTGCTCAAGCTTCGGCTATCGATCCGGGGCGATAGCCTGCATGCAGACTTCACGGGCAGCGCGCCGCAAGTCGCCGGGCCGACAAATCTGGGACCGGCGGCGTCGACGACGGCGGTGTTCACCATGTCGAAGTCGCTCCTCGATCCGAAGGGACCGATCAATGCCGGCGCCATGCGGCCGATCACAGTGACCGCGCCACTCGGCACCGTCGTCAACGCCAGGCCGCCGGCCGCCTGCGGCGCCATCGGCGAAGTGCGCCGGGCCCTCGAATCGCTCGTGGTCGGCACGCTGGGTAAAGCCATGCCGGACCGCTTGGTCGGCGATCTCAAGGGGGCATCGAACATCACCGCTATCGGTGGGCCCCATCCGGGACGGACGAGGGACTTTTTGTTTGCCGAGTTTCCGGCCGGCGGCACCGGCGCATTCCTCGGCGGCGACGGCAACAACACCATGCGCAATTTCGCCGAAGGCGACATTTCCTCCATTCAACCGATCGAATCGATCGAGCTGACCTGCCCGCTGCGCGTCGAGAGCACCTCGCTCAGGCAGAATTCGGGCGGCGGCGGCGTCTGGCGGGGTGGGCTCGGGCTAAAACGCGAAATCCGATTGCTCGGACCGGGCGGGCGGCTGTCGGTACTTTCCGACAAGAACGTCATCCCGCCATATGGCGTCAGAGGTGGTTGCAGCAGCGCGCCGAACCGTTTCATGGTGCGGCGCGACGGCGTCGAAATCGAACCGTCCAACTTACCTGGCAAGGTCACCGGATTCCAACTGCGGCCAGGCGATACCGTGATCGAGGAGACCGCCGGCGGCGGTGGCTATGGCGATCCGCTGGAGCGCGATCCCGGCGCCGTGGCCAGGGATGTCGCCTACGGATACATCTCCGCGGCAGCGGCAAGATCGGAATTTGGGGTCGTTCTTCGTCAGGGTCAGGCCGATGCCGTGGCGACCAGGAAGAACCGTGCCGGCATCGCAAAAACACGCGTCAGAAAGTCAGTCCGCGCTGCGTCGGGTTTCGACTTTGATGGTTCTCGCCGGCTAATTGCCGTTGCGCCGGCGACCGCCAAGCAGCTTCAAGCTCGCAAAGGCGCATTGATCGAGATTCCCTCCGGCGCCGGTCCGTCGTTGCGGGCTTGGCTCCGCATTGACAAGCGGATGCCTGTCGGCAGCTGCGCCATCGGCCGGACGGCGATGGACATCCTAGGTCTTGCCGCCGGCGACAAGATCGAACTGCGCGTTATCAAGACCCGCGTCCGTGCGCGGCACTGACATGGCAAAAGTATCGAAAACCATAGCAGGAGTTGACGTCGGTGGGACATTCACCGATTTGGTGCTGTTTGATCCGGACCGGAGGGAACTCTCCGTCTTCAAAGTTCCATCCACGCCGGCGGATCAATCCAAGGGCGTCATCAATGGGCTGACGCTGGCGCTTGCTGATCTCAGCACTCTCTCGAGGCTCGACCACGGCACGACGGTGTCGACCAACACACTGATCGAGGGGACAGGCGCCAAGGTCGGCATGTTGACCACCACCGGTTTCAGGGACGTTCTGGAGATAGGCCGAACCCGGCGCATGTTGCCAAGTGTCTACGATCCGACGTTCCGGCGTCCGGCGCCACTGGTGCCACGGCCGCTACGGTTCGAGATTTCCGAACGCTTAGACAAGGACGGAAATACTTTGGCGCCGATGGATGAGTCAGCGTTCGACGCTATCTGCCGCAAGCTTCGCGGCGAGGAGGTCGAAGCAGTGGCCGTTTGTTTCCTCCACGCCTACGTTAATTCCCAACACGAGCAACGGGCGCTCGATATTCTCGGACGCAAATTGCCGGGCGTGGCGCTGACGGCTTCACACCAAGTTGTCCCGGAGTTCCGGGAATTCGAACGTTTTTCAACGACCGTCGCCAACGCCTATCTGCTGCCGTTGATGAACCGATATCTGTCGACGCTCGGCCGCGAACTCGCCGGGCGAGGGTATGCCGGTGCCGTATATACGATGGCGTCCAATGGCGGAACCATGGACATCGAGACGACGCAACGCCTGCCGATACGCACCATCTTGTCCGGCCCGGTCGGTGGCGTGGCCGGGGCGCTTTGGGTCGGCGCCGCGGCCGGTATCGAAAACTTTGTCACCTGTGACATGGGCGGAACCAGTACCGACGTATGTTTGATCGAGCATGGCCGACCGACAATGGTCAATGAAACAGCGTTCCTCGGCTACCCGATCAAGGGCCGGCAGGTCGATATCATAACCGTTGGCGCCGGGGGCGGCAGCATCGCCTATGCCGAGGCTGCTGACACCCTCATGGTTGGTCCGCGTAGCGCGGGCGCTCAGCCTGGGCCGGCCTGTTACGGGCATGGCGGACGCGAGGCGACGGTAACCGATGCCAACATGGTCCTCGGTCGGGCCGGTGATCGGCGCCTCGGAGGCGCGATCACGCCAGATGTCAAGTTGGCGCGCGCCGTCGTCGGCAACCTTGCCCAACGACTTGGTGTCAAGGATATCGTCCGTATGGCCGATGGCATCGTCCGCATTGCAGTCGCGCAAATGGCCAGTGCCATTCGCGAGATTACCGTCGAGCGTGGCTATGATCCGGCCGAATTCACTTTGCTGCCGTTTGGCGGCGCCGGGCCGATGCACGCGACGCTGTTGGCCGAGGAAATCGGCATGAGCGAAGTACTTGTGCCGATCTTCCCGGGAAACCTTTCCGCGCTCGGGCTACTGGCATCGGACCAAATCCATGAAACGGTGCGGACGTTTCTGGCTCGCCTCGACGGCCTCGATTTCGATGCTTTTGTCGGTATCCGTGACGATCTCGTTCTTGAAGGGCGCGCGGAACTGACCCGGCGGGGATTCGCCGACAATGCAATTCGGTTTCGACATGCACTCGACATGCGTTACGCCCGGCAGGCTTTCGAAATTACCGTCGACGTCGCGGCAGATGCCTGGACGCCAGATGCCCTTCGCAAAATATTTCTCGATACCTACGAACATCACTTTGGCCACGCCGATAAACGCGGCGATATCGAGATCGTCAATATCCGCACCAGCGCCGTCGGCGTTACCCGCAAGCCAGTGATCAAAAAAATCGTGCCGACCGCAAACTCGCTCATCAATGCATTGATCGGCCGGCGCGACGCCTGGTTTAACGGAAAATGCGTCGACGTTCCCATCTACGAAAGAGACCGGCTTCCCATCGATCATCCATTCGATGGGGCGGCGATTATCGAAGAGGACGGATCGACCACCGTGATTTCTCCGGGCTGGTCGGTCCGGCGAGACGACATGGGCAATCTACGGCTGACGGCAACCGGTCAATTCCAGGAGGAGACGGACAATGCACATCCATAACGAGGTTAGGCGGAAGCTACAACGGGGTGAGGTGGTGATGGGCATGATGCACTTCACCGGCAGTCCGATGATGGTCGAGATCATGGCATCGGCCGGGCTCGACTTCTTCATCATCGACATGGAACACAGCCCCATCGACATTGGCCTGGCGGCGCATCTGGTGCGGACCGGCGATGCCGCTGGCATTGCGCCCCTGGCCCGGGTGCCGGAGGTCAATGCCGGCATCATCAAGCAACTGCTCAATCTCGGCGTGCGCGGCATTGTCATACCGCATGCGACTCGTGAATCTTGCGCGAAAGCGGTCGCTGCGGTCCGGTTCGCGCCGGCCGGTAGCCGCGGTTCCTGTCCGGCGGTTCGCCAGGCCGGTTATGGCGCGCCGGATTGGAAGGCCTTTACCGAAGAGGCCAACGACGAAATCCTAATCATTCCGCTTCTTGAGGATAAATCGACCATCGACGATTTCGAGGCGCTGGCGACCATGCCCGGGCTCGATGTGTTCTTTCTCGGTACCTTCGATTTCTCGGTATCCGCCGGCGTGCCGGGAGCCGGGTTCGACCATCCGGTCGTGGCGGCTGCTTTGGAAAAAATCGTCAAACTCGCCAAGGCTAACGGCAAATACGTCATGACCACGGTTGGCGACAATATCAGCACGGAATACGGCAGGGACATCCTCCGCCGCGGCGTGCAGATGATTAGCTACAGTGCCGATGCGTTGGTTTTCCGGCGTGCCTGCCGAGATGTCGCCGCCCTCAAGGTGGCAATGGAAAAGGCTTGAGTTCGGGATAATTACTTGACGATAGGCGCTCCGCCGTAGGGAGGCAAAAATGTTCAATGCACCACCGGAACTGAAAACGCGGGTATTCACGACGTTGCCGGATAAGTTTCGGATCAAGGGCCGTTTGTCGGAATGGGCTTTCGGCAAGAATGACAAGCTCGACTCGTTCCTCGAAGGCCTCTGCTTTTCGGCGGACGGAACGATGTACGTGTCCGACATTCCATACGGCCGGATATTCAAGGTCGACGGGCAGGGGAGTTTCGAACTGGTCGTCGAATATGACGGCGAGCCGAACGGCACGGCGTTCGACGCCTCAGGCAAGCTGTTCATTGCAGATCACAAGCACGGTGTCATCACCGTTGACGTGAAGGAGCGGACGGTAGGGTTTCACCTGACTCGGCTCCGCCGCGAACGGTTCCGAGGTCTCAACGATCTGGTGTTCGACCGGGCCGGCAATTTGTACTTCAACGACCAGGGCCAGAGCGGCATGCAGGATCCGACCGGCCGGGTCTATCGACTTAACAAAGACGGTACCGTCGACGCCGTCATCGGCACGATTCCGAGCCCAAACGGCATGGCCTTTGGGCCGAACGGCCGACTGATCTATGTCACCGTCACCCGCGCCAATCAGATCTGGCGCCTGCCGATCCATGCCGACGGTTCGTGCACCAAGGCGGGGGTACATCTGCATATGCAAGGGGGCTCGACGGGACCAGACGGGATCGCGGTCGACGTGGCGGGGAATGTCCTCGTCTGCCAATGCGGTACCGATTCGGCATGGCTCTTCAGTCCATGGGGCGAGCCGTTGTTCCGCATTCGCTCTTGCGCCGGGCATGATTTGACCAGTGCCGCTTATGGTGGACCGGATGGAAAGACGCTCTACATGACGGAAGCGGAAAGCGGGCAAATTCTCGAAGTCGAGATGCCTATCGCCGGCTTGCCGCTGATTCCCGGCGCGGGCTGAACCGAGTTCAGGGAATTTCCAACGTTACCAGTGGGGCGAATTGCTGTCCGCCCATGGTGTCCCCGTCTTCTACCCGCCCTTGAACGTAGAGCCTGGGTATCGAGAACTTGATAGCCCTGGCCAGGTCATGTTGGAAAAACAGGATTTCGTTCTCCGACACGTTGAACATCTTCGAGACCAAGGATTGATTGATCACGCCGGAATTGACGACGCGGCGATAGGTTTCCTCATCCTCAAACATGATGTCGTAGGTTAGATTGAAGGGCCCAGCATTCTTCGAGCGGATCAACTTCGCGAGGGTTCCTAACTCGGCCATGTCACACCTTCTCGAATTCGGTTGGGAACATTTCATACGGATCGTCTGGTACCACAACATGATTGATATTGAAAATGTGTGATTCCCCCTTGTTCAAGACGAAAGGCGAGAAGGGGAAGGCCAGCCCGGTGATTAGTCCGCTCCATTCGGCGATTGGATAGTGACTGGCCAGGTGGGCGAAAATCTTGGCGATCGAGTAGCTTTGTTCCTCGGTCGGCGCCGTGATCGTGAAGATCAGCCCGACTTCATGGGGCATTATCCTGTTCGCTTCGGGCGTCAACGGGCCCATGACGCCGTCCCGGCCATAAACGCGGACGTGAATGTCGTATTCGTCGAGCCGCAAGGCGCCGGAAAACATCTCGATGACGCGTTCCTTCATCTTCTCGCGCATGCCGTCGAGCCAGTTGTCGAGCTGCCTTAAGATATACGGGTCGTTGACACCGCTAATGATGACGTGCTGCCAACCAAGCGGTTCGACACCCTCAAGCTTGATGGTGTATTCGTCCGATCGATTGAATTTGGATCCGTAAACGCGGACGATCCGGTCATTCACCTGCTCGTAAGTGGACTCGCGGGTATCCACGACGCCACCCGGCTCAAGCAGGAGATACGGATCGGCATTCTCATACAATGAGTGCGATGCAACGCTTTGCGCCGTCACTCGGTTTTCCGGATCCATGGGCTCGACGTCAAAGTGATCATCGCGAATCCAAGCCAGGATGCTGTCCGGCCGCTTACGGGCGACGCAGCAAGATGCGCCGCACTCGATAATTTTCGCCGCGTGCCAGATCGGGCCAGGATTGCCGCCATGCAGCATCGGGAAGGCGGCGAACAACGCCGTGTCGGATGACCGGCCGGCCAGCACCACGTCGGCGCCGGCATCCAGCGCTTTGGCGATCGGCTCGTAGCCCATCATGCCAACGATGTGCGTCGAACGGTCGATCGACGCCTCCGATATTTCCGGCGCGGCGCTTAGTGGCCGCATTTTGTTGTCGCGGTATTTCTGCTTCAAGTATTCGGGCGATAGCTCGCTTCGGATCGTCGCAAGCCGGAAATTAAGGCCTTCTTCCTTGGCGATCTCCAGAACGATCCGACGCATGCTTTCGAGGCCGAAATTGTTTCCTGACGTACCGCAGGATCCGATGATCATCGGAATTTTCTTAGCATGGCGGCCGAGCAGCATATGGCGCAGGTCGCGCTTGATGCTGGTATCGGAAAAAGTGCCGATACCGGTGCCGAGCGGATGCGGACCGGTATCCGTTGAGCCGGCGTCGCAGCCGATGCAATGCGGGTCGTGATCGAGCCCGCGTTTCAGGGAACTTTCCAGATATCCCGCGCCAAGCTGTGACGATGCCGCAAGAATTCGTATTTCTTTCAAGGATGTTCTCCGATCACGGAATTTTTGGACTGTTGTTCTGGCGCCCGTTCGTGGTCGACGGAAACACCAGACCGTTTACACTAAAATTATAGGCAATCTGTATTTACCTGCCACAGTACCCGACTTAACGGGATAAACACCTGAAGCGATTCATATTTTGAGATTCTCTGTTGAA
>JAQBYB010000049.1 GCA_027624235.1 Pseudomonadota bacterium | reverse complement strand
GCCCGAGGCTGCCCCTACAAATGTTCGTACTGCTTTAACGTCAAATACAACGAGGCCTACAAGAACAAGGGGAAGGTCATCCGTTGCCGTTCTCCTGAAAAGGTCATTCGCGAAATCGAGTGGACGAAAGAACGTTACTATATGGAGCATGTTTCGTTCATTGACGATCTGTTCATTCTGAAGCCGAAGGATTGGATCAAGGAATTCGCCAGGCTTTATAAAGAGCGCATCGGCCTTAGTTTTGATTGCACGGTGCGGGCCAATGCGGTGCGCGACGAGACCATTGCCGTCCTCAAGGACGCCGGGATGACATTCGTGTGGATGGGTGTTGAGAGCGGCGACGAGGTGGCGGCCAATAAAATCCTGGCCCGCGGCATGACCAATGACCACATCATTGACGCGGCCAATATCCTCCGGAAAAACGGTGTTGGATTATTCACCCTCAATATCGTCGGGCTGCCGCTGGACGATCCGTTTGAATCGGACCTCAAGACCCTGGATCTCAATATCAAGCTAAAGCCGACCTACGGCGGGTCATCCATCCTTTATCCCTATCCGGGATCGCCCATCGAAAAATATGTGCGCGATGGCGGTTATCTGGATGACGAGCCCCAATACCTGGAAACCTATAAACGGTCTTCGATGTTGAATTTCAAATCCCCCATGGACCGCCGCAGAATCGAGAACCTGCACAAGTTGTTTGGAGTCATTGTCAATTTCCCGTTCTTGCGCCCCTTCGTCAAACTTTTATGCAGCCTTCCCTTTTCCGGTCTTTATCGGGGCATTTATTACCTTTGGTATGGGTACAGTTACCGCATCAAGCTCAACCCCATCGACTGGCGGCGTGAGGGAATGTATTTCTTCGGCCTGTTTTTCAAGATGTTTGCAAAAAGTTGAGCAACGCAGCGCCATTAAACCCGCACCCGGTTTTCACCGCGCAACTCTGATTTAAAGAATTGATGCCCATCTTTGACAGTGCCCCGCTGACGGCGGGCTTCGTGCTTTCGATCCTGGCGATCGTTCCCTATTATGTTGTCTTGGGGCTGCCGCGATTTCAGATCACGGAACGCCGCCATGTGCTGACCTTTTTCTGGGTCTGGCTGGCGCTTTATGCGTTTGAGTACTATTTCCTTGGCCCCTATTCGTTCATTGAAAAGACCGGGGAAGGCAACCTCAACGTCACCCTCAATAACTTCCTGGTGACCGCGTACGACGGCGGGCGGTTCATCCATGAATACGGCGGCGGCCAGGATGCCTATACCGTCCTGTTCGGAAAACATTTCTACAACCCCTACCGCATGATCGCCGCCCTGGCGCCGGCATGGGTCGCGATCTTGACCCACAAGCTCATGATCGGGGCCTTGGGGTTTGGCGGCGCTTATCTGCTGGCGTCAAGATTCGCCCCTGGAAACCGTCTGGCATCCCTGGCCATCGCCGCCGTGTTCCCGTTCACCCACATCTACCTTCTCAACTACTCCACCAATTGGAGCCCCGGTTTTTCCGTCCTCCCGGTGGCCGCGTATCTCATTGTCGCGCGGTCAACTGATCGTCGCTATTGGTGGGGCGTTGTCGTCGCGGCGCTGTTCACTACCGCGGCCGACCCCATTCATATTTTCCCCGCCCTCGCCGCGATGCTGGCGGGAACCGCCCTTTTCATGCATCCCGTCAACTACCGCCGCATTGTCGGCGGATTTGCGGTGTTGGTCGCGTGCTCGGTTTTAAATTGGCATGAAGTCATTTACGCCTTTACCCAAACCGTGCCTTTTACCAGCCGTTTTACCGGCAGTAATGCGCCCACAATTGCCAATATCCTTGCACAAGCAATCAATTATTCGATCAACACGTTATGGCTTCCGTTGACGTTGATCGCCTTGGCGATGATTGGGCTTGCCCGGCGCCGGGATGCCTTGTTGGCGCGGGCTGGATTGGTCGCGATTCTCCCCATAGCCGCCTTTATCTTTGAATCGGTATTTCCGTGGCATACGGTTGGCTTGGCGTTTATCAACGACCTTAGCCATTACTATCTGCTGATCGCCATCGTCGGGCTTTCCATTCCCATCGCCGCGCACTGGTTGGGCGGCTACCAACCCTATGGCGACGGCAGCGGTGCAAAATTCTTAGGTTTTCGCCCAGCGACGGCGGTTCTGGCCATTGCGCTCGGCGTTTTTACCTGGACTAAGTTTCTGAATTTCGGATTACTGATCTGGTTCGGCGGTCAAAGTGCGCTGATTGGCTATGAAAATCTCAAAAACAATACCTGGAAACCGACGGAATATTTCCGCGTCGTCACCCCGTTTGAAAAGCCCAACGCCAACATCGTCGCCGGGTTTTATGGCCTCGATACCTTCGACGCCCAAACCAATATGAATTATTCCCGCTGGAACGATTATTGGAAAGCCATCGTCCGCTATGACCCCAGCCACGCCCTGACCACCCGCATCGGCGTCAAGTGGGCGCTTTGGGACGGCAAGGGATATGCCATCGAAGACAATATAAACCTGGACCTCCTCGGCATCGCCAACGTCCGCTTCATCCTCAGCGCGCTGCCCTTGAAGGCGGACGGCCTAAAACTTGTTTTCCAACCCGGCGATGACGACCGGATCATCAAGCGGGCCGGATGGTTCCCCAAATTCCAGGATTTTCTTAAATTCAGGATCAGGCGTATTTTCGATCCCGGCGAGCACTTTATTTATGAACTACCGAAGGTTCTCCCCCGCGTCTTCGTCGCCCAGGGTGTCGTTTCAGTAAATGAAACCCTGACCAACCGCCAACGCATCGAACGGGTTTTGAAAGCGGCCCCCGCCGACAACATCGTCGTCAACGCCGGGCATGCAGCAAAACTTCCCGCGCCTGGCGAGGTCAGCATCCTAAAATCTAAAAAGGTACGTGACGGTTTTGACGTTGATGTGGCGGCCCCGGATGGCGGCGTGATCGTGATCAACACACCGTACCTTCCGTTCTGGCAGGCCGTCGATCACAATGGCACCCAGTTGGACGTGGTGCCGGCCAATGTCATCCACATGGCCGTGGCCGTCCCGCCGGGAACAAAAAATATAAAGGTGCGGTATAACCGGTCGTTGTTGCGCGAAAAGCTGGCCACCCGTTTTTCCGGAAATCAGTAGCGGCGTTTGTGCCTGAACCGGATACAATAGCCCCGGAAGTGGCGTGTCTTGAACCCGCCCGACGGCACCCCGGCGGAAGACGCATTGTGATCGGAAAACCGGTCCTCAACCCCGTCCTTGAGTCCGGCGTGTTTTTCCTAAAACGCGTCGCGGGTCTTTTTCTCATCCTCAACGTCGCCGAAAAAGGCGGTCCCGGCCAGTTCCAGCGCTTCGACCGCCAGTTCCGCCAATTTCTTGTGGTGCACCCGCCACTCGTTTAAATGGAGCTTCCTTTCTCTCAGATTGAAGGGGGAACCCAACTCGGAGAGGATAAAGATGACAACCACCCTTTGCCAACCCCCTACACGAATCGAAGGCCACCCATGCGCTTTACGCTGATCGTCATGGCCCTAAATGAGATCGAAGGCATGAAGGTGATCATGCCGCGCGTCAATCCGGATTGGTTCGAACAGATTCTCCTTGTCGATGGTGGCTCGACCGACGGCACCATCGCCTGGGCGCGTGAACAGGGATATGACATCGTCGAACAAAAACGCCCAGGATTACGGTGGGGGTACCTCGAAGCCCTTCCCCACATTCGAGGCGACGCAGTGATCACATTCAGCCCCGACGGAAATTCCATTCCCGAACTTCTGCCCGACCTGATCGACGAAATGAGCAAAGGCTACGACATGGTCATCGTCTCGCGATATCTCGGCGATGCCAAGAGCGAGGACGACGACATTCTGACCGCGTTCGGAAACTGGCTGTTTACGATGGTCATTAATCTGCTGCATGGAGGGCGCTATACCGACGCCATGGTGATCTACCGTGCTTTTCGGACCGCGTTGATAGAGGAACTCGATCTGAACAAGGAGAAAAGCTACAGCTTTGTCGAACGGCTTTTTTCCACGGTCATCAGCATTGAGCCGCTACTGTCGGTGCGCATAGCCAAGCGGAAAATGAAGGTCGGCGAAATTCCCGGTGACGAACCACCCCGGATCGGAGGCGTGCGTAAGCTCCAAATCATCCGCTGGGGCGGCGCCTATATGACCCAGATAATAATGGAATTTTTCACCTGGAAGTGAGGGCCGGAATGGGTGCCGCGGCCGTCCGGGCACTTCATCTCGTAAACTTGTTGTAACGCCCTTCCGTCAGCCCGGCGGAATATACGTTGCGGTCGGGAAACCGGTCCTCAATTCCACCCTCAAGACCGCCATGTTTTGCCAAAATCGCATCCCGGGCCTTGGCCTCGGCGTCTGTGTCGCCGGAACAGACGGCGGCGGCCAGGTCCAATGCTTCCGGCGCCAGTTCCGCAAAAATTTTGCGGTGCGCCAGCCATTCGTTCAGATACAGCGTCCGCTCAGTGGGGTCGACGGGCGGCAGCATCTCGGGCAAGGCCCCGTCGGGGTCATGGACCAGAATGTTAACGCCGTTGAGCCAGCCTAATTCGTGGGTTTTTTTTTCCGCCGCCGTCATGTTGACCGGATGCGCCGGCGAATAGGCCTCAAACACCATCTTGAATTCAGGATGGCCGTGCAGGAAATCCCGGGTTGACCAGCGCACATCCGGGTAATTGGCATCATCAATGATAATCACCGCGCCTTCGCGCAGGTGTTTTAACCCGGCGAGAAGGCAAACCAACTGACTACGATAATCATGGGGGCCATCGACAAAATAAACACCGACCTGACGGCCGACGAGATGCGCGCCGAGACCTTCGAGGGCGTCTTCAAAGTCGGCGTCAATCAGCGTCGCGTTAACAGCGGCGAAGGTCTCAAGGCGCGCCCGCACGATGGCCTGGTTTTTCCCGTCCGGGTCGAGCGTGGCAAAATTATCGATCCCGAAACACGCCATGTCCGGCGCTTCCAAGGCCGTGGACACCAGGGTCAGGCCCTGATAAACGCCGATTTCCAGGTAACAGGCATCCGCTTCATCGGCGAACAGTTTGGCCAGGCGTTGCAACACGCCGACGGTCTTCAGCCCCGAAATGCCGCTCAAGCCGTCACCGCGCCGGTCAACCAGAAGACCGTCCCGTTCCGTTTCCTTAATGATATCGAGAACCCGTTGGATATGTTCCCGCCCCGCCTTTGTCGCCGTCACCTTGGTCGATCTCCCGTCTTTTTGAACCGGGCGCACCATGCCATAGGTCTTAAGCCCAAGAAAGGGTTTCGGCGATGAGCGTGCTGCTCCGGCGGTCGAATGATATTCCCGATGCCTCGACGTATCAGGCCTGGTTGGCCGTTTCCGGCACCAAGGCGGCGCTTGACCCGGCGGCGAAACTTGATGGCTTGGCCCAAAGGCTGGAACAGGCCTTCGTCGCCGAACGGGACACCTGGTGGCGACTCGGCCGGGCGCTTTCGGCGGAGCCCACTGCCGATATCGCCCGCATGCCGACGGCGTCTTCCTTCGGCTCTGATTTCGGCATCATGCTGGCGTGGTCGCGGTTGGTTGACGAATTGGCCGGCGACAATGACGTGACCCTGGTGGTCTGCGACGATCCCTGGCTGTTCCGCCATCTAATGCAATTCGACGGGGTAAAAGCCGCCGCCCCACCGCCCCTGCTCTCGGCGACAATCCGGCTTCAGCTTCGCGGCCTGCTTTCACGATGCCGCCTTTCCTTCAGCACCGCCCTGGCGGCATTACGGCTTAAAGGCCAGCGGCGAATGGTTGCGCCAGGGGATTCAATGATCCTTGTCTATGGCCACCCCGATAGTAATGTCGATGGCAACGACGCATATTTTGGCGATTTGATGAAGCGGCTGCCCGGACTGAAGCGAATGCTTCATACCGATTGCCCAGCCGGGCGGGCGACGGAATTGGGGACCAGCCTGCACGCCTGGGGCTCCCCGTTATTTGCCCTGGGCGCGGTCTTCTGCCAGTGGCTGCCCAGCCGGAAACAAACCTCCGGTGAATACGGCTGGTTGATCCGCCGTGCCGCATCCCTTGAGAACGGCGGCGGTGGCCCGGCCATGAACCGCTGGCAGGCCCATTGCCAGGACCGCTGGCTGGCCCTGGCCAAACCATCGCGGGTGGCCTGGCCGTGGGAAAACCACGGTTGGGAACGCAACCTCTGCCGCACCGCCGGCGCGCTTGGGGTTAAAACCATCGGTTACCAGCACACGGTCATCGGCCCGCACCAGTTCAACTACGCCACCGCCACCAACCCGGACGGGCTTCAGTCCATCCCCGACATCGTCGCCGCCGACGGCCCGGCGTACCGTGAGCAAATGCGGGAATGGGGAGTGCCGCAAGAACGCTTAGGCGTCGGTGGCGCTTTCCGGTTCCGGCGCTTTGCCGACAATATTTTCGATGCCGACGGCCCGGTGTTCGTGCCGCTGTCGGCGATCCCCGAGGCTGCTGCGGCACAGTTGAATGCCGCCCGGATCATTGCCCGGCAAGGCAGGCCGATCCTGGTCAAACCACACCCTATGTACGGCATCAACGTCGTCCCCGAAGCCAACCTCAACCTCGCTGATGCACCGTTAGCAGAACAAAGCCGGCTGTCGGCAGTCCTCTACACGACCGGCACATCGGGGCTGGAGGCGGCGTTGATGGGCATTCCGGCCTACCGTTTGATGCTGGAGGACCGCATCGCCATCGACGTGTTGCCCCCATCCATCCCCTCTTACGCCGTCACGCCGGACACCGCCGCCGACGCCGTGCTTAGGCCGCAATCCCCACCAGCGCGGGTGGCTTGGGACGATATCCTGCGCGACCCCGACATCGACCTCTGGAAATCCTGGCTGTTCGGTGATATTGACGCCATCAACGAAACGCCCCCCAAAGACAATCAGAACAAGAAAACCAAACAAGCCTCATGAATTCCTCCCCCCTGAACATCGCCCTGATCGGCTGCGGCCGCATCGCCGGCCACCATTGCAAGGCGATTGCCGAGGTCGACGGCGTGCAATTGGCCGGTGTCTGTGATCTTGACGCTGAAAAGGCGGAAGCCTACGCCAAGGAATACGGCGTGCCTGCCTTCACCAGTTACCGCGATATGTTCCGGGACCTTCCCAAAATCGACATTGCCGCCGTCATCACGCCGAGCGGCATGCATCTCGAACACGGCCTGGAAATGCTGGGCGATTACGCCAAGCACGTGATTATGGAGAAACCAACCTTCATGCGTCCCGGCGACTTAGGCATCGCCTACGGGGCGGCGGACGCCGCAACCCTGCACATTTTTCCGGTCTTCCAGAACCGCCACAACAAGGCGGTTCGGCGCGTTAAACAGGCGATCGAGGCGGGGGAATTGGGCGACATCAGAATCGTTTCGGTGCGCGTGCGCTGGTGCCGGCCGCAGCGCTATTACGACATGGCGCCGTGGCGCGGCACCTTTTCCCATGACGGCGGCGCGCTCACCAACCAGTCCATTCATCACGTCGATCTGATCCGCTATCTCGGCGGTCCCGTCGCCAGGGTCAACGCCACCATGCGCACCCTGGGCGCGAAGATCGAAGTCGAGGACACGGTGACGGCGACTATTGAGTTCGACGGCTACGCCGTCGGCGTTATCGAGGCGACGACGGCGGCGCGGCCCGATGATTTCGAAGCATCGCTGTCCATCGTCGGCTCCGAAGGCCTGGCCCAGATTGGCGGTATCGCCGTCAACGAATTACAGGTGTTCACCCCGGACCCGGATGCGTGCGCTGCCCATTCAGAAGACTTCCAGGGCATCAAGGGCGCCGGCGCCGTTTACGGCCACGGCCACGGCCAGATGTATAGAGACATCGTCGCTTTCTTCAGAGACGGAACGCCGTACCCGGTCAGCCGCGAGGATTGCCTGGGCACGCTCAAGCTTTTGCATGCCTTTTACAGGTCCGACGAAGCCGGCGGCTGGGTTGATGTCGATAGCCCTGACGAGTCGCCACGCCTGGGCAGGGCCAACGATAAAATCTCGGCCTTGTATAGGACGCCAAGCGCCTCATGAACGGCAAACTGAAAGTCGGAATTGCCGGGTACGGCGTCGTCGGCAAGCGCCGGCGCGACGTCATCGACGCGCACCCGACGTTGCAGGTGGTGGCGGTGTCGGACCGGACTTTGGGCGGAGACGGCGTCTTTGATGACGGCGTTCACTATTTCGACGACTATAAAAAGCTATTGAGCGAAGACCTGGATGTCTTGTTTGTCAGCCTGTCCAACGACATCAACCCGGACGCCACCATCGCCGGGCTGGAAAAAGGCCTGCATGTATTTTGTGAAAAGCCGCCGGGCCGCGACGTCGCCGATATTGAGCGTGTCATCGCCTGTGAGAAACAACACCCCACACTCAAACTCCAATACGGGTTCAACCACCGCTATCACGATTCTGTCCGGGACGCGCTGGAAATCCTGAAGTCCGGTGAGTTGGGCGACGTCATCAATCTGCGCGCCGTTTACGGGAAATCGCAGTTGATTACCTTCAACCAGACGTCCTGGCGAACCCAGCGGGCGCTCGCCGGCGGCGGTGTGCTGCTGGACCAGGGCATCCACATGGTCGATCTGTTGCGCCTGTTCGCCGGCGAATTCGCAGACGTCCACAGCTTCATTTCCAACAGCGTCTGGAATCATGACGTCGAAGACAATGCCTATGCCATGATGCGCACCAATGACGGTAAGGTGGCGATGCTGCATTCTTCGGCCAGCCAATGGCGCCACCGCTTCGGGTTGGAAATCACCCTGACCAAAGGCGCGTTGACGTTGGCCGGAATCCTGTCCGGGTCGAAAAGTTATGGCGACGAGACGCTGACCATTGCACGCACCACCGGCGATGACAGAGGCAATCCCGAAGAAGAGGTCCGCCACTACGAGCAAGACCTGTCGTGGGCCGATGAGGTCGCTGAATTCGCCGCCGCCATCAAAACCGATAGAAGCATTGCCAACGGAACCTCGGAAGACGCACTCAATACGATGAAATTGGTTTACCGAATTTATTGTGCCGATGCGGACTGGAAAGCGCGTTGGGAATTGGACGCGGGAAAATGACGCTTAAGTCCCTAACCATCAACGTCATTATGATCGCCGTTTCCATTGCCGTTTCCGCCTTGGCTATCGAATTCGGAACACGCTTTTTGTACCCAGCGTTAGCGCCTTCGGGACAGATTCGGTTCGTCGCCGGGAAGGGGGACATGCCCGACCTCGGTCCTAAAAATACGACGCTTCGCCAAATCAAAAATACCGGTGACTTCGACGTCTCCGTAAAATTTAATAAATACGGATTGCGAGATTCCAAGGATTTTGCCGAATCAACACCCGAAGATTATTTCGTCGTCGGCGATTCGCTGAGCTTCGGCTGGGGCGTTGAAGAAAACCAGCGCTATTCCGATCTTCTCCAAGCCGTCCTAAAGCGCCCCGTTTACAACCTGTGTATCCCCGGCGGTTTTGATAATTTCGAAAAGACAATCAATTACGCAAAGCAACACGGCGCCAAGGTTAAAAAACTGATTATGGCCATCAGCATGGGCCACAATCTGGCGATCTATGAAGACAAGGGAAAAGCCGAAGACAAACCCCCGCCGCCTACAGCCTTGGGCTTCCTTCGCTCCATCAAACCGATTCTGACGAGCAATTCGGCGTTTTACTTCCTGGTCACGTCGTTCATTCACAAGAACGATGGCTTGAAAAAATTCGCCACCGACTGGGGCCTGATCACGCCCAATCTGGAAGGCATCGCGCATAAGGCCTATTCGCCGGCGGTGATCGAATCAACGGCACAGCGCGCCGCCCGCCTAGCCAGACAATACGACACCCTCGTCCTGATCGCGCCGTCCAGGGCCTTGTGGTTCGGCACGGAAGAGGAAAAAAAGACCGCCCGGCGCATCCACCGGGAATTCATCGCCCGCTTGGCGGAATTGGGGCTTAAGGTCGTTGATGTCCGAACCACCTTCGAGAAAGAGGCCGACCCGTTGAAGAATTACTTCGTCAACGATGGCCATTGGAGCCCGCAAGGACACGCGGCGGCGGCCAAGGCCCTCATCAAGTATCTCGGCGCCCCTGGAAAGAAAGCGCCATGAACGGCCTCCCCAAAAAGGCGGCCACGTTGCTGATGTATGGTGTCTACGTCCTAGTCTTGGGCGAGCTTTCAATCAGGCTTATTTCTTCCTTTGTCACCGTCTACAGCATTGAAATGCTGAACTACGCCAAGGATCTTAAAATCAAGGGTGCGGTGGCGGAAATCTCCCACCTGCACCGACCGAACGCCAGCGCCAAACTGATGGGGGTTGAGGTTGCCCTGAACTCTCTCGGCCACCGCAACGCCGACCTTAAAAATCCCAAGGCCAAGAATGAGCGCCGGATTTATGTGCTCGGCAGCTCCATCACGCTCGGGTGGGGCGTGGCCATGGAAGAGGGCTTCGTCGCCCGTCTGGAACAGCGCCTGAATACCGAAACCTTCCCCCAAAGCGGGCTCCACTATGCCGCCATCAACGCCGGCATTGGTAATTACAACACCTACTATCAGGTTGAGTTGTTCAAGCGCCAAGTTGAGGCCGCCAACCCGGATGTGGCGGTGGTCCAGTATTACATCAACGATGCGGAACCAAACCCGAAAGGCGATGACAGCACCATTTTAAAATATTCCCTTTTGGCGGCCATCTTGTATCAGAACATCAAGACAATGACGGCGGTCTCGACAAAATCCCTGGCCGAGTATTATCAGGACCTGTACCGAAATGGCGCGCCCGGTTGGGAGCGGGCCAAAGCATCGATCAAGGAACTCAAACAGATCACCGACAAGCGCGGCATTAAACTTGTCGCCCTGTTGGTGCCGGAACTCCACAATCTTTCCAGCGACGGCCCCTACCCGCCGATCTACGCCAAGATCGACGCTTTTTTCCGCGAAACGGGCGTCCCCATGGTCAACCCGTTACCGGCGTTCCAGGCCGCTTTCAAGAAAGACCCATCCCGAGCCTGGGCGGCGCCCAACGATCCGCACCCGAGCGCCCCGGCGCACAAAATTCTCGGTGATGCGTTGTTCGATTATCTTTCGCCCCGTATCAGCAAATAAGATCGACAAATAATGAAAATTTTCGGTTTTGTTCCCGCCCGCATGGCCGCCAGCCGCTTCCCCGGCAAACCGCTGCATGACATCGCCGGCAAGCCCCTGTTGGAACACTGTTTCCTGAGGGCGCGGATGTATGACCGTTGGGACGGGCTTTTCATCTGTACCTGCGACGAGGAAATCCGCGTCTGGGCCGAGGCTAAGGGCTACCCGGTGATCATGACCGCCGACACCCACACCCGGGCGCTCGATCGGGTCGCCGAGGCCGCGGCGCTTTGCGGCCAAGCCGTCGACGACGACGATATTGTCGTCTGCGTTCAGGGCGACGAGCCGTTGCTGGGCCCGGACATGATCGAAGCCGTCATCAAACCCTTCGACGAAGACGCGACCGTCGAAGGCACCTTGTTGGCGGTGCCGATCCCCGACGAAGAAACATTTCGGAACCCGGATATGGTCAAGCTGGTCCATGACCGCAACGGCGACGTGATGTTTACCTCGCGCGCGCCGATCCCCTATGCCAAGACCTTCCCGCCCGCTAATGGCGCCCTTAGGGTCGGCGGCATTTTCGGATTCCGCTGGCATTTCCTGAAATGGTTCACCGAGCAGCCGGAAAGTCCGCTTGAGATCGCCGAAGCTTGTGATTCCAACCGCATTTACGATAACGGGCGTCGCCAACGCATCGCCCCGGCGCCGAACCGGCCCTATCTTTCCGTCGACAGCCCCGAAGACGCCGTTCGGGTAGAGGCGGTGATCCGGGACGACGCGCTATGGGGGCGATACTGACTCTCCTCACCGACCAGGAAGCCTTAGAGTTCTTGGCCGCCCACGCCGACGAGGACGAAGCGGGCCGCTCGGCCTATTGGCGGGAGGAGCTGGAAAACTTTTCAGTCGGGGCCGACGGCGGCGTTGCCGGTCGCGCCGCACTCGGCAATGCCTCGGCCAAGGAGACCACTTTTAACAAGCTGGCCCATGCTTTCCTGCAATGGCCGCTTCACCGATTAGCCCCATTTCAAGACCGCGCCGATAGCATTCGCCTGGGCCGACTGATCGCGGCGCGCCAGCGCCGCCAGATAACGTTTGATATGCTGCGCCAATGCTTCACCCTGGCGCTGATCCGCAAGCACTTGGACCTGGGTTCGACCGATGAGGCCAACCTTGTCATCGGCGACGGCTATGGCGTCATGGCTTCGTTGTTGTTGTTGCACGCGCCGCACCGGCGCACCATTTGCGTCAACCTGACCAAGCCGCTGATTCTGGACCTCGCCTACATTCGCCAGGGCGTTCCCGGCATCCGTTTGGCGCTGGTCACAACCGGCGACGAGATGAAGGCGGCGCTGGCCGATAAAGGCATCCGGCTGATCGGCGTTCGCGCCGATGATTTTCAAGCCATCCAGGAAGCCGCCATCGGTTTGGCCGTCAATATCGTCTCCATGCAGGAAATGGAGCCGTCGGTGGTCGAACAATATTTCAACCTGCTGCGCGGCAACAAGGCCCGGCAAACGGCTTTTTATTGCTGCAACAAGCTCTATAAGAAATTGAGCGACGGCACTGAATTGCGCTTTGATGACTTTCCGTGGCGTGACAACGATAGCATTCTTCACAATACCATCTGCCCATGGAGCCAATGGTATTATGACAAAATCCCGCCGTGTTGGCATTACCGCCGCGGCGAGAAACGCGTGATCTGGCACCGTTTGGCCCTTCTGGAAATGGACCCTACATGACAACTTCCTATCAAGCCTTGATTTTTGATCTCGACGGAACGTTGATAGATTCCGCCCCCGATGTCTGCGCATCGGTTAACCGGGTGCTGGAGGCCGATGGCCGCCGCCCGCTGATCACGGCGGAAGTCACCGACATGATCGGCTGGGGCGGCAGGGCGCTGCTGGAAAAAGCCCTGGCCGTGACCGGTGATCCCGGCACGCCCGACGACATCGACCGGGCCCTGGAAAATTTTCTCACCACCTATGCCGAACACCCGGCCGATCATACGACCCTGTTTCCCGGCGTCATCGACGCATTGGAACACTTCAAAGCCGCTGGCGTCAAAATGGCCATTTGCACCAACAAGCCCAAGGCGACCACGCCGCCGGTCATCACCGCCATGGGGCTGGACGGGTATTTTGATGTGATTTTATCCGGCGATGCCGTTCCCCACAAAAAACCCGACGGTCGCCACGTGTTGTTGTGCGCCGAACAATTGGGCGTGACGCCGGAAGCCTCGGTCATGGTCGGCGACAGCGAGAACGATATTTACGCCGCCATCGACGCCGGGATCCGGTCGGTCTGCGTCACCTTCGGTTATGCCCACGTGCCCCTGGCGGATATCGGTGCCGATGTGCTGATCGATCATTTCGATGATCTGGCGGGCGCGCTCGATGACCTGTTCAAAACCGGCGCCTCCTGATGACCCGTGTTGCCATCACCTCACGGTCGTTTTCCCGCCATCCGGTGCTTCGGGACGAATTGCTGGAACGGTATCCCGCCGCCACCTTCAATGACGCGGGCTTGAAATTAGCCGGTGATGATCTCATCGAATTTCTCAAGGGCCATGACAAAGCGATCACCGCGCTGGAAGTGCTCAACGCCGATGCCTTCCAGGCGTTGCCGGAGATCACGGTATTTTCTAAATACGGCGTCGGTTATGATATGATCGACCTGGACGCCATGGCCGAGTCCGGGGTCAAGCTGGGATGGACCGGCGGCACCAACAAGCGCTCTGTTTCGGAACTGGTAATTTCCTTCGCCGTTCAACTTCTCCGCCACACGCCTGAGGCCAGCGCCGAAGTCCTGGGCGGCACTTGGCGTCAGCACGTCGGCCGCCAGCTGTCGGGCCGCACCGTCGGCATCGTCGGCTGCGGCCATGTCGGCAAAGATTTAGGCGTCCTTCTTCGTGCCTTCGGCTGTACGGTGCTGGCCCATGACATTCTTGATTTCCCGGAATTTTACGCCGAGCACAACATTCAACCGGTTGGCCTGGAGCAGTTGTTGCAAGAATCCGACGTCGTCACCCTGCACCTGCCTAAGGATGTGACGACGCTGAATATTCTTTCGGCGGAACGGCTGGCGCAAATGAAGCCGGACGCCATTGTGATCAACGCGGCGCGCGGCGGGCTGATTGACGAGGCGGCGTTAAAAGCGGCGCTGAAGGAAGGCCGCTTAGGCGCCGCCGCGCTGGACGTTTTGGCGGCTGAGCCGCCCGAGGATACAGAACTGCTGAATTTGCCCAATGTCATCGTTACCCCACACTTAGGGGGTAGCGCCGAAGAAGCGATCCTGGCCATGGGCCGCGCCGCCATTGATGGGCTGGATCAAAACCGAGTGCCCGAAAAAGGCGTCTTCCCGCCCGGGTACTAGAGCATTTCCGGTTTACTTGCGTTCACCTAGAATGCTCTACGCCTTTGTTTTAGACGCAAATTCGTCGTCGCGGATGTAACCATCCGCTCGGGATTTGCTCTAGGCGGTTATTGAGCGTCTTTTTCAGGCTTGGTCGCCGCAATGAACCAGGCAAACCCGATGATGCCGCCGAGCCAGTGTTCCAATGGTGATTGAATCGGCCAGGGTTCGCCATAGACCAGATAGCCGCCGGGATGAGTGCCGTAACGCTTGATCTGCCAACGGCGATAAAGACGGCCCAGTTTCGGGATCAGGTAAAAATAAAATTCGCCCTTGCGCAGGCGCAGGTTTTCAAACCGTGCGAACAACCGTTTGATGCCCGCACCGGTGTAACAGCGGGTAATCGGATTTTCGACCGTTTGTGCATCCTTGCCGCCCCATTCGGTGGCCCGGCCGAGCCAGTTCCTGTCGCCGAAGGCCTTGCCTTTTAACAGCCCGATGCATAGCCACATGTTGATCCAGAAATGCCACGAGCTTTTGCAATACAGCAGAATGACGGCGCGGCCACCGGGCTTGAGCACGCGAAAGACCTCGCCCATGGCGGTTTCCGTCGAGGTCGTGTGATGCAACACACCGTTGGAATAAACGATGTCAAAGGCGTCGTCGTCGAAGGGCAGGTCTTCCGCGTCGCCCTGCATGGCTTTGCTGTCATCGGCGCCAAGGATTTTAAATTTCCGCGCCGTCGCATCGGCGCGTACCTGGGAGATGTCGACGGCGGTGACGATGGCGCCATGTCGCGCGAACAACGCCGAGTGACCGCCGGCGCCGGGACCGATTTCAAGCACCCGTTTACCCTTCAGGCTTTCCAGGGGCATTTCGACCACCGCCAGATGGCGGCGCAGCCGGAACATGTCTTCCAGGGCGTCGAGACCTTCCAGCAACTGATCGCGGGTGATGTCTTCGCTGCCGGCGTATAGCGAGTCGTACAGCGCCCCCCAGAACGCCTGAATATCCTGTTTATTGTCGCTCATCGCCATTCCTTAGAATAGACCGCGCCCCGCCCAGGGGCCAGCCGCCAAGCACCCTTATTGATGATCAAATCCTTCCTCCGCAAGGCCCGTCAGGTCGCCGATGATCCGGTTCTGCGCCTTTGGCTGGTTCGCCGTCTCACCGGCAAGGCCGCCAAGCCGGCTGCGTTCCGCCCGCATCGACCGGCTTATCTAGAAGGTATGGGCCGCGCAAAGGCCGCGCCCACCGGCGGCGACGGCTTCCATGCCTTAATCGCGTTGCCGCCGACCGGCCCCATCGACCTGCCGCTGCCGGGACTTTTGCTCAAGCTCAACCCCGGCGACGAAAAGGATGTTTTTCGCCGCGCGTATGACGATGTGGAAACACTGTTGGCGCTGCACCGGTTCGCCTGGGTGCCGCTGGTCAAAGGAAGCGGCATCACCGCGTCATGGGTGCAGGCGTTATGGGATGTCTGGCGGAAATCCCACGGCGGTGCGGACAAGAGCTGGGCCTGGCATCCCTATACGGTGGCGGAACGCGCCATCAATCTTTTAGACCTGGCACAAAAAAAAGGCTTGGTGGAACCGGCGGAGGAAACGACGGCGCTGCTGGTGCGCCATGCCGAGGTCATTTTCGACAACCTCGAATATTTCGGCGCGCACAATACCTCCAACCACCTTGCCAACAACGGGCGCGGCCTGTACCGCCTTGGCCTCGCGTTAGGCCTAGAATGGGCGGTCGAGGCGGGGGCCGGGATTCTGCGTAACGAAGCCAAGCGGATTTTCATGGGCTCCGGCATTCTCCGCGAGGGGTCCAGCCACTATCACTTTTTGATGGCGCGTAATTTCGCCGATGCCTGGCTGGCGGCGCGCGCCCATGCACGCCCTGAACAAGAAGAACTGCGCGCCATCGCCGCCAGGGCGCTGGCCGTCATTCCCTGGTTGATCCTGCCCGGCGGCTTACCGCTGATCGGCGACATATCCCCGGACTGCCCGCCCGAATACCTGATCGGCCTAGTCGGCACCGAAACCGGCTGGCTCGCCGGGCTTGGAAAAGACGATAAGGCGGCGCTGTTGTCGTTGATCGATGACACCGCACCGGCATCCGCGGATGATCTTTGCGCCGATGGCTGGCTGCGCTTCACCCACGGGCCCTGGTCGGGGCTTTGGCACGCAGCGCCGGGCGGGTTTTCCCAGGCGCCAGGACACGGCCATCAGGACGCCGGCGGGTTCGAACTTCATTTTGACGGCTTGCCGGTTTTCGTCGACCCCGGTCGCGGCAGCTATGGCGAAACCGGCGACGCCGCCTATTATCGTTCCGGCCATGCCCATAACACGGTTACCATCGACGGCGCCGAAGCCTTCCCCGTCAACAAGCCCTACTACGACGACGCCTTCCGCCGGGAAATCGCCGGGGCGAAACCGGCGCTTCACGGCGGCGGCGATGAGGTGATCCTGAAGCACAGCGGATTTCAGCGGATCGGAGGCCTAGGGATGCTGACCCGGCAATGGCGATTTATTAAAAACACCATGGCCCTGACCGACACTCTTGATGGCCAGGGAAGCCGCCGCATTACCCGGCGCTTCTATACCCCTCTGGACACCGAGCCGGGCGCCGGTGGGGTTGTCCTCAGGGGCGCGGACAAGACTTTCCATCTGCATTCCCCCGACGCCACGGCGACGGTGGCGCCTGCCACCCTTTGGCATGCTTATGGCGGCGGCCATTCCGGATCGGTGATCGAATTTACCGCCGATGCGTCCTTGCCGTGGTCCGGCGACGTGCGCCTGGAGGTGTTGTAAACATGGCCAAAACAGCAGATGTCAGCGTTATTGTCGCCGCCTATCAGGCCAACGCCACCATCGCCCGCACGCTGGCCAGCATTGCCGGGCAAACCCTGAAGCCGAAAGAGGTAGTGATCGTCGATGACGGCTCCACCGACGCAACCTTTGAGGCCGCCAACGCCGCGTCTGCGAACATGAATGGCATCGAACTCCGTGTTTTTCGCAGCGAGGGAAATCTTGGCGCCGGGGCGGCCCGCAACCGCGCCATCGAGGAAGCGACGGGGACGTATCTCGCCTTTTTGGACGCCGACGACGAATGGATGGCGGAAAAACTCGAGCGCTCAATGGCGCATATGGAAAGCGGCGATTATGTCCTTGTCGGCCATGATTATGTTACCGAAGACGGCCCCCCGCATCACTGTGAGCAGCGGTTTCTGGAAAGCGGCGATGCCTTCGTTAATCTTTACCGAAAGGGCTATATCGCCAGTTCCAGCGTCGTAGTGCGGCGCGGCGCGGTTATTGCCGCCGGTGGCTTCGACCCCGGCCTCAGGAACGCCCAGGATTTTGACCTGTGGCTGGCGTTAACGCGGGGGCCGGATAGCCATTTTCTGGTGTTCGGGGACGCTTTGTTACGCTACCACCCCGGCCCCGGCGGCATTATGAGCCACACGCAAAGAAGGCTGGAATGCTGCCTGACCATCGCCCAGCGTTACATTCCCGACCTCAAGCGGCGGCCGGGATCGGCGTTGATGAGTTTGTGGTTTCGCGTCATCGCCCTTCACCTGGAGGCGGTCCAGGCTTACGGGGTGTTGGGGAACATACTGGGAATTCTGTGGGCGGCGGGGAAATGCCCCTTCTCTCTGTTGATTATGACAGCGCTCTCCCTTTTTCCTCAAACGCCTAAGCGCGGTCGGTTTATCGACGGCGAAGGCCTTAAATCGCTTGATTAATCGGTACGGTTCACACAAGTAAGGTATCAATGACCAAGGTTCTTTTAATTAACCCGTCTTATGAGCCGTCCTACGGTGGCACCAAAGTCGGTATCATCAATCCCATCCATCCGACGTTGGGCCTGGCTACCATTGCGGCGACCGCCATCCAGCGTGGGCACACGGTGGATGTGCTCGACATGTCGTGGAGACCCTACGATTACGAAATGGTTCGCGCCAAGGTCAAAGACTTTAAACCCGACGTGGTCGGCATCACCGCGACGACGCCGCTGATGAACCAGCTTCGCGACCTCAGCCTATTGATCAAGGACATTTCAAAAGACATCACCATCGTCGGCGGCGGCCCCCATGTTTCGGCGCTGCCGACCGAAAGCATTCGCGAATCCATGCTGGACGCTGTGTTCGTCGGCGAGGCCGATTATTCCTTCGCGCACTATTGCGACGGAGGTGATCCGGCGGACGTTAACGGCATCTATTACCGATCCGGCGACGATGTTATCTACACCGGCCCACAAAGATTGGTCGGCAATTTGGACGACCTGCCGATGCCAGCTTGGGATTTATATAACCCAGCGGACTACAACCGGGTTTCCCGCATCCTGTTTCGTAGCCCGCCCGTCACTATTCTTGAATTTTCCAGGGGCTGCGTCTTCAAATGCGATTTCTGCGCGTCCAAAATGACCATGGGACTGGGCTACCGTAAGAAATCCCCGGAACGGTGTGCCGAAGAGGTCAAATACATCCAAAAATTAGGTTTTCGGGAATTCACACTGGCCGATGATATTTTCACGTCGGACCAGAAATGGGCAACCGCCGTCAGCGAGGAAATCATCAAGGCCGATACTGGGCTGGAGTGGACGTGCCATAATGGCATCCGCGTCGAAAGCGCCGACGAAGGCATGTTCAGGACGATGAAACGGGCCGGGTGCTACCGGGTCAATTTTGGGTTCGAGACCGGCAGCGACGAAATCCTAAAGAAATTCGGTAAGGGCGGTCGGGCCTCGGTCAAACAGGGGCAAATTGCCGTCCAGACCGCCCGCAAAGCCGGCCTGGATACCTCGGGCGCGATGCTTTTAGGCATTTCCCACGACACCGAAGAAACCATGATGGAAACCATCACCTATGCCAGCAAGCTGCCGCTGGACATGATGAAGTTCGGCGTCACCATCGCCTTTCCCGGCACCGAGATGTTCGAGACCTATGTCGAACAGGATCTGGTCCGAACCTATAATTGGGACAGTTACTTCTTTTA
>JAQBYB010000048.1 GCA_027624235.1 Pseudomonadota bacterium | reverse complement strand
GGACCGGGCCGAAAAAACGGTGCCCGAAAACAGATGATGGCGCTAATGGGTCAGAGGCATAAGTCATGGCGTTCCCTTCCCCCCCCTCGCGCCGCACACGCACCACCAGTTGATCGCCGGCGACGGCCCGCACCCCTACTCCCGCCAACAGGCGTTCTTGCCGGTCAAGGAACTGCTCGAAGACAAATACTGGCCCCCCGTCGGCCGGAATTTGGTGTGTTCGTGTCCGCCGATGGAGGCATATCAGGAGGCGGCGGAGTAAGGGGGAATTAAGTAAACTGTCCCCTTATTTGCTGTCCCCTTATTTGGAAACTGTCCCCGTATTTGTGTCCCCGTATTTGGCTGTCTCCGTATTTGCGAGGGGATCCATGAACCCGCTCCGGCCGACGTAATTAGGGGTCTATCCCATCTTGAAATTTCGACGAACTAGCGCCTGTTGAGGCGGCCATTAAGTAGCCGAGACTCGATGCAAGCTTTTGCAAACAAGAAGGAATACTCTCTTTTATAATTTGAATTGGCAGCAATCCGGCGTTGTGGCCCAATTCGCGATCAGGGTCGCGTCGCACCCTTTTTTTTCTGGAGAAAACAAGATGCGTAAAGAGATGTTTGCCTTAGTCGCTGCTACTTTCATTCTAGGCGTCGGCACCGCCACTTTCCTGCCTGGGGACGCGTTCGCCGCCAAACATGAAAAGAAAGTCTCGGCTTGCGATAAGATCAAGGATAAGAAGAAGATGGAAAAATGCATGAAGGATGAAGCCGAAGCCATGAAAAAGAAGAAAAAATAGGTTCTGATGAATGGGTTCCCCTCCGCGTAGGACCGCGGGGGGGAACTTTTCCATTCTGATTTTGACGAATTAGTGGCGTTTTGAATGCCATTTCTTGATAATTCCCGCCATCCAGACGCACCTCTCCCGTTATTTTCATTACCGAAGTGACCAATGCCCATGAATGTCCGAGTTGGGGCAGAAGCAACCGTTTCTAACTGTCGCCGAGTATGTTCGCTTTCGGTTGGTGGTCTCAACTGATCGACGCAACACTTTATCTTAAACGCAAAGATGGAGTGTCCGAGGCTGTTGAAAAACTATTCTAGCCTCTTTACGGCGCAAGATTTACTCAAAAAACTCGCCCCTCTGAAATAATGATTCAACAATAGCAAAGCCCTGATACCTTTCTTGCGCGACGCAATAATATTTCAGCGTTTTTCAACAGCCTCGGCCAAAAGCGGTCGTCACCGATCACTAAATTTCTCCTTCAGGTCCTCCAGCATTTGCCTTTCCGCTCTCTGCAGTTCCAGTTTTTGTGCTTCCTCGTCCGCAAGGCGCGATTCCATCTCTTTATCGGTCTCGGGCCTGTGGAAATGGACCTTCACATTCAACCAATAATCCCTGCGTGAATCGCGAAAACTGACGGTTTCAAAGGCTGCACTATCTCGATATTCCTCCGGCACCAATCCCAGGTATTTCTCAACCCATGGGATTAGATCGACCAGTTTCTTTGGCATCCAGTTCCACTCGGGTCCAAATTCCTCTTCGCAATTCAGCACGACATTCTTGGTTTTCCTAATCATACCCTTCCCTCGCCACCTTCCTCATACTGTAGTGCGCTACGCTTTATCTCCCCCCACAGGTTCGGGGAGTCTTTGAGAATATCCACGGCTCGATTATAGCCCATCCCGTGCTCGGTGCGTGGGTCTCGGTTATCGGATTGATTGCCGAGTCGGCCAAGACACGACAGCTTCGCAAATTGATCCCAAAAGCTGGAGTTGCGGCGTCGCCTCTTGGCTATCCTCTGCCATTCGACCACGGATGCCTCGATGTCCGCAACCTGATCACAAACCAGACATAAAATACGGATGTCGGAATGTCCTCTTTCGGGAGGATTCTGTTGCAAAACTCGAAATTAGTGACGATCAATATTTCCGCCAAAAGCCGGCTTTGCCGAGAATAGTAACCATATTGCTTGTATACGCTATTCAGGATCGCACACAGGGAGAAATCGATCTGATCGCCGTCCCCCCAGCCAAAATTTTAGAATGCGCGTCGATGCCGCTGACAATCTTGAACCAGCTACAAAAAAAGAGTTTTGCAACAGAATCGGGGGTAAAGCGGGCTTCCCATGTCCTTTGGTGATACTTCATACTCAAAATATGTTGCCTTTATGTGCAAATAAATTCTTGACTTAACCCCTATTATATGATCTTGTTCCCCTTTATGCCCATAATAAAGGTTTAAGGTCATGCATTCACTCACAAAACCACCACCGACCGCGACTCCCCTGCGCCCGCGCCAGGAGAAGTTCTGCCAGTCCTTCGTCAGCCTCGGCAATGCGTCGAACGCCGCGCGCGAGGCCGGGTACTTGTCGGGCGCGGCGCGCCAGCAGGGCTGGCGGCTGATGAAGACGCAACGCATTCGCGCCCGCATCGGTGAAATTCAGGCGCAAATGGCCCACGACCACTGCCGCGACCGCGACATGCTGATCGGCAAGCTTGAGGTCGTTTATCGCCGGGCGCTGGAAAACCGCCACTTCGCCGCCGCCGCCCGCGCCGTCGAAATGCAGGCGAAGCTGACGCGCGCAACCCCGACGGCGGAACCTTCGGCGCAACCGCAACCCGATCACCAGGAACAAGGAGGCACGGCGCGGATCATCAAAATGTAGACAGATGTCGACGGATGTCGACGTTTGCTGACAATTTTTTTGAGATTTGCCATAATCCCAGCCACGCCACCCGTGGCCATACCGTCGGCGCGGCCCGCCCGCCTGAAATAGCGCTCAGAAACTATCCCTGGAATCGCGCAGCACCTCGCCGATGTTGCAGGGCGGGTGCAGGTCGGTTGCGGCGGGAGACTGGGCCGCAATCAATCTCGCCTCGCGGTCCGGCCCCGGCCCCGACTTGGGCATGGGCCGGGCCATCCCCCCGGCGATTTCCAGAATCATCTTGCGGCGAATGGCGCGGGCAAAATCCTTGAAGGTGTCGGCGACGACGATGAACGAGCCGAAGCCGCCGATAACGCAATCGCGGTAATAATTATCCAGATGCGGCATCGGCAGGCCGCCGAAACGGCTCGGCCGGTCGTTGATGATCGGCAGGCCGTTGATGACGATGCCGGCCTTGACCGCCCGGTCGCGCGCCACGTTGACGGCGCCGCCGTCGTTGTTGGGGCCGTCGCCGGAAATATCCAGGACCCGGCGTTTGCCCTTGTGCGGGCTGGAATGAAACAGGTCGAGGCCGTAGTCGATGGCGCCGGAAATCGACGTCCACATCTCGATACTCAGGGGAATGCCCGCCAGCCGCCGGGCGAAGGCCTTGGCCGCTGCCGCGCCGTCGATGACGGTCCAATCGACCAGGGTGTTCCGAACGTGGTCGCCGGCCCACTCCATATAGGTGAGCGCGATGCGGCCATGGCGACCGGATTTGATGGCGCGGAGGACGGTTGGGTCGGTGAGGGCGGCGACGTAGCCGGCCCGTTGCAGCTCGGCCTCCTGCGCATCGACGCTGCCGGAAATGTCGATGGCCAACACCAGTTCAAGGTCGACAAGTTCGGCCCGGGCCGGGGATACAAGGGCCGGGGATACAAGGGCCAGGAATACCAGCGCCGGGGATACCAGCGCCACCACCATCAACAAGGCCCGCAGAAAACGCATTATCAGCCCCCCCCCTCTGTCAACGGCGCCTACAGCAAGCTGTCTTCGTCGGCCTCGCTGACGTTGAAGTCGTCACCGCCGTCGCCGAACAGGTCTTCGACCAGATCGAATTCCTTGCGCAGGCCGCGCCGGTCCAACAGTTTCCTCTGCGCGCCGGCGGGAAAGTCGGTGAACATGATCAGTTTCTTGTCGATCAGCACCTCGATCAAATCTTCGATAACCCGGGCTAGGGCGAGATCGGATTCCATCCAGTCGTCGCCCCTATCGGCGGCGGGGATGTTCTTGTGAATAAAGGCGACCAGCGCCGGGTCATCGGAGGCAACTTCCTGGGCGCCCTCCACCGCATCGGTGTAAACGGCGAGGATGTTGCCGGCGGCGTCCTTGTGCACGAAAGGCATGGCCCTGGTCTTTCGATAGTTGCGACACGCAGGCGCCAGACGGCGCTCCGGCAAGAGTGTAAACCGGGCTTAGCTTCGCCTCAATCCCTGAGCCTTGACCGAGGCGATCAGCATCAAGGCGGCGCCGGCGACGCTGAAGACGGCGAACATGCCGAACGCCGCCGTATACTGGCCGGTCAACATATACAGGCCGGAAAACGTCATCGGCCCGAACAGCACGCCGGCATAGCTCGGCACCAGGGCGCCGGCGGTGGCGTTGCCGATTTGGCCCTTCGGCGCCAAATGGGCGACCTCGGCCAGGAACACGCCGTTCCAGCCGATCGCCGAAAACCCGAACAGCAACAAGGCGCCGTAAATGATGACGACGGATGTGCCCGGCGCCAGAAACATCGTCATCACCCCGGCGGCGGCGGCGATCAAACCGAGGCCGACTAGCACCCGGTCGCCGGCGCCGAACCAGTCGGCAACCCCGCCCCAGATAATACGCCCCGAACCACCGGCGACCTGCAACGCCGACAGGACAATCCCGGCCTCAACCAGGCCGAAGCTGAGATCCTTGACCAGCATGGTCACGGCAAAAGTCGACAGGCTGACCTGAACCGCCGAAAAACAAAATGCCGCCAGCGAAAACCAGCGCAGAATCGGATGGCGCAAGATCATCCGAAGGTCGGCAATCGGGCTTTGCCGCAAGCGAACCGAGGGGTCGCGGTCCCAGTCCCAACTGCGGCGCAAGGGTTGCAGGACTATCATCATGCCCATCGGCACGGCGGCACAGATCAGAAATGCCGCCTGCCAGCCGAACATCAACGTCAACGACGGCGCCGCCAATCCGGCCATCACCGCGCCCAGGGGCACGCCGGACTGCTTCAACGAGAAAATAAAATTGCGGTTATTCGGTTTCGTGATCCGCATCAACAGATGGGCGGCGGCGGGGTTGGTCAGGCCATAGCCGAAACCGACCAACACCGAGCCGATGGCAAAGCCGATCATCGACGACGACGACGTCGCCGCCAGCGCCAGCCCGATACCGGACAGCGCCAACGCCCCTTGGCTGGTCCGCAACGCGCCGAGGCGAAGCACGAACTGCCCAACCACCAGCGACATCGCCAACGCGCCGAGATATGTCAAGCTGACCTGAAAGCCGATCCACGATGCCGGCACCTCGAAAGCGCGGGCCAGTTCCGGCGCGATCGCCGCCGGCACCAACGTGCACATCGTCGCCAGCGCCTGTACCGTGGTGGTGACGCTGACCACCAGGGCGGTATGCCGACGGCTTCCGTTTTTGGTGCTTTGCTGGTCTTGGCCGGTGGCCGCCATGATCGGTTCCTTCTGCCGGAAGTCTTATGGGTGAACACGGCGGCCGGAGCAATGACAGACAAACAAAATAACCCCCGGCGGGGGCCGACTCCGCCGGGGAAATATCAACGATACGCTCGAAGCGACGTATCAGGGGCCTTATTTGGGGCCTTCACTCATCATTTGTTCGGCCCTCTCGATGACCTTGGAATTCATCTCATAGGCCCGCTGGGCCGAGATCAAGGCGGCGATTTCGGCAATCGGGTCGACGTTGGAGCTTTCGACGAAGCCCTGCAACACCAAACCATAGCCTTGCCGACCGGGATTGTTGACGGTGGCCTGACCCGATGCCTTGGTTTCCCGGAACAAGTTGTCGCCCATCGCCTCAAGTCCGCCCTGGTTGGGGAAGATGGCAATCCTAAGAGTGCCGACATTGGAAGGCTCGACGCCGGCTTTTTCGCTGATCAGAATTTCGCCGGACATATTAATGGTGACGTCGATCGCCCCCGGCGGAATGCTGATTCCGGGCTGTACCGGGAAACCGTCCTGGGTGACCAACTGGCCGGCGCCATCCAATTGAAAGGTGCCGTCCCGGGAATAGGCGGTATCCCCGTTTGGCAGCAGCACCTGGAAATAGCCCTTGCCCTGAATGGCAATATCGAAGGTGTTGGATGTCTGTGACAAAGAACCTTGTTCGCTTACCCGGTACACCGCCGCCAGACGTACGCCCTGGCCGCTTTCGAGCCCTGCCGGAACCGATATTCCGGCCCTGGAAGAAACCGAGTCTTTGCGTTCCGATACTTTGTAAAGCAGATCCGAAAATTCAGTCCGCCGGCGTTGGTAGCCGGTGGTGTTCATGTTGGCGAGGTTATTCGCCACCACCTCGGTATTGTACTGTTGCGCCATCATCCCCGATGCCGCGATTTGTAATGCCTGCATTGTTCCCGTCCTTTTTATTGTTCCCGTCTTGGCGTAGAGGATTGCAGGAAGCGTGCCAAACAGAGATTATGTTGATAATCAATGGTTTGGAATGGTTTTCGGGACATTTTGGCGGGATCATCGGGATGCCCCGGCAAGGCCTGCCCGGCAACTATTTCCGGGCCGGGGCTCAGACTAAAAAAGACTTAAATTTCAACGACTTTACCGTCCTCCGCGGTCTCAAAATCAAGGCTGTTGACGCGTTCCAGCATGTCGTCGCTCATATGCGTCAAAATCAGGCGTTTCGGGGCGATCTCATCCAGGTGGGCGATCAGGGTTTGCAGGTTCATGTGGCCGCGGACGTCTTTGTCGTAAAAATTGGCCTCGGCAATGAACAGATCGGCGCCAGCGGCGGCCGCGGCCAGGCCTTCCGACCAGCTACCGTCGCCGGAATAGGTCAGCGTCTTGCCCTCGATGGAAATGCGAAGCGCGCACGCCGGACCCTGCCCTGCATTGTGCGCGGCCTGATACGCCGTCACCGAAACCGGGCCGGAACGCCAGACCTGTTCGACCTCGAACTCTTCGAAGGTAAGCTCAAACCGCCACGGGTTTTTCGACGACCCCGGATACAGAACCTCCAGCGCCGCCATGACCCGTTGCTCCGTTGTCCGCGGCCCGGCGATGACCAGCGGCCGGTCGCGCTTGCTAACCGAATGCGCGTGCACCAGCAGAAACACGACGCCGCCGAAATGGTCGCCATGCAAATGAGACAACAAAATTTTGTCGATGGAATTGGGATCGACCCCGTAGCGGTTCATGGCAACCAGCGATGTCGCCCCGCAATCGATCAAAAACCGGGTTTCCGGGGTGGTCACCATGAAACACGTGTTGAACCGGCCGCCCGACCCAAACGCATCGCCGGATCCCAAAAACCGGACTTCCATCACACTGGCTCCGGTCGCGGTTTCCGGCGGGAATGGCCGGCGAAGCTTTGCGCCTCAATAAAAACCCGGGTGACTTCCTTATGGGCGGCCTTGATCTTGTCCTCCAGTTGGCTGACCAACCGTTCGACATCGTCAGACGTCATGTCGCTGTTGAAGTCCAGGCTCATGTTGACCAGCACATCCTGGGGGCCCAATTGCAGGGTCAGCAGTTCGTTGACGGTGGCCTCAGTGGAATGCTCCCGGACCAGGGCGCGAATGTTTTTGATCACCGCTTCGGTGGCGCCTTCGCCGATCAGCAGCCCTTTACATTCAAACGCCAGAATGGCGGCAACGATGATCAGAATGACGCCAATGACGGCCGAGGCGGCGCCGTCCATCCAAAGCTGACCGGTCGATTGCGCGAACCAGATGCCGACAAAGGCGACGACGATGCCCAACATCGCCGCGGAGTCTTCGAACAATACCGTGAACACCGTCGGGTCCTTGCTGACCCGGACCGCCTTCAAATACCCCAACGTCCCCCTCTTGCGGTTGAATTCCCGGAACGCCACCCACCAGGCGGCGGCTTCGAAAACGAAGGCCAGCCCCAGGACGATGTAGTTAACAAAGGCATTTTTGATCGGCGTCGGGTTGGCCAGCTTGCTGAAACCTTCAAAAATAGCAACCCCGGCGCCGACACCGAAAATCATGACGGCGACGACAAACGCCCAGAAATAAATTTCGCGCCCGTAGCCGAAGGGATGGGCTTCATCGGCAGGCGTGGCCGCGCGCTTGATGCCGTACAGCAACAGCGCCTGGTTGGTCGTGTCGACGAGCGAGTGGATGCCTTCGCTCATCATTGCCGAGCTTCCGGTATACATCGCGGCGGCGAACTTGGTCACCGCGATCAGCGCATTGCCGATCAGGGCGGCGATCACAACGTGTTTAGAAGAAGATGCGGACATCCGATCAGCGACGCCCTCAGGCGACGTCGACCAAGACCACTTCGGCCTCGGTCAGTGCCGTCATGGTAATGGTCTCTTCGCTCTGGATCTCGACGCCGGCGCGTTCGCTCACGGCAATGCCGTTGACGGTGATCTCGCCCCTTGCCGGCACCAGATACGCCTTGCGGCCGCCGGGCAGGCCGTGGACGATTTCTTCGCCGGGACGCAGCGTCGCCCCCATGACCGCGGCGTCCTGGAAAATTTTCAATGCCCCTTTATCGTTTGCGCGCCCCGACGCCAGCACATGCAGGCGGCCGGAACGGGAATCGCTGGGAAATTCTCTGGTTTCCCAACGCGGCGTTATGTTCCGTTCAGCCGGGATGATCCAAATTTGAAACAGCGTGGTGATGTCATCTTCAAGATTAGCCTCAGAATGCATGACGCCGGTTCCGGCGCTCATCACCTGGACATTGCCCGCATTGGTGACGCCCCGGTTGCCGAGGTTGTCTTCATGGGTGATGGCGCCGCGCCGCAAAAAGGTAATGATTTCCATATCCCGGTGCGGATGCGGCAGAAATTTACCGCCGGACTGAATGGTATCGTCGTTCCACACCCGAAGTGCGCCCAAGCCCATCCGGGACGGATCAGCATAATCAGCAAAGCTGAAATGATACCGCGCTTCAAGCCATTCGTTTTTGAAGTGGCCCAGCTCTTTCAGTGTCGTCACCAGAATCATAATGCTAATGCCCTTCCCGGTACCAGGCCGCCATCAGGGCTCCCAATACCAAGATCATAACCAAGTATCCAGGCAATAACGACACCTGAGCAAGACCGGAGACAACGAAAGAATGATTAGCCACCAGCCCAACCCAACCATCGCCGTGGGAATCCCGGCCCGGTCGGGTGCGCCTGAAATCCGGCAGGCCTTTGTTGATCCAATGGATGCCGCCGCCGCTGGCCTCGGCCACGGGTCTGATTTTTTCGGCACTGGCGCGCAGGTCATGAAATTCCAGCGGATTAAGGGCGCCCAGGGTCGCCAACGCGGTCTGGGTTCCATCCGTTACCTTGTACAGCCCGGATGCCGTCGCCGCCATCGCCCCTTTCCAGACACCGTTTCCGGCATCCTCCAGGCGGAGCGGCTGAGTCTGGCCCGAGGGTTTGGTGACCGTAACATCAGGTGGCGCTTCGGCGTCAAGGCTGCGGTGCTGGACCTGAAGACGGCCATCCTTGATTTCGGCTTTCAGGGCTTCTTCATCCAGGTCCGGTTCCTTCATCAGCCAATGGGCCAACCGGCGCAACAATTCCGCTTGCGGGCCGCCGCCCTCATATCCCCGCGCCCACAGCCATATATGATCACTCAACACCTGCGCGACCCGGCCTTTTCCATTGCGCTCCAGCATCAACAACGGTTTACCATCGACGCCGCGCATCAATTCCCGCCCGGTTCTGGGGACGGCCTCGATCATTCGGAACCAACGCCCCCATTCAGGTGTTTTGTCGCCGTCCATAGGCAACCCGGCGGTCACCGGGTGACGCCGGCCGATATCGGTCAACGTCGGCTTAAACCCCTGTTCCAATACGCGGCCCGTCGGCGACGCCGGCATGATTTGCCCCATCGGTGTTTGGAAAAGCGACCGCGGCGTCGCGAACTCTGGACCCAAGGCCAACAGCAACGCGCCGCCTTCCTTCACGAAGTTAACGATGTTGGTGATATAGGACGGCGGCAGCACATCGCGGACCACATACCGGTCAAAAACGATCAGGTCGAATTCCGCGAGCTTGAGTTCAAACAGTTCCTGAATGGGAAAAGCGATCAGCGCCAGTTCCCGGAGCGGCGTGAAGTCGTCTTTTTCAGGCGGCCTCAAAATGGTGAAGTGGACTAGATCCACCGACGGGTCGGACTTCAAAAGGTTGCGCCAGGCGCGTTCACCGGCATGTGGCTGACCGGAAACCAACAGCACCCGGAGCCGGTCACGAACACCGTTGATACTGACCAGCGCCCGGTTGTTGATGGTCGAAAGTTCACCCGGTGCGGCGGCGACCGACATTTCAACCACCGTCGGCCCGGCATGCTCCAGCTCAAAGGAAATCTCACTGCTGCGCCCTACCGGAATGTTCGAGACGATCTCCTTATCGTCGTCATAACGAAGCCGCATCCGGGCAAGCCCTTTGGTCAGCGATTTTGTCTGATCGCCGAGCTGGTCCTCGACCCGGTAGCGGATGGTCACGCTCTTGCCGACAATGCCGTAGCTGGGTGCCTGTTCGATGACCAGGCGGCGATCCGATTCTCCGGATTTGCCGGTCAGCAACACGTGCAAGGGGGACGGCGCCTTCTGATCGAGTTTTCCCGCCGCCGTTACGGCGGGAATATCGTGAATCTGGCCATCGGTGATCATGATGGCGCCGGCAAGCCGTTGCCTTGGAACCTCCGCCGCCGCCCGCGCCAAGGCGCTGAACAGACGCGTTCCCCCGTCTTTCTCGGCGTCGGTAGTCGCGCCCTTATCGGCAGTGTCATCCGTTGCCTCAATGATGCGAACGTCGAGGTCTTTGAAGCGGGCCAATCCCTCGCGGACGGACTTCAAGGCGGCATCGGTTTCCGCCCGGCGTCCGCCGACTTCCTGGCTGGCGGAGCGATCGACGGCGACAAGGGCGACGTCCCGCTGCGGTTGTCGTTCCTCCCTGAGCGCCCTTGGATTGACCAAGGCGACGACAAGAACGGCCAAAACGGCAATCCGCAACAACCCACCTGGAGCGCCGCGCGCCAACGCTATCCCGGCCAACACCAACCCCACGACCGCCAGCACCGCAATCAGCGGCAACGGCACCATCGGCGCAAAGGAAAGGGTTTCGCTCATTTCCCGAGCCTTTTCATGATTGCCGGCAGGTGAACCTGATCGGTCTTATAGTTCCCGGTCAGCGTATACATGACCAGGTTGATCCCGAACCGGAACGCCATTTCGCGCTGCCGCTCGCCGCCTGGGACAACCGGATAGAGCGGCCGCTGCGAATCGTCCAATGCCCAGGCGGCGGCCCAATCGTTGCCGCCGGCGATGACCGGGGAAACGCCGTCATTGACCCGTTCGCCGGCGCGTTCCACCCAAAGAGTGCCGCCGGCCCATCGACCTGGAAATTCCTTGAGCAGGTAAAACGACCGGGTCAACACATGGTCCGGCGATACCGGCACCAGGGGCGGGATATCAAGCCCCCTGGCGAGACGGCGCAAGGACGGGGCATCGGCCCCATCACCGGCGCTACGGGTATCAAATAAAATGGTGCCGCCGTTCCTGAGATACTTGTTGATGTTGGCCCTTGCGGTTTCCGTGGACGGCACGCTGCCGGCAGTCACCGGCCAATACAACAGCGGGAAAAACGACAACTCGTCGCGGGCCGGATCGACGCCCTGGGGGGGACCGAGTTCCGCCGCGGTCCGCCGCCGAAGCAGAATGTTGAGACCGGTTAGCCCGGCCTCGCTGGTTGCATCGACCTGCCGGTCGCCGGTAATCACATAGGCCAACCGGGTTTGCAGGCTGCTGTCCATGGCAAATCGCTCGGGGCTTTTTTCCGCCCCGACCGCCGTCAGCGGCCACAGGACCAACACCACCACTGGCGCCAACGCCTTGGTGCGGTGTAAATGTAAAAGCCCCCGCAGGCTGAGACTGGCGGCGCAATCTATCAACGCCAGAACCAGCGCCAGGACCAACAACCACGGCCTGAAATCCCTTTCCGCGGTCTTTCCGTAAAAGCCCCTGGAAACGCCGGACGGCAGCGAACCGATCGGTTTAAGGGCGGCCAAATCGGCGGATAAATTCAACGCCCGGCGCGTCGCCTTGGACCCATAGTATCCGGGCGGGTGCCGAGGTGAAACCTTGGTCGCCTCAAAGGTATCGGCGGAAATGGCTCGCGCGTTGGCGGTGACAGGGCCTAGGTTCCCGAATCCGTCGAGGCTGGTCAACGGCTCAAGCGGCGGCCCGGCGGCATGGGCGACAACACCTTGGCTAAACGCCACCAAGCGGCGCAGCATGTCGACAAACAGGCCCGATAGCGACAAATTCGACCATTGCGCATTGGCGGTGGTGTGCACCAGGACCAACCATCCCTTGCCGCGGCGTTCCGCCGTCACCAAGGGCGTTCCATCATCAAGACGGGCCCAGGTTTTATCGGCGAGATCAAGCGCCGGTTGGGCAAGTACCTGGCGTTCTACCGTCACGTCCTGGGGAACGGTGAACCCATAAAATGGGCTCGATGCCTCGAAGGGCGCCAGCTTCGCCGGAGTCCGCCACGACATGGCGCCGCCGATCACCCGGTCCCCCTGCCGCAACGGCACCGGCAACAAGGGCGCGCCGGCGTCCCCTTCGTCAGCGGTCGCCTTGGCCAGCAGCGGTCCGGCAAACCGGATCGCCACGCCGCCTGCCTTGATCCAATTTTCCAGGGCATTGCGGGGCGCTTTGCCCAACCGCCCCGGATCGGCCAACACCATCACCGCCAACGGGCGTTTCAAAAGATCGCCGATGGACCCGTGCCGAATTTCGGAAAACGGCTTCAAGGCGCGTTCCAGGTAGAATAGATCACTCAGCAAAGGCTGGTCGGCCGCTGCCCCGGCCCCGGACACCAGGCCGACCGGCCGCCGTCGCCAGCGTTCATCCATCAGGACCACCGCACCGGCGGTGCCGGCGGCATTGGCAGCACCAGCATTCTCGATCTCAAGGCGTTGAAGCTGGTTTAATAGTTCCGTCGGCAGCGTCATCCCGACCTCGGCCAGGGTCCTGCCGTCGGCAAAGGTCATCGGTTCACGGGCCAAAAGACGCCCGGAATCGCCGACCGCCCTGACCCAGATCGACGCCATGCCTTTTGGTGAGGCTCTCTCCGCGACCAACTTGAGTGTACCGCCATCGGTTTCAGGGGACTTGAGAACAATCGCCAGCCGCACCGCCGGTTCGCTAATAACGCGTACCGCGCCCAGCCGTTGTAGAGGGGCGACAAGGTCGGCCATGGTCTTGGCGTCTTTAGTAGAAGAAGGTTCCTCCAGACCGTCGCTCAACCAAACCACATCCCCCGGCCGGTTATCAGTGAGGGCGCCGGAATCCAGTACCGGCGCCAGGGCGCGGGCGCGATTTGTAAACCATGGTTTTGGTTGCAGGGATTCGAATATGCGCCTTGCGTCGGCGGCGGTCATCATCCTGACTTTGGACCCTTCGCTTTCGTTTTCCACCGCCGCCGTGGTTAGCACCACCACCGGCCGGGATTGACGTTCCGCCTGATCAGCAAAGCCGCCCAGTAAAATTTTGCGGGCCGGCCAATTGGACGCCGCCGCCCAGCCGTCATCAATCACGACGACCAAAGGCCCCTTGCCGCCCAACTGCGTGTCGGCGTTGAGCAAGGGGTGCGCGGCGGCCAAAATGACCAGGACGGCCAGCACCAAACGGATAATCAACAGCCACAGCGGGGTTTTGGCGGCGCTTTCCTCGCGCGTGCCCAGGCCGAACAACAACCGGACCGGGGGAAACCGGATCGTCCTCGGCAGCGGCGGCGTTAATTTCAACAACCACCAAATCACCGGCAACGCCAACAACGCCGTCAACGCCCAAGGCACGGCAAAGGAAAGGGCGCCCAAGGTCAACATCGCCTAGGCCCCGGTCGTTTGGGACAGCACCAGATACAGGGCCAACAGCGACGCCTCTGGCGAGCGGTCCGTGTGATGAACGGCGTGGCTCCAGCCGAAGGACTTGGCCAACGCCTCAATCCCCTGGTTATGGGTTGTCAGCCGGTCAAGGTATTGCTCTCGCATGGCCTCGACCCGCCCGATCAAAATGTCGCCTTCGTCCTCCATGCCGTCGAACCGCACCCGCCCGGAAAACGGCAGCGTGTATTCCGCCGGGTCCAGCACCTGAACCAAATGGCCGCGAATGCCTTGATTGGCGAAAGACGCGATGGATTGGCGGATTTCCTCCAATGGCGACAGGAAATCACCAATCAATACGACCCGCCCGTACCGGGGCAGGGATTCGAAGGCCGGCAGGCTGCTTGGTGTTTTCGCCTTGCGTTCCTGAGCTTCAATCATTGTCCAAAGCCGATGCAACATGCCGCGTCCCGATGACGGCGTCGCGCCGGTGCCCAAAAGCGCCACGTGTTCGCCGCCCCTGATCAACAACGACGCCAACGCCAGCAACAGCAGGTCGGCGCGTTCGATCTTGTTGACCAGGCCGTCGGTCGACCGGTAATCCATCGAGCCGGACCCGTCCCGCCACAACCACACGCTTTGCGCCGCTTCCCATTCCGTTTCACGGACATAGACCGGTTGCGATTTCGCCGATTGGCGCCAATCGATTAATTGGGTGGAATCGCCGAAACCGTAGCGGCGGAACTGCCAGAATGTTTCACCCTGACCAACCCGGCGGCGGCCATGAACGCCTTGGGAAACCGTCGCCGCGACCCGTTCGGCGGCAACCATCAACGGCGGCAGGTGGGCGGCCAGTTCCTCCGCCTTGTGGTGGGTCTCCGGTGAACGCGGCCGTTGTGAAGGGGGCGCCGTCATAATGCCAAGCCTTGCGCCTGCTCTATCCGATCCGCTCACACAATCGGTCGATGATGTAGCCCAGCGTAACCCCTTCCGCCCGCGCCGCGAATGTCAGGGCCATGCGGTGACGGAGGATGGGATGCACCAGGGCCAGAACATCGTCGATGCTGGGGGCGAGGCGGCCTTGGATCACGGCGCGGGCACGCACGCCCAACATCAATGCCTGTGTCGCCCGCGGCCCCGGTCCCCATGATACATGGGCCTTTACATCGTCGAGGTCGGTGCTTTCCGGACGCCCGGCGCGGACCAGTTCAAGGATCGCCTCGGCGACGCTTTCGCCGACGGGAACCTGGCGGACCAGCTTTTGCGCTTCAATCAGGGTTTCGGCGTCCATCACCTGGACCGGCTCGGTCTCCGGGGCGCCGGTGGTGTTAATCATGATTGCGCGTTCGGCCTCTAAATCAGGATATTCGACATCTACCTGCATGAAAAAGCGGTCGAGCTGGGCTTCCGGCAGCGGATAGGTGCCTTCCAGTTCGAGCGGGTTCTGAGTCGCCAGCACATGAAACGGAACCGGCAGGTCGTGGTAGTGACCAGCGACGGATACCCGATGTTCCTGCATCGCCTGCAACAACGCCGATTGGGTGCGCGGGCTGGCGCGGTTGATTTCATCGGCCAACAGCAACTGGCAGAACACCGGGCCTTTAATAAAACGGAACGAGCGCTTCCCCTTGTCCGATTCCTCCAACACCTCGGAGCCGAGAATATCGGCGGGCATCAGGTCCGGCGTGAACTGCACGCGGCGGTCATCAAGGCCGAATACCTTGCCCAATGTTTCAACCAAACGGGTCTTGCCCAGCCCCGGAACGCCGATCAGCAATAGATGACCGCCGGCAAGGATGGTGATCAGGGTTTCCTCGACGACACGGGTCTGGCCGAAGATAGCGTGGCCGATCCCGTCCCGGGCGGCGGCAATGTCACGGCCCAGTTTATCTATAGCATCGATAAGCGCCTCGGAATTGTCTAAACTCGCCTTGTTCTTAGTTTTAGCGGTTGCGGTCACGGCGACGCCTCCTCGGTTAAAGTCCTATAGGTTAAGTATATGAGCAAAAACACCGGTGACCATATCAGATTATCGTTACCGACCGCACCCAGGGCCGGTGGGGCGCCTGTCCGGCCCAAAGGCATCGCCCTCAAGCCGGGCCAGGTGATCTGCGGCGAGCTTGAGATGCGCATCGACCGGGGCGGCCAATGGCATTACCGTGGTTCTCCCATTGGCCGTAAGGAGCTTGTGCGCTTGTTTTCCACCGTTCTTCGCCGCGACGATGAAGGCGATTACTGGCTGATCACGCCCGCCGAAGTCGGCCGTATTGCGGTCGAGGACGCCCCCTTCCTGGCGGTCGAAATGACCACTTCGGGCAGCGGCGCCGATCAAATCATCACCCTTCGCACCAATCTGGACGCCCTTGTCAGCGTCGATGACGGCCATCCGATTCGCGTCGATTTCGACAACGACACCTTTGAGCCCTCGCCCTATCTGGTCATGGACGGCGGCATTGAGGCATTGATCACGCGGGCCGTCTATTATGAGCTGGTCGGCTTGGGTGTTGAACAAGACGGCGCTCTCGGGGTCTGGAGTTGCGGCGGCTTTTTTTCGCTTGGTCATCTGGAGCCCCAATGATGACGCCGGAACAGATCATCGAACTGCTGCGCCGGTCTCCCGAAGGGCAACTGCGGGGCGACCATGACCTCAACCCAGGCATGGTGGCGGAAATGGGAAAAGACCCGGACCTGACCCCGGCCGCGGTGCTGGTCGGCTTGGTCGATCATCCCGGCGGCCTCACGGTCCTGTTCACCCAGCGCACCGACCATCTTCAGCATCATCCCGGGCAGATCAGCTTTCCGGGCGGCCACATGGACGCGGGCGACAGCACGGCGGAAGACACGGCGTTGCGCGAGGCCGAGGAAGAAGTCGGGCTGCATCGCCGTCACGTCAATATCATCGGTCGTCTCAACGAATACGTCACCCGCACCGGATTTTCGATTACCCCCGTCGTCGCCCTGGTGACGCCGCCCTTTGACGTCACCCCGGACCCGCACGAGGTCGAGGATATCTTCGAGGTGCCGTTGGACTTTTTGCTCGACCCGGCCAACCACCAACGCCACAGCCGGAAATTCAAGGGAAGTACGCGGGAGTTTCATGCCATGCCCTTTGGGGATTATTATATATGGGGCGCCACCGCCGGCATGTTGATTAACCTTTATGAGGTGTTGCGAAAATAAATGTTCAGGATTTTTTTCACCTATGTGTTGCCGCTGTTGCTGCCGACCGCGATCTATATGATCTGGGTGTGGCGGGCGCGGCGCAATCACGATCACGACAGCGACGATGCCATTCCAGAATTGCAGAAGGGGCCGTTGTTCTGGAGCATGGTTCTCGGTTTCCTTTTGATGGCGGTGGGGCTGGCCACCCTGGCGCTGACCTCCGGCGACCCGCCCGACAGCGGCGTCTACCAATCGCCGCGCCTGCAAGATGGCAAGGTCGTGCCGCCGTCTTATAAGCAGGATAAGCCGTAGCCGGTCGCCATGGTCTCCATGAACGCGACCTATGGTCCGATCGGTAAGCTTTCGCCGCAGCCGTGGCTGCGGGCGCCGGAAACCCTTGCCGTCCTCGACGCGCTGACGGCCAAGGGCGCCGAGGTTCGTTTCGTCGGTGGCTGCGTGCGCGATGCGCTCGCCAACCGGCCGCCGTCGGCATTCGAGACCGGCGCCGTCAGCGGTGATATCGACCTCGCCACCCCGGATCCGCCGGAAACCGTCATGACGCTGTTGCAGGCCGCCGGCATCAAGGCGATTCCCACCGGCATCGCGCACGGCACCATCACCGCCATCGTCGGCGATCAGAAATTCGAGATCACGACGTTGCGCCGCGACGTCGAAACCGACGGCCGGCGGGCGACGGTGGCCTTTACCGACGATTGGATCGCCGACGCCAGCCGCCGGGATTTGACCATCAACGCGCTGTCGGCGACGCCGGACGGCGATATTTACGATCACTACGAAGGGATCAACGACCTCGCCCACGGACGCATCCGCTTTGTCGGCATCGCGGCGGAGCGGATTACCGAAGACGTGCTGCGGCTGCTGCGGTTTTTCCGCTTTTACGGCCTGTTCGGACGGCCGCAACCGGACCGGGACGCAATCGCCGCCTGCCGCGCCCATGCCAACAAACTGCCGGGGCTTTCCGGCGAACGGGTGCGCGACGAGCTGTTCAAAATCCTGTTGGTGCCCGACCCGGCCGAGTTGGCGGTGATGATGCGCGGCCTCGGCGTTTTCGATCACATTCTGATGGAGGCCGGCGACGTCGGGCGGCTGCGGATGACCGCCTGGCTGGAAACCCGCGCCATCAAGGTGGCCACGGTGGCCCCCGATAGCCTCAGGCGCGTGGCGGCATTGATCAACACCGACGCCGCCGGCGCCGAGGCCCTCGCGGCGCGGCTGCGGCTGTCCAACCGCCAGACACTGCGCCTGGTCACCCTGGCGGCGCCGCCGGTCGCCATTACCCCGGAGATGGGCGGGCCTGACATCCGCCGGGCGCTGCACCGGCTCGGCCCCGAGGTCGTTCGCGACCTGACGCTGCTGGCCTGGGCCGGAGAACTGGCGATCACGCCGCGGCTGCCGAGCGCGCGCACGCAAGGATGGCTGGACCTGCTGCAACAATGCGACGACTGGCAGGGGGCTCCATTTCCATTGACCGGCGAGGACGCGATCGGGCTTGGCGTCGAAGAAGGCCCGCGCATCGGCCAGGCGATGGCCAAGGTCGAGGACTGGTGGGAAGCCGGCGATTTTAAAGCCGACCGCGACGCGTGTTTGGAGCAACTGAAATTGCTGTTTGCCGGGGAATAGGCCAGCCGATATAAGGACCAGATCATGCAAAACAACCCCCCCCGACAATCCTTGAAAGCGGTTTTCTGCGCCCTGTTGGTGATCGGCGTTGCCGCCTGTGGTGAAAAGCCGGTCTCTGACATCAAGGCGGCAACCGCCATCGAGGCGATCCGCGGTGGCGACGCCAAGGCCTGGGCGGCGGTGCGCTCGCAGAAGGTCCGCTGGGCCGGCAAGGTCGTTCAGGTGCAGATGATCCACGGCGACGAATTCGTCAAGGAATACTACCTCCGCTTCGATCCCGGCTTCGGCGCCGGGGCGTTTGCGGAGGTCCAGATCAAGCCCTCAAAGGCCGAAGACTATAAGCCCGGACAACCCGTCACGGTGACGGCGATCGTCCTCTCCCATGAGCAGGAAAACCAGAAGACCATCGTCAAGCTCGGCTCCGGCAAGGTCGAATAAGCGCCTTCAGGCGGCCGCCGCCGGCAACGACATCAGGAGCGAGGATGTCGGCGACGTTATGGCCACGGGTGGCGTGGGTGGGATTATGGCAAATCTCAAAAAAATTGTCAGCAAACGTCTACATCCATCGACATCTGTCTACATTTTGATGCCCCAGAGCGCCCCTCCTTGTTTCCGATGTTTAAAGACTTTATACCTTTATAAATTCGCAATTACGGAATTAAAGCATATTTTTGGGTAAGTTTCAAGATAATTCGGAACGAAAGTGAAACTTTTTGGGGTAGCGGTGGTGGATGATGGGACGGGGATACCGGCTTTCAAGGGCAACCGGGATCAAATAGCGCCGCAGGAGCAAGGCTGCCGTACCCTGCAACGCGGACCATTTCCAAAACTATCGGTGAGGTCTGCTTCTGACCGAGGCTGTTGCAAAACTCTGAAATATTATTGCGCCGCGCAAGAAAGGAAACGGGGCTTTGCTATTGTTGAATCAGTATTTTAGATGGGCGAGTGTTTTTGAATCAATCTTGCGCCGTAAAGAGGCTAAAATATTGGGGGCTGACCCAGATAACCGAGTTTTGGGGTTATTATGGGACCTATGCGCAAGAGCCGACTCAGCGACT